>CANFLQ010000053.1 GCA_947447995.1 Bacteroidota bacterium | reverse complement strand
GCTTTCAAGCATATCATCCACGACCATTACTTTGAATTACAAGGCGACAAAGTAGTAATGAAAGACACTTTTAAATTTCAATCACCATTCGGTATTCTAGGTAGAATTGTTGACCGCTTAATCCTGACTAAATATCTGACGAAACTCCTTGTAACTAGAAACAATATTATCAAAGAATTCGCTGAAACAACTAAATGGAAAACAGTATTGAATGACCGATAATATTTATAATCCCGAATATGTGAAAAGACTTTTCAATGGGATGTCTAGCTCATACGAAAGAATGAATTATATAACATCCTTTGGATTTTCAATTCGCTGGAGGACTGAAATTTTAAAACCATTTCAAAAAGACAACCATAAAATTGAAGTCATAGACCTATTGACTGGTATGGGAGAAACATGGAATTCTATTAAGTATAAATTCCCTAATGCAAATATTTCAGCACTTGACTTTTCATCAGAAATGTTGAAAAATGCGGAACGTAAAAACGAAGACCACTTTAAAAACGAAGTTAATTTAATACAGCAAGACATATTACAAAGTAAACTTCCAAGTAATCATTTCGACTTTGTCATATGTTCATTCGGACTAAAAACATTCAACACAGAACAATTAGAAAAGCTAGCAAGCGAGACAAAAAGAATTTTAAAAGCAGACGGACAATTTTCTTTTGTCGAAGTATCTAAGCCTGAAAACACTATTTTGAAAGGTTTTTACCAGTTTTATCTTAGTCAAGTAATTCCTATAATCGGTAGACTTTTACTTGGTAACCCAACCGAATACAAAATGTTATGGCGCTACATAGACAAATTTGAAAATGCGAAACTAGCTAGTGAAATATTTAGAAACGTAGGACTTAAAACAGAATATCGTTCATATTTTTACGGCTGTGCGACTGGTTTTATTGGACAGAAGCCCGAAAAGTAAGGCAGCCCCTAACAGCACCCTTATGTGATGCTGGGTTCGTGCAAGTTGCAAGCGCATTTTTCAGCGGTAGAAAGTTTTGGCGCTTGCCAGAAAGTTCGGAACATTTTATATCTTTAGTGCGGTAAGACAGTGAAGTGGTTTCTAAACCAGCACCACATAAGGCTGCCAACCGTTAGTAGCAAGCGTAAGAAGGACATCGATAACAATTATAACTTGAAAAAAGGACTTCAAAACAACAAAAAGAAAAGCCCAATTATACCGACACGAAAGCCCAACGCTTCGTGTTTTAATTTTTTTGCCACCGCTCAAAATTTTGAAATTCTGCCCTCGCACATTGGCACATTGGTAAGCCGCACAAGCCGACACACAAACCAAAGCTCACCAAAGAGCCAATTTACCAACCCACCAAAAGGCATTAATGCTATTTTCTAGCATATTTTGCGTAATTTTAACCGACTAAATCGCCAGTATAAAATGATTTTTTTAGCATATCAACCCAAAGGAATAATTACTGAATGAGAAAATTAAAATTTATAGATTTATTTGCTGGACTTGGAGGTTTTCATCTTGCTCTTCACGAATTAGGACACACTTGCGTTTTTGCAAGTGAAATAAACGATGACTTGAGAGTATTGTATAAATCAAATTATGGGATTTCTTGTAATGGTGATATTAACGCCGTTGATATTAAAAAAGAAATACCAAAACACGATATTATATGCGCAGGTTTTCCCTGTCAACCCTTCTCTAAAGCAGGAAAACAAAATGGTTTAGGGGACGAAAACAACGGAAATTTCTTTGATCGTATTATGGAAATAGCAGACCATCATAACCCTGAGTATATTTTCCTTGAAAATGTTCCAAATTTAAAAGGACACGATGATGGAAACACTTGGCAATATATTTACAACAAACTTTCAATAAAATATGATGTAAAAGAACAAGTTTTATCCCCTCATAAATTTGGAATACCACAGCATCGTTCAAGAATCTACATTGTTTGTAGATTAAAAAAGAAAGGTGGGCTTACGGACTTTAAATTTCCAGAAGGAGATTTTAAAGGAACGCTTTCTATCAAATCTATTATTGAAAAAAAGCCTAAAGAATACACAGCAATAAAGCCGACTTCACTTAATCATCTAAAGGTATGGCAGGAATTTTTAAATAATTTAACGAGTGAAGAAGTCCCAAGATTTCCCATTTGGGCAATGGAATTTGGTGCAACTTATCCATACGAAGGCAAAGCGCCTATAACGTCATCTTCAAATGAACTAAAAAAATACGAAGGGAAATTTGGTTGTAAAATTGACGGACACTCATTTGATGAAATAATAGAATGTTTGCCAATCTATTCACAAATAGACCAAAAAGAGTTTCCTCACTGGAAAAAATATTATATCAAAGCTAACAGAGAATTTTATTTAAAACATAAAAAATGGTTGGATAAATGGATTCCAAAAATTTTAGAGTTTGAAAATAGTCATCAAAAATTTGAATGGAATTGCGGTAATAAAGTCCCCTTAATAATTGAAGATAAAATTTTACAATTTCGTCCATCGGGGATAAGAGTTAAAATGCCGACATTTTCACCAGCATTAGTTTTAACCACAACTCAAATCCCCATTTTCCCTTGGCTTGGTCGATACATGACTCACAAAGAAGCGGCAAAGTTACAATGTATGGATGGACTTAAAGAATTACCAAATACAACAGCAAAAGCATTTAGAGCATTGGGTAATGCGGTAAATGTTTGCGTAATTAAAAACATCGCAATAAACCTTATTAAATAATGAGTAATATAAATACAGTATCAATTAAGATTCAAACAGGTGTTTACGGACAATTTCGCAATTTAAACAATAAGGTTTGGTTTGCTTTAGGGGAGTATGTAGATAATGCTGTTCAAAGTTTTGAAAACAATAAATTAAAATTACAAAAAGCGAATAAAGGGAAATATCAATTTGAAGTAAGAATAAATATAGATTGGGAAAATAATTTTATAAAAATATATGACAATGCCGCAGGCATTGATACGAAAAATTTTCAAAGAGCATTTGAACCAGCTAATATTCCAATTGATAATACAGGATTACACGAGTTTGGTATGGGTATGAAAACTGCATCTATTTGGTTAGCTGATTTATGGTCAGTAAGAACAGCTGCTCTTGATGAGGGGGAGGAAAGGTTTGTTGAGTTTGATTTAAAAAAAGTTTTAGAAGAGGAAAAAGAATTATTAAAAGTAAAAAATACAGACACGCCAAAGGGAACGCATTTCACGGAAATAATTTTGCATAATCTTTCTAAAAATGCCCCATCCTCTTATCAAATGGATAAAATTAAAAAGCATTTGGTAAGCATATACAGAAAGTTTATTCGCAAAGGCGATATGAAACTTTTTATAAATAATGAAGAACTCGTTCACGAAGAACCTGAAATTTTAAAAGCCCCATTTTATAATAACCTTCACGGTAAATCTATTGAATGGAAAAAAGAAATAAATTTTTCTACAGGAAAATATAAAGTTAAAGGGTTTATTGCAATTCTAAATACAATGAGTACGAGTGAAATCAATGGTCTCTCCTTATTCAGACGAGGTAGGGTAATAGAAGGTAGCCACGATGAAAAATATAGACCGAAATCAATATGCGGACAAATTGGTTCTCCGAGATATAAAAGAATTTTTGGCGAGTTAGAATTAGAGGGGTTTGCTGTCAGTTTTAATAAAGGAAGTTTTCAGGAACAAGAAGATTTGGAAGCGTTAATGGAAGCATTACAAACAGAAATTTCCAGTAAAGATTTCGACTTATATACTCAAGCCGAAAAATATATAAAACCCAAAACAGCGGAAAGCAATGTTAAAGTAGCAAAAAGTATTGTAAATAATTTAAAGAAAACGACAAGTCAAGCGAACTTAAAATCAAAAGTTGATACTTCTATAAAAGAAATAGAAAGTAAAACATTAGCATCAAATAATGAAAAGCTAATTAAAAAGGCAAAAACAATTGATTCGCACGAGGACATTATAGATATTAAAGGAGAAAAATATAAACTCAAAGTCGAGTTAATTACTGAACCATCAATATCTGACCTATATTCTCTTTCAATTGAAGATGATGAGCTTTTTGCTAAAAAAGTAATTTACAAAATTAACCTTGCCCATCCATTTTTTACACGATTTGAAAAACTCAAAAAAGAGGAAGACTATCAACCTATTCTGCTAATCATTCGCTCTTTAGTTCTTGCCGAAATTATAGCACCATCTCAAGGCACAAAGAATGCAGGGAATGTTAGAATTAATTTCAATAGCTTTTTAAGAAATATGTAGACTATGAAAGAAACAATAAAAATTATTGAGCCAAATAAATCTGATTTTAATATAGTTCAAGGTTTGCGAACGCAAGATTTAATTAATAGACTAACTAAATTAGATAGTCAAGAAAAAGAAACTTTGTTGAATGAATCTGGAAGCATTTTAAAGAATTGTATCAATCCTGTTTCTACAATTGGTAGCACTACTGGAATAGCTATTGGTTACGTTCAAAGCGGTAAAACGATGTCATTTACTACACTTACGGCTTTAGCAATTGATAACGGCTTTCGAATAATTATTTATTTCGCAGGTATTAAGGTTAATTTACTTGAGCAAACAACGAAAAGATTAAAAAAAGATTTACTAACAGAATCTGATAATAGCCGATTTTATAAAGTTTATAAAAGCCCAACCGTTGACGATAATGTTCATTTAAAAATAAAAAACGCATTAGGACTTAATCACAAACCCGCAATCCTTATAACGGTTTTAAAGCATTACAAACATATTGAGGAGCTAACAAACATATTTAAAACTCCCGAAGTAAGAGATGCTCTAGGTAACAATGGAGTTCTGATAATTGATGACGAAGCAGACCAAGCAAGTTTAAATACTTATGCAAGAAAAAATAGTAAGTCAGAAGATTGGGAGGATGATGAATTTAGTTCGACTTACTCAAGTATTCTAAATTTAAGAGCGGCACTTTTTAATCATTCATATATACAATACACCGCAACGCCACAAGGCCCATTATTAATTAACATAATGGACTTACTGTCCCCAAAATTTCATAAAGTATTAACTCCAGGTAAAACATATACTGGAGGCAAAACATTTTTTGAAGACAACACAGATTTAATTATAACAATTCCTGATAAAGAAGTATATCATCACAAGCACAATCATCTCGTTGAATGCCCACAAAGTTTAATTGATGCGTTACAACTTTTTATTTGTGGAGTTGCGGTTACGGTAAACATTCAAGGTAAAGAAAATTTTCTTTCTATGTTGATTCATGCAGACAGGGAACAAGATGCTAGTAGGCAATTTTATGATTGGGTAAAAAAACTTATCGATAGTTGGTCAGATAGATTACAACTGTTAGATGGCGACCCGAGTAAATCAGAATTAATAAATGAGTTTAAAGAAAATTATAATGAAGCTGTAAGACGAATTGAAAACCCTCCTTCTTTTAAGGAAGTAATGGTAGAAATCTTACAAGTAATTCTTGATACTAATATGGAACTTGTAATTCAAGGTTCGAGAGAGATAGATTGGAGTAATGCAACCGCTCATATTTTAGTTGGCGCAGATATGCTTAATCGTGGTTATACCGTTGAGGGATTAATGGTTTCTTATATGCCACGCTACAGCGTTGGAAAATCTAATGCAGACACAATACAACAACGATGTAGATTTTTTGGTTACAAAAAAAACTACCTTGATTCTTGCAGAGTATTTCTTCCTAATGATTCTATTTCAGAATATGTTGAATATGTAAAACACGAAGAAATATTTAGAAGTAATTTAATAAATAACTCTTTAGAAGAATATGAACAACTTTTGATTTTAAGCGGGAATGTAAACCCAACAAGAAACAATATTTTATCAGCCGACCTAATCAGTCATAAACTTAACGGATGGCGACAAATTAATGCGTTACAGCATATTGACGAGAATACCATTTTTATTAAAAAATTTTTAGCAAATAACACTTTCAAAGATTTTAAAGATTTTGGAACACCTGATAGAAATCATAGATACATAAAAATTGATATACATAAAGCAATTGAGTTTTTGAAAGACTTTAAGATTGCCAATATGCCTGATGCATTGCGTAAATCATCTACAATTCAATATCTCCGTTATATGGCTGATAAGAAAGAAATTAAATATGCCTATATCTTTGAAATGGCTTTTAGTGTTGATAAAGGGCGAGAAAGAAGTTTAATAACGGAAAATAATAAAATGAAAATTAGTGAAATATTTTCTGGTCGCTCTACTTCAGGTGCAGATAAATATCCGGGAGATAAAGGAGTTAAATTTGAAGATTCTATATGTATTCAAATTCATAAAATTAAATTAAAACATTCATCTATGCAATGGGATAATAAAGTAGTTTACACTTTTGGTATTTATTATCCTGAAGATTTTGTGCATTCGTTTGTCGGAATCAGTAAATAAAATATATGCAATCAGTTTTTAATATATTTCAAAAATTAAAGGAGGAGATAAGTAGTAAAAACAATGGTTTTGCTATTGCATCTTTACCTTTGGTAAAGAACCATAAAATTGGTCTTTCTGCTGATGGATTGCCGTTGTTTTTCATCAAGTGCGACCATTCAACAACTGTAAAGAACTTAGATTATAATCTTGAGTTTATTTCAGTTCAATTTAATCGGGAGTGTCAGCTATTATCAAATAACAAAAAAGTTACCAAAGGCTTTTATACAGTAGTTTCTTTAAAAACGGATTCGGTTGATTTGCAAGAATACTTTTTAGAGGTCGTTTATTTTGTAATTAAAAAACTATCCTCATCGCCAAAATTAAAGGAACTAAAAATAGAAGTTGAAAAATTAATAACCTTATTTAGTAAATTTTCAAAGCCCCCACAAAAAACAATTCAAGGTTTATGGGCAGAACTTTTAGTAATAGAACAATCTAAAAACCCAAATTATTTAATTCAGGCGTGGCATCATACGTCAACTGACAAATTTGATTTTAATGATGGTATTGATAAAGTTGAAGTAAAAAGTACATCAAAGACTAAAAGAATTCATACTTTTTCAATAGAACAATTGAACCCCAATAAAAATTCAAACTTAATTATTGCCTCAGTGTTTGCGGTGGAAACAGGGATGGGAAAAACAATTTTTGACCTTGTAAAATTGATTAATAAAAAAATAACAAATAACAATTTTCTTTTTCGCATTAATGAAGTTTTAGCAGAAACACTTGGTAAAGACTTTGAAAAAACATTTGAAATGTTTTTTGACTATCAACTAGCAATTGATTCATTGGCGTTTTATGAAAGTGAGTTAATTCCGAAAATTGATAATAGGGCTATTGGGCAAGAAATTTCTAATGTCCATTTTGATAGTGATTTGTCAGATATTGAACCATTAAAGCAAATAAAAACAAAATCTTTGTTGCACAAGTCATTGATTTAATAACAAAGAGTAGCACGCATAAATATGAGAAATATATTAGCTAAGGAACTTAAAATAAAATTCATTGAGATACTCAATGGACTTAATGGATTCAGTTATGAGGATGGAAATCCTTTTCTAATAAAACTGGGAACTAAACGTTATTTCATTTTTCTCAAAAATTTATCTCCTGCATATTTCAAACATAATCCTGACATAACACGAGTTCAATTGCCATATAGTCCACATTTTTCAAAAATATTTAAAGCTGATATTCCTTTTATCATTTTGGGGTATGATGTAGATAATGACACAGTAGTATGCTGGAATCCAACAAAAGTTAAAGAAAGATTAAATGCAAAAAGTAATGTTTCGCTTTATTCAAGAAATTCTTTACAAACCAGAATAAAGAAAAATGAATTTAAAGTTGGTTATCTATCTACTGGAGAAAAGATAGTTTTATTCAGACGAGAAACATTAGAACATTTTTTTGATAAATTACCAACTTTGTTTACTAATAAACAAATTGAGATTGATAATGTCGAAAATAACAATATGGTATCTGAACCTATTGATAATTACCCTACCGACAAGCTATTTGAAATTACAGACAAAGAATTGGTTAGTTTAATTAAACCCTTATTAAAGAAAAATAGGGTTCTTGAAGCAGTAGAAGTTTGCACAAAATATTATGCTAACAGATATAAAAACATGAACTTTAAAGATTGGTTTAAAATCGTGAATGATCTTTACAAGAAAATATAATATTCTTATGAAAAGTAAACTTAAAATTATACCAACAGACTTACTTGAAGAGTACAAAAATCAAGTAAATAAAGATTTAACTTCTTCATTTGAGAAATTGCAAGATGCGGAAATATCCTCAGACAGTTTTAGTTTTTACACTTCGGTATCTTCTGTTTTTTCAAGCAAAATAGAGGGCGAAGACATTGAATTAGATTCATACATCAAGCATAAAAAATTTGGTATTGAATTTTTACCCAATTACACCAAAAAGATAGATGATTTATACGGTGCTTACACGTTTGCCAAAACTAATGTGCTCAATAAAAAAAACATAGAAAAAGTACACAAATTATTGAGCAAACATATTGTAGCAAAACACCAACAAGGCAAAATACGCATACACAATATGTACGTTGCTTCGCCCGATGGAAAAATAGAATACGTTGCAGTAATTCCGCAACAAGTGGAAACTGAAATGCAAAAATTTTATGATGATGTTGATGTATTAATTTCTGCTGAATTAACTATACAAGAAGTATTTTACTTTGCCAGTTTAATTCATTTAGTGTTTGTAAAAATCCACCCTTTTAATGATGGAAATGGTCGCACAGGTCGGCTATTAGAAAAATGGTTTTTGGCACAAAAACTTGGCGATAAGGCTTGGTTTGTTGATAGCGAAAGACATTATTACCAACAACATCAAACCTATTACAACAATTTAAGAGTGTTAGGTTTAGAATATCACGAATTGGATTATAGCAAATCAATGCCCTTTTTATTAATGCTCCCGAACTCACTTAGTAGTAAATAACAGAAATGTAACAAAACAACAACAAAAGAGGCGTTTGCCTCTTTTGTTGTTTTAAAGATATTTATGAATACAGAAGCTACAACAATTAAACAACGGAAAACCTACGATACACGAGTAAAATATTTAGTTCGTAAAGGTTTGTTATCTGCCTTAACCCGTTTGCTCAAAACTTTTGTACTTTTGTTTTCAAATCAATTTTGTGAAAACCTATCAACTTTATTTACTTGCACTTATAAGCGGTTTGCTTTTAACATTCGGTTGGTTTCCCAACGGCTTAGTTCCATTGCTATTTATTGCATTTGTACCTTTATTGATTGTTGAACACAATGTGTTTAAAAATCCTCAACAATACAAAACGTTTATACTTTTTTTATGTAGTTTTTTAACATTTTTCACTTGGAATGTGTTAACTACTTGGTGGGTAAAAAATGCTTCGTTTGGCGGTGCAGCAATGGCTATATTGTGCAATTCCTTATTAATGACAACCGTATTTTTGTTGTTTCACAAAGTGAAAAAACGATTGGGTAAAAAATGGGGAATACCTGTTTTTATAAGCTTTTGGATAACATTTGATTTTTTTCATCTGGATTGGGATCTTACCTGGCCTTGGCTCAATCTTGGCAATGCCTTTGCAGATAACACCAATTGGATACAATGGTATGAATATACCGGCACTTTTGGTGGCAGTTTGTGGATATTATTGGTGAATAGCTTGGTGTTTTTAAGTGTAGGGGCTGAGGCTAAACAAAAAATTATTGCCGCAATTGCATTGCTAATTCTTCCAATTATCATTTCCCTTTTAATGATTCCTGCAATAAAAAATCCGAACGGAAAAAAAGTGAACGTAGTTATTGTTCAGCCCAATATTGATCCGTATAAGGTGAAATTTGTTATTGGTTTTCAAGAGCAGTTGCAAAAAATGTTGCTTATGGCTGCCCAAAAAACGGATTTAACCACTGACTATTTAATATTTCCAGAAACAGCGCTTACCGAAAATTTATGGGAAAACCAGTTGGAACAAAGTGTTAGTATAGGAATGTTAAAAAAATTTATAAAATCATATCCTCAATTAAAAATTATTATTGGTGCAGCCACTGCAAAGGCTTATAAAAAGGGAGAACCATTGTCGTCCACTGCTCGTAAATTTACCGATGCCGACGAATATTACGATGCTTTTAACACCGCTTTACAAATAGATAGTACTGCTGTTATTCAAATTTATCATAAATCAAGATTGGTGCCTGGCGTTGAAAAAATGCCATTCCCTTTTATCTTTAAACATCTGGAAAGCATTGCCATTGATTTGGGTGGAACAACGGGTAGTCTGGGAACACAAGAGGAGAGAAGCGTTCTTATTTCATCAGATAACACCATAAAAACGGCTCCGGTAATTTGTTATGAAAGTATTTACGGAGAGTACGTAAGCGATTATGTAAAAAACGGTGCACAGTTTATTTCTATTATCACCAACGATGGCTGGTGGGGCGATACACCAGGCTATCAGCAACTTTTAAAATACGGTGCTTTAAGGGCTATAGAAAACAGACGATATGTTGCACGTGCTGCAAATTTAGGCGTAGCTTGTATCATTAATCATAAAGGAGAAATAATACAACCCTCAAAATGGAATACTCCAGTTGTTTTTAAAGGGGAAGTAGTTTTAAATGATGAACTTACGTTTTATACCCGTTTTGGTGATTATATCGCCCGATTTGCTATGTATTTGTCTGTATTTTTGATTGTATATTCTTGGTTATTGAGTTTCAAGGGTATAAAAAAAAGAGTAAATTCGTAGCCAAATAGATTATTTCCGCTTCCCTTCTCCAAATGGAGAAGGTGCCCGAAGGGCGGATGAGGCATGAGGAGAGGTTTATTAATAAAAAAATTATATAATTATTTTATGGAAAAATTTGATGTTACAATAATCGGTTCAGGTCCCGGCGGTTATGTTGCTGCCATTCGTTGTGCGCAATTGGGTATGAAAACAGCTATCATTGAGCGTTACAATACGCTTGGTGGAACCTGTTTAAATGTGGGATGTATTCCTTCAAAAGCTTTGTTAGATTCGTCGGAGCATTACCACAATGCTACGCATACTTTTGCCGAACATGGTATTGATGTAAAAGATGTGAAAGTGAATTTAAAACAAATGATCAAACGCAAAGGCGACGTTGTAAAACAAACCTGTGATGGGATTAATTTTTTGATGAAAAAAAATAAAATCACTGTATTTACAGGTCACGGTTCGTTTGTAAATAAAAATACAATTGAAATCACAGGTGCTGATGGAAAAAAATCACAAGTTGAAACGGTAAAAGCCATTATAGCTACAGGTTCAAAACCTACATCATTACCCGGAATTGAAATTGATAAAAAACGTGTAATCACTTCAACAGAAGCATTGGAATTAACAGAAGTTCCTAAACACATGATAATTATTGGTGGAGGTGTTATCGGTTTGGAATTAGGTTCGGTGTATGCGCGTTTGGGAGCAAAAATTTCGGTAGTTGAATTTACAGGCGGACTCATTGGAACAATGGATGGCGCATTGGGTAAGGAATTACAAAAGAGTTTAAAAAAGTTAGGTTTCGAATTTTACTTTAATCACAAAGTAACTTCTGCTAAAGCAAAAGGTAAAGAAGTAACTGTTACTGCCGAAAATGCGAAAGGTGAAACGATAGAACTGAAAGGTGATTATTGTTTGGTGTCCGTTGGTCGCCGACCTTATACCGATAATTTAGGTTTAGAAAATGCAGGAGTAAAAATGGATGCTCGTGGAAAAATTGAAACCGATGATCATTTACAAACCAATGTACAAGGCATTTATGCAATTGGTGATGTTGTGAAAGGTGCTATGTTAGCGCACAAAGCAGAAGAAGAAGGAACATTTGTTGCCGAAACAATGGCAGGACAAAAACCGCATATCAATTATAATTTAATACCTGGTGTAGTGTATACTTGGCCCGAAGTTGCTGCTGTTGGTTATACCGAAGAGCAATTAAAAGAGCAAGGTAAAAAATACAAAGTAGGTAATTTCCCTTTCAAAGCAAGTGGAAGAGCGCGCGCATCCATGGATACCGACGGATTTGTAAAAGTATTGGCGGATGAAGCTACAGATGAAATACTTGGTGTACACATGATAGGACCTAGAGTTGCAGATATGATCGCAGAAGCGGTTGTTGCTATGGAGTTCCGTGCAAGTGCCGAAGATATTTCACGCATGAGCCATGCACACCCTACATTTACCGAATCATTTAAAGAAGCTTGTTTGGATGCTACAGGCAAAAGAGCTTTGCATATCTAGCGAATAGTTATTAGTTAATAGTTAATAGGGACAAATACTGCTAGCCTAATTAACTATTAACCATTCGCTATTAACTATATTAACTATTCGCTATTAACTATAACAATGAAAACAGGCGTACTACTTATAAACTTAGGCACCCCCGATAGCCCTAAAACATCGGATGTAAGAAAGTATTTAACACAATTTTTGAACGATCCGCGTGTAATCGATATCAATCCTGTTGGGCGTTTTTTATTGGTGAATGGTATCATTGTTCCGTTTCGTGCACCAAAGTCTGCTAAATTATATAAAAAAATATGGACCAAAGAGGGCTCTCCGCTATTGCTGAATAGCATTAAGATGAAAGTACTTTTGCAAAAAGAATTAGGGGATAAATTTGTTGTAGAATTGGGTATGCGTTATCAAAGTCCGAGTTTAGAATCGGCTTTGGATAAATTGCGTTTAGCGCAGGTGGATAAAATAATTATGATACCATTGTATCCGCAATACGCATCTTCCAGCACCGGTTCTTCGGTGGAGGAAGCCATTCGTTTGATGCAGCATTGGGAAGTAACACCGTCGGTAGAAGTTATTTCTAAGTTCTATGATAACCCTGATTTTATTGATGCTTGTGTTGCCGTGGCAAAAAAATACCTCACCCCTAACCCCTCTCCACATGGAGAGGGGGATAAAATGTTTTTTGATTACGATTATATTATTTTCAGTTATCACGGTTTGCCCGAAAGGCACATCATGAAAGGCGCAGCGCATTATGGTGCCAATACTTGTAAGTTAGGCTCCTGTTGTGATTCCATCACAAAAAATAATCACTATTGTTACCGTGCCAATTGTTTTGAAACAACACGGCAGTTGGTAAAACACCTTAATATTCCTGAAGGGAAATACGAAACTACATTTCAATCGCGATTGGATGATAAGTGGATAAAGCCTTACAGTGATAAGGTTATAGCGCAAAAAGCGAAAGAAGGTAAAAAGAAAATACTTGTTTTTTCTCCTGCTTTTGTTGCCGATTGTTTAGAAACTATTTATGAAATCGGCATCGAATACGATGAGATTTTGAAAGAACATGGCGGAGAAAAAATAACCCTTGTGGAAAGTTTAAACGATCATCCTGTTTGGATAAATGCCCTTAAAAATATGGTGTTAAAGGCGGTGTAAGTAGTTACGTCATTGCGAGGAACGAAGCAATCTATACGAGAACTTTGGTTGAGATTGCTTCGTTCCTCGCAATGACGATAGCAAGCAAAAGATCTTCCATCATCTTCTTTTAAAGTACTTCTACCACCTTTTCCAATTTAATTCCCCGCGAACCTTTAATTAAAATGGCGGCATCTTTTACCGGATGTTGTTTTAGGTGGTTTACTACATCATCTGCAGTAGCAAATGTTTTTAGGTTATTTGAATTGCCTGCTTTTATAAAATGAGGACCAACCAAAAATACATTGAGGATGTTTTTTTGTTGTAATAAATTTACAATAGCACTATGTTCTTTTTCGCTCTCATCGCCAAGTTCCAGCATATCTCCCAATATCACCATTTTGTTGGTTTGTTGCATTTGAGCAAAATTTTCGATGGCTGCATTCATGCTTGATGGATTCGCATTGTAAGCATCCAATAATAACAAATTATTTTTTGTTTGCATCACTTGTGAACGGTTATTGGACGGAATATAATTTTCCAATCCATTCTTTATTTGTTGTTCCGAAACCTTGAAATAATTACCAATACAAGCTGCCGCTAAAATATTTTCAAAATTGTAATTGCCGATTAGTTGAGTAGTAATAATAGGTTTTATATCTATATCAGAAGCATCATTTTTTGATGCACATTTTAATTTTACAAACGGATTGCAATCAATTAATTTACCTTTAAAATCAACTTGTTCAGAGGTTCCAAAAGTGATTTTTGAAATATTTTTTGAAAGGTTTAGCAACAGTTCATTATCGCCATTCACAAAAAGGTTCCCTCCTTTTTGTTGGATAAACTGATACATTTCATTCTTCGTTTTTATAACACCTTCATATCCACCAAAGCCTTCTAAATGCGCCTTTCCAATATTGGTAATCATTCCAAAATCCGGTTCGGCTATAGTGCATAAGGTTGCAATTTCTCCCTGATGATTAGCACCCATTTCAATGATTGCCATTTCATGGTCGCTTGTAATGTTTAAAAGTGTAAGTGGCACACCAATATGATTGTTGAGGTTTCCTTTGGTGGCAAGCACCTTGTATTTTTGAGATAAAACAGCGTTTACTAATTCTTTGGAAGTTGTTTTTCCGTTGGTTCCTGTGATGCTGATAATGGGTATCGACAGTTGTTTGCGGTGATAATTGGCAAGTTGTTGTAAAGCAGTTAATACATCATCAACCAAAAAATAACGATCGTCTTTTTTGTATTTAGCTTCATCAATAACGGCTAAGGAACAGCCCGAATTTAGTGCTTGTTCAGCAAATTCATTGGCATTAAAGTTACCGCCTTTTAAAGCAAAAAACAGTGATCCTGATCTAATGTTGCGTGTATCGGTACAAACAACAGGGTGTTTAATAAAATGGGCGTATAAAGTTTCTATCATTAAATATTTTTTAAAGCCAGTTTTAAAAATAATTTAAGTTGTCAGTTCGAGCGGAGTCGAGAACTAGACAAGCAGAAGTTTTTTAATTTTATAATAACTCTTTAGGAATCTCACAAACCGGTATTGGATTCATTTTATGTTGATTGGCGTTGTGCATTTTACTATAAATATCCAACACAGCTTTTTCGCGTTCTGTCAATTTCGAAAACCCCTGCGGGTCAACTAAAAAATTCATAGCCCACTCTAGTTCATCATACGTTGCACCTATCTGGTCTTCATCGCTTCTGCCATCGGCAAACAAACCATCGGTAGGTTTTGCAGTTTGTATGGATGGTACAACTCCTAACTCTTTTGCAAGTGCATACACTTCCGATTTCATCAGGTCAGCAATCGGACTAAGATCCACACCGCCATCGCCATATTTAGTAAAAAAGCCAACACCAAAATCTTCTACTTTATTTCCTGTACCTGCAACCAGCATTTTGTGGTGACACGCAAAAGCATACAAGGTTGTCATTCTTAATCGTGAACGTGTATTTGCCATTGTAAGCCAATCCTGCACATTTTCGGGCAATGCAGTACTAATGTTTTTAAATGTTTCGGTTAGTTCCACTTCGTATGAACTTACATTGGTAAAATTTTTTTTTAACCAATTGATGTGTTCATGTCCGCGATCATATTCCGCTTTATGCTGATGGATAGGCATGTTTAAACAAATAACAGGCTTGCCAGTTTTGGCGCAAAGCGTAGAGGTGAGGGCGGAATCAATACCACCGGAAATACCAATTACAAAACCATTGGTTTTGCTTTGTTGGCTATAATCGCTAAGCCATTGAACAATGTGATTTATTATTTCTTGTTTTTTCATTTTGTTACACCCCTCTCCATGTGGAGAGGGGAAGGGGTGAGGTGTACTAAAATAATACGCCAACCGTTAATACAACGGCATTAGATTTTATGGATTGAGGCATTTGTGTTGTTTTACTTAAATTGACTGAATTATTCACTCTTCTTTCAAGGTAATCCGAATCTTTTTTAAGCACATTTGTAAAGCCTAAATTGTAATTTAATCCAACTATTAATGAGGTGCTTCCAGCAAGGTTTATTTCGGTACCTCCCCCAAGGTTTAAAGAACAGTTGTACAAGTTGTAATCTTTTGTAATATTAATTTTTGTTTTAGTAGATTCCGTTCCATACGATGCAGCATCTAAACTAACAACCTTATCCGTGGCATAAGCTTTCCATCTAAAAGAATTGTTTAACCCAATTGCCCCATAGTAAGTAAAAAGACCAATTTCTTTTGTCTTCATCTTTAAAATTAAAGGTATAGTAAGATAAGTTACGCTAAATTTACGTTCGTTAATTTGTAAATGCGTATTGTCCAAATCGTACATAGCAGCACCACTTGCATCCGTAGGTCTAGATCCATATTTTGAAATAACCTCATCTGTATTATTATAATAATAACTTACAGTATTGGAATTGGGCGTGTTATAGCCTCCGTTATTATATTTTAATTTTCCTCCATCCAAATCAACTTGTAACCCAGTTTGTATTGAAATTATTTTTGATAATTGATTTTCAATTATTAAGCCGCCTCCAAATTTTATTACTGCCCCATTCGGTTCCATAATTTTACCTTCTGGTTTATACCAATTTATACTTGGAGTTAACTTTACCCCAAATCTTAAATTTTTAATTTTTGTGTCCGTACTTTGAGCAAAGCCTACATTACTTAATGCAAGGATAGATGTTATTGTAAAAAAATTAGCTATATTTTTCATAAATTTGCACGTTATTTAAAATTTGTATTGTATTTATTCACTACAATATTAACCATTATTTTTTAAAAATATTTTTGAAATGAAAAATTACGGTGTTTTTGTTACTCTGTTATCAATGGTATTTTTAGCTTCTTGTGGAAACAGTAGGATAAATGTTGATGTTTCGAATATTGTGGTAAATGAAGTTAAAATTAACCGGCTTGAGCAGGATATTTTTACAATGGATACAACCAATGTTTTAAAAGCTACTGAAGTATTACAAAATAAATATGGGAAATTTTATTCGGGATATATTGCAGGTGTTATTAATAATGGCAATTTAAGGGATTCTTCATACTCCTATCGTATGAAGCAATTTATCAATGATCGTGATATGCGTCAAGCATATACCGATTGTCAGAAAATATATCCCGATGTTGAGTTTTTAAAAGAAGAGTTTACTGGTATTTTTAAACATTTTAAATACTATTTCCCTGACAAAAAATTGCCAAAGATTACAACCATGATGTCTGGTTTTAATTTTCCAGTTGTATACATTGATAGCACTATTGCAATAGGATTGGAAATGTATTTGGGAAGCAACAATAAATTTTATCAAATGCTTGCTATGCCGCGTTATAAGAGTATGTTTATGAATAAAGAAACCATTGCGCCAGATGCTGTACGTACCTGGATGATGGAGGAGTTTCCGTATAATTTGAATCAAAGCGATTTTTTAAGTGAGATAATTTACGTTGGAAAAATTATGTATTTAACTGATATGTTACTTCCAGAAGTGAATGACTCTTTAAAAATTCAGTATACACAAAAACAATTGGAGTATTGCACTCAAAACGAATTTAATGTGTGGAGCTATTTCGTTGCTCAAAAATTATTATACACCACCAATCAGGCGGAAATAGTTAAATTTACCAGCGAAGGTCCATTTACTTCTGCATTTAGCAAGGATTCGCCTCCGCGAATTGGCTACTGGATTGGTTGGCAAATAGTAAGACAATACATGAAAAATAATCCGAAGATAACTGTTGAACAATTGATGCAACAAAATGATGCGCAGCAGTTGTTAGCAAAATCGAAATATAAACCTGGAAAGTAGTTATTAGGCAATAGCGAACAGTTAACAGGGGAATTGGAAAGTTTATTTTAAATAAATTCTGTTCTCTATTTTACTAAAATACCACTCGCTATTAACTATTAACTACTCGCTATTAACTAAAATAAAAATAGAATGAAAAAATCTGAAATTAAATTTATTGTTACGCTAGACGAAAACAATTTGCCTGAAAAAATTGACTGGAGCGCCTCTGATGCGAATGAAGAAAGCGTAAGTAAATCAGTAATGATTTCACTTTGGGATGCCAAAGAAAACAATACGTTGCGGATAGATTTATGGACAAAAGACATGATGGTGGACGAAATGAAACAGTTTTATCACCAAAGTCTTTTATCAATGGCAGATACCTTTGATCGTGCAACAGGAGAAACTCAAATGGCAAAAGAAATGCGTGGGTTTGCGCAACATTTTGGTGAGAAAATGGAGTTGATTGCAAAAAAATAGTTAGTAGTTAAAAGTTAATAGGGGCGATTCTCTATTAACTATTAACTACTAACTACTAACTATTCGCTAATAACCTTCGGCTTTTTTATTGCTCCTTTGAACAACTTATTACTATCCGAAATAAAATCCAAAAGGTCTTTTTTACCATCTTGTTTTTCGGCGGATGTATAAAAGCATTGAGGCAATTCGTCCCAGTGTACACTCATTTCTTCTTTGTAACTGGTGATGCGGTCGTTTACCTGTTTTTTGGAAAGTTTATCAATTTTAGTAAAAACCATAACAAATGGAATTCCATTTTCGCCCAACCAATCCATAAAGTCCAAATCAATTTTTTGTTGCGGAATCCGCGAATCCAATAATACCATCAAGCACATCAAATTATCGCGGTTTAGGATATATTGTTCAATAAATTTACTCCATTTTTCTTTTTTGTCTTTCGATACCTGCGCCCAACCATATCCAGGTAAATCTACCAAATACCAATTTTCATTGATTATAAAATGGTTGATCAGTTGGGTTTTTCCCGGTTTTCCCGAAGTTTTTGCCATGTTTTTGCGTGAACACAACATATTGATAAGTGAAGATTTTCCAACGTTGGAACGTCCGATAAAGGCGTATTCAGGTAATATCGGTGCAGGACATTTTGCTACCTCCGTATTACTGATAACAAACTGTGCTGTTTTAATATCCATTAGTTTAAAGTTGTATAGTTCAAAGTTCAAAGTTAGAAAGTTTAAGGTTAAAAACCTCAATTTATCTTGATTTTAGCCAACTTTGAACTTTAATAGTTTGGTAGTTTTTGGGCTAAAGCCCGAGGTAATAAAGGGATACACTTTAACCCCAGCCTTAAGGCTGGGGTTAATATAATGCTTGTCATTATTGGGCTTTAGCCCTGAAACAAAAAAACAACCGAATCTTTCAACCCAATAGTTTTTGATTTTAGCCAACTTTGAACTTTAATAGTTTGGTAGTTTTTGGGCTAAAGCCCGATGTAATCATGGGTTACACTTTAACCCCAGCCTTAAGGCTGGGGTTAATATAATGCTTGTCATTATTGGGC
>CANFLQ010000052.1 GCA_947447995.1 Bacteroidota bacterium | reverse complement strand
TTGTTTTTTGTTTACAATGCCGTTTTTCTTAACGATTGTTGAATTGCAAAAAATGCAGTTTTTTTATTCATAGCCTTTGATTTGCTTCAAAGCTAATAATATTAGGGAGTTCAAAGCTTTTTAGCCTACTTTTTGTCTATTACCCCAAACTTTGAGCTTTATAACTTTGAACTATTTCTTATGTAACATTTTAATAACCTTAGCGTATTAGTATCCAGTTCTAAAAAATTAATTCCTATTTATTTTATGAGACAGCTAAAAATATCCAAACAGGTTACCAATCGCGAAACGGCTTCACTTGACAAATACCTACAAGAAATTGGTAGAGTGGAATTAATAACAGCAGATGAAGAAGTAGAACTAGCCAGAAGAATCCACGCTGGAGATCAGGCTGCTCTTGAAAAATTAACGAAAGCCAATTTAAGGTTTGTTGTTTCCGTATCAAAACAATATCAAAATCAGGGATTAAGTTTGCCCGATTTAATTAATGAAGGTAATTTGGGTTTAATTAAAGCAGGACAGCGATTTGATGAAACACGGGGCTTTAAATTTATTTCTTATGCTGTTTGGTGGATCAGGCAGTCTATTTTACAAGCTTTAGCCGAACAATCCCGTATTGTAAGATTACCTCTTAATAAAATTGGTTCTATTAATAAAATCAATAAAACATTTTCAAAACTGGAGCAGGATTTTGAACGAGAGCCTAGCGCAGAAGAGATTTCCATTATACTTGAAATTTCGGAAACGGAAGTAAAAGAAGCGATGAAAATTACTGGCAGGCACGTTTCAATGGATGCACCATTAACATCAGGAGACGAAAATGCAGGTAGCATGTATGATGTAATGGAGTCTGACGATAGTCCTAGTCCGGAATTTGGCTTATTGCACGAATCCTTGCGCAGAGAAATTGAACGTGCATTATACACGCTTACCGCCCGCGAAGCAGATGTTGTACGCTTGTATTTTGGCTTAGGAGGCGAACATGCTATGACGCTTGAAGAGATAGGCGAACAATTTGACCTTACAAGAGAAAGAGTGCGTCAAATCAAAGAAAAAGCCATACGCCGCTTAAAACATACATCTAGAAGTAAAATATTAAAAACATATCTCGGCTAAAACTAATTTATATGATCTAACCTTACACTTTATTCAATATCTGAAATTTTAAAAGCGGGAAAAGCAAAATGCTTTTCCCGCTTCTTTTTTGTACTTTTGCAAGCGGTTAATTATTGCGGCGTTATTGCGAGGTACGAAGCAATCTAATACAATACTTTGGTTGAGATTGCTTCGTACCTCGCAATGACGTTCCAAAAAAAATTATATTTAATAAATTACAAAATGAAGCACCTGATTGCCCCATCCATTTTATCTGCCGATTTTGCAAACATTCAACGCGATGTTGAAATGATTAATAACAGTTTGGCCGATTGGTTTCATATCGACATAATGGATGGAGTATTTGTCCCAAATATTTCTTTTGGATTTCCTGTAGTAAAAGCTATTAAAAAACATGCAAAAAAACCAATGGATGTACATTTAATGATTGTTGATCCCGACAGGTATTTGCAACACTTTAAAGATGCCGGAGCAGATATATTAACAATACATATAGAAGCATGCACTCATTTACACAGAACTGTACAAGCAATAAAAAACTTAGGCATGAAGGCCGGAGTAGCAATAAATCCTCACACCCCTGTAAATTCATTATCCGAAATAATTGCCGACATTGACCTTGTATGTATAATGAGTGTTAATCCAGGCTTTGGTGGGCAATCATTTATCGAAAATACGTACAACAAAATTGCTCAACTAAAGCAATTAATTGAGAGCAAAAACTCCAAAGCATTGATTGAAATTGATGGCGGAGTAGATCTTAAAAATTATAAAAAATTAATTGATGCAGGCGCAAATGTATTGGTAGCTGGCAATACCGTATTTTCATCCGCTAATACTACTCAAACCATTGCCGATTTGAAAGCCCCCAACCCCTAAAGGGGGGCTTAACACATTGCCCGGGTGGTGAAACTGGCAGACATGTACGCTTGAGGGGCGTATGTCGTAAGACGTGCGAGTTCGAATCTCGTCCCGGGCACTTCTTTTAAATCTCTATCAAGCGCGTCATTGAGAGGAGGCACAACGAAGCAATCTAATAGTAGTTGTATTACTTTGGTTGAGATTGCTTCGTTCCTCGCAATGACGTTAGCAATTGTTTTTGGGGTTTATATACTATGTTTCTGATCGGGCAGCAAATTATCCAATGTCCAATCCAAACGTTTTATAAAGTCCGATTGGCGCACCTTACAGTTTTTTAATGTACATATTGAACATGAAATAGAAATACAAGGATCGGCATGAATAAAAAATTCCACCTCCCCTTCCAACTGCTCTTTTATTAAATTTTCTACTGCTGATACTTCAGAATGAGAAACCTCTAAATTATCATACCAAGGTAAGGTAATGTGCGCATCCACATGCAAATGTGAACCGTATTTTAAGACACGTAAATTGTGCATATCAATCCATTTTTCACGACGATAGGTATTCAAAATTTTTATCAATTCATCCAACTTTCCGTAATCAGCTTCATCTAATAAATTATTTACCGACTCTTTAAGCAATTTATATCCAGTGTAAAAAATATACATTCCTAAAGCAATGGCTATTACTCCATCTAGCCAATACATTTTAGTAAAATAAATAATGATTAAACCCAATACCAATCCTATACTGGAAACTGTATCCGATAGCAAATGTTTTCCATCTGCTATCATCAATGTTGAATTATGTATTTTTCCTTTTTTTAACAGGTAAGTTCCCATCAAATAATTACAAAAACCCGCAAACACCGATAAATAAAGACCTATATCTATTGAATGAATGGTATAAGATGCCCAAAAATTATATACCGATTTTACGATGATGTAACAGCCTGCAATAAGTATTAACCCACCCTCAAGTCCTGCAGAAAAATATTCCATTTTCCCATGTCCATAAGGGTGATCCTCATCCTTAGGGCGAGCTGCAAAATAAACACTGAACAAAGCAAATGCACCTGCAAAAACATTGATAATACTCTCCAAAGCATCGGTAAGAATAGCGTTGGAATGCGTCAATAAATATGCTGCAAATTTTATGATCATCAATACTCCACTAAAAAACAACATAGTGCGCATTGTTTTAATCTTAAATTTATTGCTTTCCGAAACCATGATGTAAACATATAAATAATAAAATAATGTAAATTATTTATGACAAATAAAAATTAACTTTGTGCAAATAGCATTAAAATGAACACATTTTTTAAAGATTTAAAAGTTGTTGAATTAGCTTCGGTACTTGCTGGACCAGCAGTAGGCACATTTTTTTCTGAGCTTGGCGCAGAGGTAATCAAAATTGAAAACAAAGTTACCAATGGAGATGTAACCCGAAGTTGGAAATTGGGATTAGAAAAAAAAGATTCAATAATATCGGCCTATTACGCATCTGTAAACTGGAATAAAAAAAGTTTATTTTTAAACCTGAAAGAAGAAGAAGATAAAAAACAAGTATACGAATTAATTAAAAATGCAGATGTGGTTATTACAAACTACAAAGCTGGCGATGATATTAAATTAAAAGTGGACTATGAAACATTAAAAAAAATAAATCCAACAATTATTTACGCTCATTTAACTGGCTTTGGCGAAAACAACCACCGTACAGCTTATGACCTTGTATTACAAGCCGAAACAGGCTTTATGAAAATGAATGGAACTCCACAAAGCGGACCTTTAAAATTGCCAGTTGCATTTATTGATATTTTGGCGGCGCATCAATTAAAAGAAGCCATTTTAATTGCTTTGATAAAAAAATTAAAAACCAACGAAGGGTCAAAAGTTACTGTTTCCTTATTTGATGCAGCAATTGCATCACTTGCTAATCAAGCAAGCTCATTTTTAATGACTGGTTATAACCCTCAAGCCCTTGGATCACTCCACCCATCTATTGCCCCTTACGGCGAAACATTTATTACCAAGGATAATAAACAAATTGTTTTAGCTGTGGGTAACAACAAACAATTTCAATCTTTATGTTTCATTTTAAATGTACCTCAATTAATATCTGATCCTCAATTTTCAAAAAACCAAGAACGCGTAATTAACCGAACACTCCTTTTTGAAATTTTACAAAATGCAATAAAAACAATGGATACAGAGCAACTTATGAAAAGTTTAATTGCTCATGATGTACCTGCTGGACATATAAAATCTATAAAAGATGTTTTTGAAACAAACAACCTTACCTCCTATATTTTAATTGAAAAAGACAACAATAATAATGAAAGCAAAAGGTTAAAATCAATTGCATTCAAATTGTAAAAGAGTTATTTATCAGGTATAAATTAAGCTGGCTAATTGGTAAAGCACGCATTTTTTTTTATATTTGTTTTCCAAAATTTATTACAGTACATGCAAAAAAAAATTACTATCGTATTATTTTTACTTTTCCCTTTTTTGGTATTAGGTCAGTATCAGGGAATGAAAAGAATTAAGCAGGGTGGTTTTTATTCTCCCAAAGTTAGAAAAACAAAGGAATGGGTATTTGGCTTTGGTGCCAGTAATTTTTTAGGGGAACTAGGTGGTGCCAACCAAATAGGAACCAATTTTGTTAAAGATTTTGAATTTTCGATGACGCGTCCATCAGCGCAAGTAGCTTTCAGATATAAATTTAAAAAGCGTTGGGCTGTAAAAACAGGTTTGTACTGGCAAATGGTAAGTGGTGCCGATCGTTTAACAATTGAAGAATACCGTCACAATAGAAATTTAAGTTTCAGGTCTAATATTTATGAACTTTCAAGTCAAGCAGAATTTTTTTTTACTAAAGAGCAAGTGGGTAGGCGTTATAAAATAAAAAATGCAAAAGGAATAAAAAATTTTAAACTTCAAGGTTATCTTTTTCTAGGTTTTGGAGGTTTTTTTTATAACCCAAAAACTAAGTACGATGGTAAATGGGTTGCACTTCAACCTTTGCATACAGAAGGTCAAGGTTTACCTGGAGGAGCAAAACCTTATTCTCGCTTTTCTTTTTGTATTCCTTATGGTATTGGATTCAAAAACGCATTAAGTTCGGAATGGACTGTTGGATTTGAAGCTGGTATACGTAAAACATTTACCGATTATATTGATGATGTAAGTACTGTATATTACGATAACAATGCAATACTAGCAGCAAAAGGACAAATGGCAGCAGACTTGGCCGACCCTTCTTTGTATGATTTACCTGGTCACAATGTTGACCAAGTAGCTTTTGGCTCCAATAAACAAACGGGAACAGGGCAACAACGTGGCGATAAAAAAAACTTAGATACCTATATGTTTGTTAATATTACTTGCAGCTATATTATCCCATTCAGAACCCAAACCCGTTCAAAATTCTAAACCTCATCCGCCCTTTGGGCTCCTTCTCCATTTGGAGAAGGGTATTTGAAAAATTTCTTTAAGGTAAAAATTACCCTAAATTTTACTTTTCAAAACTTTTAAAATTGCTTGGGCTTCAGCCTCTGCCAATTGAATTCCAAATTTAATTTCGGTTCCGTTATAATCAAATGCAAGCTTTTCGTTTGCAATTACCCAATATGAATCATTCAAATTTTCAAAAAAAGAGTTTTCTTCCGATTCAATAAATCGTATATCCTTTATGCGATTCAACTCATACTCTTTCCATTTTTCTTTTCCCGAAACATCGCGCTTGTATAGCAATTTATCATTTACAATCTTTAATTTTTCCTTCCCCCACTTTCTCCATCTGTAAGCTATCACTATTTTATATTCAAAATACGCCCAAAAACCTATCCAAACAATAATGGTTGTTTTTGTATTTGGATTGGTTTGCAAAAAATACTGAACAATAACTACTAAAGCACTTACCGACCATAATAGTAACCAAGTTAATAAAAGTCGGGTTTTTACTTTATCGTTATTACAAAGTATTACAATACTTAATGCGTTATCTTTTCGTAAAATGCTGGTGCGTTTACCTATATAGTCCATTTATCAAATCTGAATAATAAAAATACAAAAATATCAATAATACGCTATATTTCTAATGTTTCAACAGAGCAATTGTAATTGTTATAAGTTATATATTTGTATATGAAAAAATTTATTGAAGACAAAGAGTTAGGTTTTGGCACTAAAACATCCACCCAGCGATCCCGTTTAATTAAAACAGATGGCTCTTTCAATATTCATCGTATTGAACAATCCAGATGGAATTCAATAAGCATTTATCATGCTTTAATTACTATGTCATGGAACAGGTTTAATTTAATTGTTTTTGTTTATTTCATCATCATTAATTTATTTTTTGCAACCTGTTATTATTTTGTTGGTGTTGATGGATTAAATGGTATAAACAGTGTTACCGAAATTGATAAATACATAGAAGCATTTTTTTTTAGTACTCAAACATTTAGTACTGTTGGCTTTGGCAGAATAAGTCCAACAAATCATTTAACAAGCGGTATTGCAGCTATAGAATCATTGGTTGGATTGCTAGGGTTTGCATTAGCTACGGGTATTTTATACGGTAGATTTTCGAGACCAAAAGCGCGCATTTTATACAGCAAAAATGCATTAATTGCACCCTTTAAAAACGGAACAGCTTTCCAATTTAGAATTGCCAACAAAATGCGCAACAGCCAAATAACAGATATGGAAGCGCGTATAACAGTAGCTAAATTTGAAGATGAAAACGGAGTTAAAGTTCGCCGTTTTTTGCCATTAGAACTGGAATTAAAAAAGATTGTTTTTTTTCCAATGACTTGGACCATCAATCATCCTATTGATGAAAACAGCCCATTGTATGGAATGACTGAAAAGAACCTAAAAGAAGCCAATGTAGAGTTTTTAATATTGTTGAATGGATATGATGATGGCTTTTCACAAACTGTAATTACAAGGCATTCCTACACGTATGAAGAAGTAATTTATGGTGCTAAATTTATTAGTGTGTTTGACACCAATGAAAACGGACAAACAGCTCAGGATCTAAATAAAATAAGTGATTACGAGCTTTCGTCAATTAAACATGTTAATTAATACGTTAATAAAACATTTATAAAAAACATCCATACACATAATAAACAATTTAACTTTGTTTTAATGAAAAACACCATCACATTATTAAAAAACAAATACCTGTTAACTTTTTTAGGACTAACTTTATGGGTATTGTTTTTCGATAAAAATGACCTTTCCACTCAAATTAAATTACACCAACAAGTAACACAATTGGAGGATGAAAAAAATTATTTTACTACCGAGATTACTTCCATTTCAGATGATATTAAGGAATTAAGTTCCAACCCAAAAACACTTGAAAAATTTGCTCGAGAAAAATACCTTATGAAGTGCGACAATGAAGATATTTTTGTAATTGTTGAAGAGGTAAAGAAGTAAATAATCAAAAATTAATTTACTACCAATCGTTTATTGTAAATTTTATTACTGGAAGTAGCAGTTATCATATAAACACCTGAATGTAATTTTTCGGTTGGGTCAACAGCCTGAACAATACTACCATTTTCGTTGATATTTATAAATACTTTCGAAAAAATTTCGTGCCCTAGCATATCATGTACTACTACTAAAATTTCTTCATTTTTATCTGCTGTAATTTGCAAATTAAAAATTTTTCCATCATTTGGATTTGGATAAATATCAAACGAAAATTTTTCATTGTTTCCAAAACTAACCATTTTCAAATCAGAATAAACTTGGTTTCCGTCAAAATCAGTTTGTTTTAAACGGTAATAGGAAACTCCCGAAAAAGGTACTTTATCTGTCATTAAATAATTTAGGATAGCAGTGCTATTGCCAGCACCTTTTACGGTACCAACAAATTCAAAATTAACTCCATCTGTAGTTCTTTCAATGGTAAAATAATCGTTATTGGTTTCGGATGCTGTAACCCATTTTAAATCAACAGTAGTACCATTTGGTTTTGCATAAAAACTCAATAATTCAATTGGTAATGGGCTTAAACCATTTGTAACATCGGCTAACGAAAAATGACCAAATGTGGTAAAAGGTACGGTTGATGTAATTGTTCCAACATTGTTGGCTGTGCCTACGCCTCCTTCATCAATCCATGGAGAGGCGGTGCCGCGAGCCACACGTAAATCGGTTGCTACTGGTGCATCATCGGATGCTATATAATACAATTTAACCGAAGCAGTTATTACTGTGCCAGAACCGCCTTTGGCAACATCCCAATAACCAATTTTGGATACATATTTTAACGTTGTTGGCAAAGTCCATCCTAGTGCTGTTGCCGAAGCAGCAAAATATTCGCCGGTATAAGTAGTTGCTGCGGCATCGCTGTGAGTTATGTTTAAATCCATTTGATGTAAAAAAGCACCCTTACCAACTGGAAACACCTTTGTTTGAGCACCTATGGAACTTTTACTATGTTTCATTGGCCCCCTTACAAAACTATTGTCCGACATGCCAACTGGCACTAATGCAGTTGTTTGTAACGTTAAAATATTTGCAGAGGTAGTAACAATATGCCCAAGTGTTAACGTTAACTGATTAGCAACCGTAGCAGGCTGCCCCAAAGTAATGGCCGTTGAAGCAAAAGAATTATTTGCTGTTAAATCATAAAAATCGGTACCTGTAACACTTGTAGCCCCCAAAGCCTGCGCGGCAGTGCCCATAAATTTAACATGCCCATGCGTATTGTTACTAAATACTCCATTTGCCGATTTATTATCCCAATCGCCCGTTAGTGTTATAATACCTGCATTGTCAATTGCGCCTAACGATGCTATATGTGTTTGATTGGTAAAACCTCCTTGAATGGTAGCGGTTAAGCCGTTATCTATCTTTATTGATAAACCATCATTGGTAACTAATTGCGCATTTGCTACTGTTATGCTTATTAAGCATAAAAAGCATACAAAAAATTTATTTAGCAAATTATATTTCATGTAATGTACGTTATAATATTACATTCCTGGACTAGAAAACGATGTCCAAGCACTCCAATTAGCTGTGTTTTGAAGCCCAACTGCTGAAGTTGATCCTGAAGTTGCACTTCTTATATAACAAGTCCCGTCAGACATTCTTGCCACTAATACGGCTGTACACTCATTTTGATCATCTCTTGTTATCATTGCTGTACAAGATAATGCTATTATATATGGTGCTGCAGCTGATCCTGTAGGGATTCCAAAATTTATCCAACCAGAGTAACTTCCAGTAGCATCTATATTAGCCATAGCAATATCCTTTGACGTTGTAATTCTAATCCATACTTCATTGGTGGAAGGTTTAGAGGCTGCCATAAGACCTAAATATTGATCATCGCCATTGTCTTTATCATCGTTATTAAATGAGTAGGCAACCACAGGTAATGCACCAATAATTGTACCTCTAACATCTAACGCAATATTTGGTGTTGTAAACGTAGCATTAGCCCCAGCTACTGGTGGGCCAGTAATTCTAACAGTTGCCGGATTGGTTACTGTTGTAGCACCACTAAACGCATACGTTGGTGGAGTAATTAACATAGCCGCCTGCAATGTTTTTGCACCAGCAGCAAATGTAACTGTTCTGGCAAAATCAAATTTAACATCTGGCACTTCCGTAGAGGCTGATAAGGCGGTATGAGCGCCACCTGTAAAGGTAAAACCGGTAAACGCACCTGCTGCTGTTATAGCTGGCTGAACTACATGTAAAAAACTAGAAGGGCCGCGTGTTCCTATCCCTACGTTTCCCGAACTCATAATTGCAATATCGTCAATATTGGGAAGTGATACATTTGGCCCATCATTTTGAATACCAATTTCTAGCAAGCCGTTTTCGCCTGTAGAACCTACTGGATTAGTACTTCCATCGTCTATATATTGTATATATCCGTAATCACTACCACTATTAACAGTACTTTTAAATAAAATGCTACTCTGTCCGCCCGAATTACCATGCTCTAAAATAAGTGAAGCAGCTGTTGGAGATAATGCGGTTCCTGTGGTTTCAAAAATATGCAATGCCCCGTTTGGTGTAGCAGTACCCATACCTACTTTACCTGTGGCATCTACAACCACAGGGGTTGCATCTGTATCAGTACCATCGTCATTTATACGTAAGCCTAATCCTGTTCCTGAGTTAGAAATAACAGCAACGCCATTAGTACCACTAGTACTTGCTCCGCTGGCATTTACATATAAAATAGAGCCAGCAGTATTAGCAGCGGAAGAAGTTATTCTAGCAACTGAACCGGCAGCATTTGCAATGACCCCTGTTGCATGATTGGCATTAAATAAAGACCCAGTAGTTATTGCCGAAGTGGATGTAATATTTAATCCAGTACCAGTTGTTAATGAATTTGCTGTAATTGATTGTACACTACCTGCTACAGTTGCATCATCAATTTGTAAACCATTGCCAGTATGAGCGCCTGTAAAATTAAAGCGTGCTATCCCATTAACCGAAGCTCCAGTTGAATTAGAAGATGTTATAAACGCATTACCAGTTGCAGCAGGATTACTTGACGTTATGGCTAAACCTGTACCTGTGGTTAAAGCACTTGCAGTAATTGATTGTACAGTTCCTACATTGGTTGCATCGTCAATTTGTAAACCATTACCTGAATGAGTACCCGTAAAATTAAATCGGGCAATACCCGCAGTAGAAGGGAATCCTGTACTGGAAGTAACAGCAAACAAATTACCAGTAGTAGTAGGATTAGCGGAAGTAATAGCAAGACCTGTTCCTGCACCCAATCCATTTACATTTAAAGATACCGCTGTACCAGTTGCTGTTGCATCATCTATTTGCAAGCCATTTCCTGTATGTAAGGCCGAAAAATTAAAGCGTGCTATTCCATTAACCGAAGCTCCGGTTGAATTAGAAGATGTTATAAACGCATTACCAGTTGCAGCAGGATTACTTGACGTTATAGCTAAACCTGTACCAGTAGTTAAAGCTGTATTATTGATTGCAAATGCTGTGGTTGTTGTATTTGCAAAGTTCATAGTAGTAGTATTTGTACCATGAGATAAAGTAAGATTTGTTGAAGGATTAATAAGTTGATCCCAACGTATACCAATACCCGAATTAGTAGAAATTAGTCGCCATGTTGCAGATGTTCCATCATAAACAAATGTGCTTACACCTGTGGTAACGGGTATAGTATAGGTTGCAAACGTGGCAGCATCATCGTCCAAGTTAGCTATGGTTAAGTATTGTCCGTCGGCTGGTGCAGCAACGGATAAAGCATTTGCAGTTCCTCCACCTGCAGCTAAAGTAAGCCTAAATAACGAAACGTTAGCTGGTATTGCAACCGCTGCTGCTGGTGCAGCTGAAGTATATCTTGCAGAATAAGCACCATTCACATCCAAGGATGTTAAAGGAGCTATTGTTTGTGCAATAGACACTTTTCCTGTTGTATTACCTATATTTACTTGTCCTGTTGTTGAGCCAGTTGCTATTTTTACTGGTGTATTTGCAGCAGTTGCATCATTTATTAATACGCCAGCAGTTCCTGATTTTATGTTAGTAGTAGTGGCACCCGTTAAGTTACCTAAAGTAATTGTTTTTGCTACTGCGTCGGTTCCTATATTTAAAGCTCCAGAACCAGTCTGAATTGTCATTGCAGAGTTATCTAATGTACCCAATATGGACGATGCACTAGGCGAATTGCCTCCAACTAACCAACCAGTTGTAGGAGTGATAAATGGCACCCAATTGGGAACTCCAGGAGTACCGGCATTGTAATAAAAACCTGCAACTCCATCGGTTTGATAAATCAACAAACCATTGGCTGGACTTACTATTGCTGCTTTTTGCGCTGCCAACATTCTTGGAACTAGCACCCCCCTATTGGTTGCCACCATATCTAAAATGGAAGATGCGTCTGGTGTAGCATTATTTAAACCTATGGCTTGAGCTCTTAGTTTATTGCCAAATGGTAATATAAGCAACAAAAAAACAAATATAAGTATGCACTTTTTCATTTAAAATATTTTATTAAAAATTGTATTTCTGTTTTTCTAACTTATTGCTTAACAACTTTACAATTGTGCAAATATTAAAACGTAAAAGCTCCAAAGCTATTTTCTAGTGTTAGGTAAACTTTTACAGCGTTTTTTAACGAAAATTTTAAGTGAAGGTTTCAAGAAATAAAAAAATACGACAACTAGCCAAAAACAAACACTTAAACCACGTAAATCGAAGATATAATGCAATTTTAGTGATTTTTCTCTTTACAAATTGATAGAAGAAGAGAGTAAAATAATGTTAGTTTACAATTAGTTTTTTATTATAAACCCTATCATTTGAAGTAGCAGAAATTGTATAAATACCTGAAGATAATTTTTGTGATGGATCAATGGCATATATATTATTTCCGTTTTCAGCTGATACAATTACTTTAGAAAATATTAGACTTCCTAAAACATTATACACAACAACCAATATTTCCTGGTTGATGGCTGATGTCATTTGTAAATTAAACACGCCTTCTTTACTTGGATTTGGAAAAATATTAAAAAAGTCGTTAACATTTTCTGTTTCAAAACTAACTGGTTTTATATCTGAGTACATAAAATTTCCATCAAAATCGGTTTGTTTTAAACGGTAATACGAAATACCATTGTAAGGCGTATTATCAACTGAAGTGTAGTTTATAATAGACGTACTGTTACCGGCACCTTTTACAACTTTTATGGATTCAAAATGAATACCATCAACAGTTTTTTCAATTGTAAAAAAATCATTGTTTATTTCAGAAGCAGTTGACCAAATTAAGTGCACTTTATTATTTTGTGGTTTAGCATTAAAGGATAAAAGCTCTATTGGTAAAGGGTTTGTTCCACCCGCTACATTGCCAAATGTAAAATCCGAGAAAGAAGTAAAAGCTGCTGAAGTAATACTACCAGTTCCGTTAGCCGTAGCCGTTCCACTAATATTTGACCAAGTAGTTCCATTAATAATATTATTTTTAAGAACGGTTAATTTTGTGTAATCTGTTACACCATCATCGGTTCCATTTGCTGTACTATAATATAATTGAACAGTTGCACTTAAAAAATTAGCCGCACCTGTTCTGTCGATATGCCAATATCGGATATTTGAAACTTTTGGAACACCTGGAGCATACGTATAACCAAGTGACGGAGCCGGCACATCGAACAGTTCGGAAGTATACGTGGCGGAAGCGGCGCTTGTATGCGTAACAACCAATACTTCTGGTCGCCAGGAGGTGGGTTTTCCTATCGGAAAATTTATTGTTGTTGGTCCAACCGCTGCAACGTTGTATGCCATAGGCCCTTTGATATAGCTGGTAGCAGAACCTATTGCCACGGTAGAAGCATTATTCATGGTAATAATATTTGTTGATGTGGTAACAATATGACCCTGGGTAAGTGTTAGCTGATGATTAACACTAATAGGTTTATTTAAAGTAAGCGCTGTAGATGGAAAAGAATTATTTTCTATCAGATCCCAAAAGGTGGTGGAATTACTTCCTCCAATAAGTTGAGTAGCAGTTCCTAAAAAACTTGCCTGACCCGTATTTGTTGTAAATACTGAATTTGCTGAATTATTTTGCCAATCTCCCGTTAGGGTTATTGCACCAGCATTATCTATTGTTCCTAAACTACCGTTGGTTTGGTTGGTAAATCCCCCGGTAATAGAAACAGTTAAACCATTATCTACTCTCAAAGCTAAGCCATTATTAGTAACTGTTTGGGCATTAACAAGCTGTATACTCAATAAGTATAAAAAGTAAAAAAATGTTATATGTAAACCTCTTTTTTGCATTTTTTTAATAATGAGCCAATACCATTATCATTTTATTGCGTTTCTATAACCTGATAAGTAAATGTTTTGGTATTTGCTGTTGGAGCTGCGCCAAAATTAATTACAAAATTAGTGGTACTTGATGTAACATATATTTTTGCGGAAACCATTTCAGCTGCTGCATTAGCACCACTAGCACCAGCAGGAGTTATAATTACAATAGGAGCAGTTGTATAGGCCATATTAAATGTAACGGTGGCTGCAACACCTAAAGTAGTATTGGAGGTTATAGAAATATTTCCGGCCATATCTGTACCGTTGGTAACAGAAGCTGCAGTTGCCCCTGCGCCAATTGCAATGGTAGGAGCAGTTGTTTGTTGTACTTGAAAGTGTCCGTCTTTAATTGCCAATTTTGCATTGGCAACTGGCACAGTTGTTCCAACTCCAAGGTTACCAGAAGCTGTAACTCTCATCCTTTCCACAAGCGCATTTGCGTCAGCCCCGGTGGTTTTTGTTAAAAAGGCAAGTTGAGAAGAAAAAGATCCATCGTCAATTGCACTAATTCTTGCTGTAGGGCGCAATGTACTGGCGATAGTAGCATAGGTTTGAAAATCTAAATTAGAAGTATTATTTGCACCTCCTGTTGTGCTTTGTAACATCAATAAATTATTACCTGTGCTGGAAACATGAACAAATTCTCCCGGTGAAGTAGTTCCAACGCCCATATAACCAGTAGGCATAAATGCAATATCATCTTGATTTGCGCCAACACCATCGTTTTGAACTCCAATTTCCAATAACCCATTTTCTGCTGTAGAACCGTTACCGCTACCATCATCTGAATATTTCATATAACCATAATCAGAATTTGCATTCACAGTACTTTTAAAAACAATGCTACTTTGACCACCGGCATCTCCATGTTCTAAAATTATAGTACCTGCACTGGCAGACGTTGTAGTTCCTGTTGCTTCATAAACATGCAACATCCCTTTTGGTGTAACAGTACCTATTCCCATATTTCCGGAAGGCATAAATGCAATATCATCCTGAGTAGTAGCTCCCGCAGCACCTGTTTGAACACCAATTTCCAATAAACTATTATCAGTAGTAGAACCATTGCCACTTCCATCATCGGAATACTTTATGTATCCATAGTCAACTCCTGGATTCACTGTACTTTTAAAAACGATACTACTTTGTCCACCGCTATTCCCGTGTTCTAACATTAATGTACCTGCACTGGCAGATGCTGTGATACCTGTTGTTTCATACAGATGCAATTTCCCTTTTGGCGCTATAGTACCTATTCCTACATATCCGGTGGGCATCATTGCAATATCATCTTGAGTTGTTCCTATACCATCATTTTGAACACCTATTTCCAGCAAACTATTTTCTGCGGTGGATCCGTTACCACTGCCATCGTCAGAATATTTCATGTACCCATAGTCGGAACCAACATCCGCAGTGCTTTTGAAAAGAATACTGCTTTGTCCACCATTATCATTGTGCTCTAAAATCATGGTGCCTGCTGTGGCTGTAAGGGTTGTTCCTGTAGTTTCATAAATATGTAATTTACCAGCAGGTGCTGTAAGTCCAAGTCCCATATTACCGGTAGCAGTTACCACTAATGGTGTTGCATCTGTGTCTGTTCCATCGTCGTTTAATCGCAATCCAAAACCGGTTCCTGCATTGGAGATCATTGCTACTGTTCCAGTACTTGCGCCAGTACTTGCAAAATGCGCAAGCGTTCCGGTAGAAGCTGCTGATGAAGTGGAAACATTAAAAAGTCCACCAGCTGCAACTGAATTACCTGTTATAGTTGCTAAATACCCGTTGGTATTTGCAGCCGACGAAGTAACATTCAACAATGATCCGGAAGCATTGCCAATGATACCAGTAGACGATAATTTAAGTAAAGAACCAGATGTAATACCCGCCGAACTTGAATTTACAACAAGACCATTACCAGAGGTTAGCGAATTGTTAGTAAACGAAAACGCATCTGTTGTAGTGTTTGAAAAGCCCATAGTAGTGGCGTAAGTTCCATGTGTTAAAGATAAATTGGCTGTAGGATTTTTTATCTGATCCCAACGATCCCATACTAAGCCATCATTAAACCTTATCCAAGTAGTAGATGCTGTATTATAGTAATAGAACCCCGGCGTTACATTTACGCCAACGCCACCAGCTGTGGCCGTATTGTATACTAAAAGAGCATCGGCAGGAGCTGTAACCGGAGCAATTGCATTTGTTGCAGTAAGTGCTAACCGGGGTATAAGTATACCTTTGTTAGTAGAAACGATATCTAATTTAGAAGAAGCATCGGGCGATGTTTGGCCAATACCAACACTACCACCGCCCATCAATGTCATAATACTGGATGAATTGCTTAAACTATTGCAAGATCCACCGCCGCAACTTCCTCCCCAAAACGAAATTCTATCCGTCGCATCTTTATCAACATAAAATCTAAAATCTGTATCCGATCCGCCTAATGAAACTGCATAAAGTCCCATTGCATCTGTTACATCCGTTTGTGCTGTTGGCAGATTGGTAAACGTGGATGATCCAGTACCAAATCTTAAACTTGTTTTACGAATATCGAAATGGGCTAATGCTGTATTTGTTCCAATGCCCAAATATCCTGTTGGCATAATTGCAATATCATCCTGACTAGCTCCCACCCCATCATTTTGAACACCCAGCTCCAATAAACCATTTGATGTAGTAGAGCCATTACCACTTCCATCATCACTGTATTTTAAGTATCCGTAGTCGGAGCAACAATTTACTTTACTTTTAAAAACAATTCCACTTTGACCTCCGGCATCGCCATGCTCCAAAATTAAAGTACCTGCACTACCCGTGAGCGTTGTTCCTGTGGTTTCATAAACGTGCAGCCTGGCAAGGGGTGCTGCAATTCCCACCCCCATATTACCTGCAGCATCAACAACTATGGGTGTTCCATCGGTATCGGTTCCATCATCATTTATACGCAATCCCAAGCCGGTTCCTGCATTTGAAATCATTGCAACTGTTGTAACATTTGTTACGCCTGTTGTAGACGCTTTAAAAATAGTGCCCGTATTTGCAGCATTATTTCCTGTTAGACTAAACAAGCCCAATTGCCCTGTAAATGCAGTTGCTGTGGAGGTATTTGAAAATCCGGTTCCGGAGGTTAAACTATTTGCAGCAAGTGCAAAAGCTGTTCCTGTTGCCGTTATATCATCCACTTGCAAGCCATTATTGGTATGCGCCCCTGTAAAATTAAATCGGGCTATACCATTTACGGAAGCCCCTGTAGAATTGGATGTTACCAACAATGCATTGCCGGTTGCCGCTGCATTTGATGTGGTAGATGAAAAAAGTGTTCCTGTTGTAAGTGAACTGGACGACAAGCCAAAGGCTGTTCCTGTTGTAAACGTGTTAAAATTAAAATCGGTAGTAAAAGCTCCATGTGTGAGGGCGAGATTGGCTAAAGGATCTTTCAGCTGATCCCAACGAATACCTGTTGTACCTGAACTAAAAAGACGAAGCCATGAGGTACTTAATGTATTATAATAATAATATCCAGGTGTTACATTATTGGGGAATACTCCTGCAGTTGCTGTATTATACACTAAAAGTGCGTCGGCAGGAGCCGCAACAGGTCCAACAGCATTGGTGGCAGTAAGTGCTATTCGAGGAATTAAAACACCTCTATCGGTAGCCACCATATCAATGATAGAGGATGCATGAGGAGTTGCATTATTTAAACCCAACGATTGTCCTTTCATATTGAAGCACAAGGGCATCAATAAAATAAATAGTATATAATTTTTCATTCCCATGAATTTTAATTAATGCATTTCTTATTGCGTTTCTATCACCTTATAACTAAATGTTTTAACTGTGGCGGTTGGAGCCGCTCCAAAATTAATAACAAAGGTAGAGGTAGTAGAGGTAACATATATTTTAGCAGATACCATTTGAGTTGCAGCATTAGCACCATTAGCACCTGCGGGAACTATGACCACAATAGGTGCTGTTGTATACGTTTTATTAAACGTAACAGTTGCACCAACACCAGCAGTTGTGTTTGTTGTTATAGAAATGTTTCCAGCAACATCTGTTGCATTTGTTAAGGCCACAGCAGTTGATGCAGCGCCAGTAGCTACTGTTGGGGCGGTGGTTTGTTGACTTTGTAAATGACCGTTGTTAATTGCCAATCTTGAATTAGTAACAGGTGCTGTTGTTCCAATACCAAGGCTACCGGTAGCTGTCATGCGCATTCTTTCTGCAAGGGGATTGGTTTCTGCTCCTGAATTTTTTGTTAAAAATGCGATGTGTGAAGAAAAGCCTGCATCATCAATTGTACTGATTCTTGCCATAGGATGCAAAATACTTGCAACGGTGGCTGCTGTTTGAAAATCCAAATTTGCCGTACTTCCTCCTGCTGTATTTTGCAACATCATTTGGCTATTCGATGTTTTGGAAATGTGAAGCGGTTCTCCAGGAGATTGTGTTCCGATACCTAAATACCCTGTAGGCATTAAAGCTATATCGTCCTGACTTGCTCCCGCACCACTGCTCTGAACGCCAATCTCCAACACACTGTTTTCGGAAGTAGAACCATTCCCACTACAATCATCACAAAATTTCATATAACCATAATCAACTCCTGCATTATTTTTACTTTTAAAAACAATACCACTTTGTCCCCCGCTGTTTCCATGCGATAACACCAGTGTACCAATGGTGCCAGACATTATAGTTCCTACTGTTTCATAAATATGTAATTTTCCTTTTGGCGAAGTAGTACCTATGCCTATATTTCCTGAAGCTATAATCGCTATATCGTCTTGCGATGTTGCTCCAGCAGCACCAGCCTGAACGCCAAACTCCAATAAACCGTTATCGGCAGTAGAACCATTACCACTGGCATCGTCAGAATACTTCAAATATCCATAATCAGTACCTGCATTAGCCGTACTTTTAAAAACAATATTACTTTGCCCACCGCTATTTCCATGCTCCAAAAATAAAGTGCCTGAACTTGCACTACTAGTAACTCCTGTGGCTTCATAAATATGAAGTTTAGCCTTTGGGGCAACGGTACTTATCCCCATGTATCCTGATGACATAAATGCAATATCATCTTCATTGGTTGGTGAATTTGCCACACCATCATTCTGAACACCTATTTCCAACAATCCATTTTGAGCAGTAGAACCATTTCCACTGCCATCATCGGAATATTTCATGTATCCATAATCACTCCCTGTATTAGACTTACTTTTGAAAAGAATACTACTTTGCCCACCATTATCTCCATGTTCTAAAATTAAAGAACCTGTACTTCCAGAGAGCGTTGTTCCTGGAGTTTCGTATATATGTAGTTTACCAATAGGTGCAGCTGTTCCAAGCCCTAAATTACCTATTGCATCATACGCAATTGGTGTTGCATCTGCATCAGTACCATCGTCATTTATACGCAATCCTAAACCTGTTCCAGCGTTTGAAATCATTGCAACTGTTCCTGTATTAGCACCCGTACTTCCAATATATGCAAGCGTTCCTG
>CANFLQ010000051.1 GCA_947447995.1 Bacteroidota bacterium | reverse complement strand
TAAATTTTTTAAACACATAGTACTATGTTTTCCCCGATTTGTCGGGATTGCAAACTTTTAAAACTATGTTTCTATGTGGTTAAAATAATTTGTAATTTTATATGCAAATGAAAAAGATTGGCTCGCTTTTAATCGTTACATTATTACTATTGGTTGATAATGTCAATATATTTGCACAGTGTGCTATGTGTAAAGCTACGGCTACCAGTGATTTGGATGGAGGAGGAACTATAGCTACAGGATTGAATACCGGAATATTTTATTTGATGGCAATACCCTATATAATACTAATGATTGGAGGTTATTTCTTTTTTAAAAAAACTGTTGATGAAAAAGTAAAGGCTTTGAAAAATAGGATTTTTAGTTCCAAGTAAACGATCCGTTTTATATTCTTCACTACTGATATGTTGATTAGGGGATTTTTTAATTGAAAATAACATGACTCTCTTCAACAAAAAAAACAGTCCATTTTTTCTTTTATTTTCAATTGTATTTATTTCTCGTTTCCCTTTTTTGTCGGCAGGTTACGGTGTTGAAGAAGATTCCTGGGGAATAGCAATGGCTGCGTTTCAAACAAAAATGTCGGGAGTATTTGAGCCTTCACGTTTACCCGGTCACCCTGTGCAGGAGCTAATTTATTCTGCACTGTGGGGTGCAGGTCCGGTTGTATTCAATGGCTTGTGTGCTTTTTTTAGTGCTGTCGGTGCTTTGTTTTTTGCATTGATCCTCCAAGAGTTGAAATTCAAACATTTTTTAATTGCTTCTTATGCTTTAGCTTTCGTTCCTGTTTATTTTATTAGCAGTACATACACTATTGATTTTGTGTGGACAGAAGCTTTTGTTTTAATAAGCCTCTTCGCATTGTTGAAAAATAGATTGATTGCTACAGGAGTATTTCTTGGACTTGCCATTGGTTGTCGTATTACAAGCGGAGCAATGTTGTTGCCATTTATGATTGTCATTTGGCAAGATAAAAATTTGAAACAAAATTTAATTCACTTGTTAAAAATCTCAATCCCCATGGGTATTGTAGCTATTATTTCATTTATACCGATAATAGAGCAGTACGGACTTTCATTTTTATTGTATTACGATCAATTTCCATATCCATCAATGGCGAAGTTAGTTTATAAAATGGTTTTTGGAGTATTTGGTTTTGTGGGCGTTATAGCAATCGGGATAGCTGTTTTGTCGATTATGTTACATGGAAAAAAACAAAATCCAGAAAATTTATTTGAAATTAAATTAGATCGTAAAATAATTATTGCATCTTTTACGATTTTAACTTTGTTTTTTATTTCCTATTTGCGTTTACCGCAAAAATCAGGTTACATGATACCTGTAATACCCTTTGTTATATTGATTTTTGGATATTATCTGAATAGTATAAGTTTTAAATTATTATGTAGTGCATTTATTCTTTCATCCTTTGTTTGCAGTATAAATTTGACAGATAAAATACGTGGTTCAGAATATTCAAAATATGCACTTGTTTATACCATTTCAGGGCAGGAAATATTTTTTGATGTGCTTTCAGGGCCTATATTTTCTGACTATTCAAAACGAATACAAAAAGAAAAATATGTGGAGTCGGTAATAGAAAAAGCAGAAAAGATCAATACTAAAACGGTAGTTATTTCAGGTTGGTGGTGTAATCAAATATATGTGGAGCAGATTAATCGTCCACCAAATAAAAATATGTCTTTTGAATTTTATATTGATTCTACCAAAATAAATAAATACCTGGCACAAGGATCTGAAATAACATATTTGCCGGAACAAAACATTTACAATGATTTGATGTATAAAATTAAAGTTACAGATCGTGTTGCAAAGCCTTTTTAAGGAGTATATATTATTTTTGAAACTCAATGAATCCTGTTAATCATATATTAATTATAGGCTCTGTTTGGCCCGAGCCGAATTCTTCGGCAGCAGGTAGCCGTATGATGCAATTGATTTATTTGTTTATAGAAAAAGGATGGAAAGTAACGTTTGCAAGTGCTGCAGCCGATAGCGAATTTATGTTTGATGTGCGTAAAATTGGAGTTGAAAAGGTTAGTATAGAATTAAATAATATAAGTTTTGATACATTTATTTCAAGTATAAACCCTTCCATTGTTGTGTTTGACAGATTTATGACCGAAGAACAATTTGGTTGGAGAGTTGCCGAAATATGTCCGGATGCACTAAGAATACTTGATACGGAAGATTTACATTGTCTACGTTTAGCACGACAAAAGGCCTTTAAAGAAAATAAAGTATTTTCTTCAGATGATTTGACGAGTGATGTTGCCAAGCGTGAAATAGCCAGCATTTTGCGTTGTGACATATCTTTAATCATTTCAAATGTTGAAATGGAATTGCTGCAAAAACAATTTAAAATAGATGCCGCTTTGCTCTGTTCTTTACCATTTATGTTGGAGCCAATAAGTGATGATACCATTAGTAATTGGCCTGCATTTGAATCTAGAAATAACTTTATTACAATTGGAAATTTTTTACATGAACCCAATTGGAATGCGGTGCAATATTTAAAAGAAGATATTTGGCCGCTCATCAGAAAGCAATTGCCTGAAGCGGAATTGCACGTTTATGGTGCTTATCCATCGCAAAAAGTTCAGGAGTTACATCAACCCAAACAAGGCTTTTTTATTAAAGGTAGAGCGGAGGATGCTGCTACTGTTGTGAAACAAGCTCGTGTATGTTTAGCCCCTTTACGTTTTGGTGCAGGTATTAAAGGTAAATTAGTAGAAGCCATGCTTTGCGGTACACCAAGTGTAACAACGGATATTGGTGCGGAAGCCATGCATGGTAATTTAGAATGGAGTGGAATAATTGCAAATACGGCTGAAGATATTGCATCTGCAGCCATTGAGCTGTACAACAATAAAATAGAATGGCTAAAAGCTCAGAAAAAGGGAGTGAAGATTATCAATACTATTTATTCGAAAGCAATAGTAGCCGAACCTTTTATTAAACATGTTTTGCAAGTCCAAAATACCCTAAAAAAGCACCGTTTGGCAAATTTTACCGGAGCTATGTTGATGCATCATACCTTGAGCAGTACCAAGTATATGGCACGTTGGATAGAGGCGAAAAATAAAGCATAATTCTCCTGTTTCGTTATTCCAAATTTATTATCTTTGCGGCAGTTCTTTAGATACTTATCAAGAAAGGTGGAGGGACTTGCCCTACGAAGCCTTAGCAACCTTCCTTTATGGAAAGGTGCTAAATCCTGTTGTGTAGCAATGCACAAACAGATAAGTCAGAGTTTTTTTGAAATAAACGATCAAATTATATAACTCCTCTGACTGTAATAAGTCAGGGGAGTTTTTTTTTACCTCACCCCCAGCCCTCTCCTTTAGGAGAGGGAGTGGATTTTTGGGAGGAATTAATTAATTGTAACAAATCCAACCCTTTTGGGTGTGATAGAGAGAAAAGGATATGACAGACATTAGAAAAGAATTAGAAAAGCGGATTTTAATTATTGATGGCGCTATGGGCACCATGATCCAACAATATAAGTTGGAGGAAAAAGATTATCGAGGAAAACGTTTTGCCGATTTTCATAAAGATGTGAAAGGCAATAACGATATGCTTTCCATTACCCAACCGCAGATCATCAAAGCCATTCATAAGGAATATTTAAAGGCTGGTGCTGATATTATTGAAACCAATACATTCAGCAGTACTTCTGTTGGTATGGCCGATTATGATATGCAAGATTTTGCTTATGAGTTAAATTATGAATCTGCAAAAATTGCAAAGGAATCCATTCAGGAATTTTATAAAGAGTTTCCTGAAAAAGCATCCGTAGCAAAATTTGTAGCTGGTGCAATAGGACCAACCAATCGTACGCTTTCTTTATCGCCCAATGTGAACGATCCGGGATTTAGGGCCATTACTTTTGATGAATTGGTCGAAGCTTATACGGAACAAGTGAGAGGATTAATAGATGGTGGTGCTGATTTGCTTTTAATCGAAACTATTTTTGATACACTCAATGCAAAAGCTGCATTGTTTGCAATTCAAAATTATTGTGAAAAAATTGACAGAAAAATGCCGGTAATGGTTTCAGGAACCATCACTGATGCAAGTGGTAGAACACTTTCCGGACAAACAACCGAAGCATTTTTAAACTCCGTTTCTCACGTTGATTTGTTGAGCGTTGGTTTGAATTGCGCACTGGGAGCTAAAGATATGCGTCCGTATTTGGAAGAACTATCTGTTAAAGCACCATTTTTTGTAAGCGCTTATCCTAATGCGGGCTTGCCCAATCAGTTTGGAGAATATGATGAAGATGCTCATGAAATGGGTCATCAGATAGAAGATTTTTTACAGGCTGGATTTATTAATATTGTTGGTGGATGTTGTGGTACAACGCCTGCGCATATTCAACGCATTGCAGAGTTGGCGAAAGATTTTAAACCACGCAAAAAGCCTCAAGCAGATACGTTGATGCATTTGAGTGGCTTAGAGCCATTCACGCTTACTCCCGAAAGTAATTTTATGAATGTGGGTGAACGTACAAATGTTACCGGTTCAAAAAAATTCTTACGTCTGATAAAAGATGGTAATTACGATGAAGCGCTTTCTATAGCTAGGGAACAGGTAGAAGGAGGAGCACAGGTAATTGATATCAACATGGACGAAGGCATGTTGGACAGTGAAGCCGCAATGGTCAGGTTTTTAAATTTGATTGCGTCTGAACCCGATATTTCACGTGTGCCCATCATGATCGATTCGTCTAAGTGGAGCGTGATTGAAGCCGGATTAAAATGTGTGCAAGGGAAAGCAATAGTAAACTCCATCTCCTTAAAAGAAGGGGAAGAAAAATTTATTGAACAAGCTCATAAAGTAAAGGAATATGGTGCTGCTATGATTGTTATGGCGTTTGATGAAGTGGGGCAGGCGGATACATTGCAACGCAGAATAGATATATGCAAACGTGCTTATGATGTGTTGGTGAACAAGGTACATTTTCCACCACAGGATATTATTTTTGATCCGAACATATTTCCGGTTGCAACCGGAATGGATGAGCACCGTTTGAATGCGCTCGATTTTTTTAATGGAACCAGATGGATCAAAGAAAATTTACCGCATGCAAAAGTAAGTGGTGGAGTGAGTAATGTTTCCTTTTCTTTCCGTGGAAACGACCATGTGCGTGAAGCCATTCACTCTGCATTTTTATACCATGCTATCAAAGCCGGTATGGATATGGGTATTGTTAATCCTGCACAATTGGTGGTGTATGATGATATTGATAAAAATTTATTGGAATTAATTGAGGATGTGTTGTTGGATAGGCGTGAGGATGCAACCGAACGTTTGGTAGATCATGCAGAATCATTAAAAGGAATAACCAAAGAGAAGTTAGAAAAGGATGAAGAATGGCGTAAACGTACAGTGGAAGAGCGTTTGAGTCACGCCTTGGTAAAAGGTATTGTTGAATATATTGATGTAGATACGGAAGAGGCAAGACAAAAATTAGGTCGTCCTTTATATGTTATTGAAGGCCCGTTGATGTCGGGTATGAATGTGGTGGGTGATTTATTTGGCGAAGGTAAAATGTTTTTACCTCAGGTTGTTAAAAGTGCACGTGTAATGAAAAAAGCGGTTGCCTATTTAGAACCTTTTTTGCAGGCAGAAAAAGAGGCAAATGCAAAAGCGGGTATAGTTGGAAATGGTAGAACAAATGCGGGTAAAGTATTGATGGCAACCGTTAAGGGTGATGTGCATGATATTGGAAAAAATATTGTTGGTGTTGTATTGGCGTGTAACAATTATGAGATCATTGATTTGGGTGTAATGGTTTCCTGCGATAAAATTTTAGCAGAGGCAAAAGCTCAAAATGTGGATATTGTTGGTTTAAGTGGATTGATAACTCCATCATTAGATGAGATGGTTCACGTAGCAAAGGAAATGGAACGCTTAGGTTTTAAAATTCCTTTGATGATAGGCGGCGCAACAACATCTAAAGTGCATACAGCGGTAAAAGTAGCTCCTCATTATTCGGGTGCGGTAGTGCATGTAAATGATGCAAGTCGTTCAGTGCCTGTTGCCGGAAGTCTTATTTCAGAAGAGTTGCGTGGAGAGTTTATGGCTGGTGTGCTGAAGGATTATGATAGAGTTCGTGAACAAAATAAAAATGCACAATCGCAAAATAAATTTATCTCAATTGAGGAAGCGCGCGCAAATAAATTTCCAATTGATTGGGAGGCTACTGAGATAGCAACACCTACTTTTATTGGTAATAAAACATTTAATAATTACTCATTAGCAGAAATTGCTGAATACATTGATTGGACACCATTCTTTATTTCATGGGAAATGAAAGGTGCATATCCTAAAATATTGAAAGATCCTGTTCGTGGCGAAGAGGCAAGGAAATTATTTGCCGATGCTCAGGCAATGTTGAAAAAAATCATTAATGAAAAATGGTTAACAGCAAATGCTGTAATTGGTATTTATCCTGCCAATGCAAACAACTCTGACGATGTGGAAGTATATGCAGAGGATAAAAAAACAGTTAAGTGTGTATTTCATTCTATTCGTCAGCAAACTAAAAAACCTGCAGGGCAGTATAATGTTGCGTTGGCAGATTTTGTAAAGCCCAAAGACCTCTCCCCTGAGGGGAGAGATGGAGAGGGGGGTGACTACATTGGCGCATTTGCACTAACAACAGGTATTGGCATTGACGAACACGTAGCTCGATTTGAAAAAGATCACGATGATTATTCGGCTATTATGTTGAAGGCTTTGGCTGATAGGCTTGCAGAAGCCTTTGCTGAGTTGATGCACAAAAAAGTTCGTAAAGAAATTTGGGGCTATGCAAAAGAGGAAGATCTTAAAAATGAAGATTTGATAAAAGAGGAATATGCAGGTATTCGTCCGGCACCGGGGTATCCGGCACAACCAGATCATACCGAAAAAACAACATTGTTTAAATTGTTAGAGGTAGAAAAAAATACAGGAATAACATTAACTGAAAGTTTAGCCATGTTACCAACTGCTGCGGTAAGTGGTTTGTATTTTGCACATCCTCAATCTCATTATTTTGGAATAGGTAAAATTAAAAAAGATCAGGTAGAGGATTATGCCAAACGTAAACAAGCTAATTTAGAAGAAATGGAACGCTGGTTGGGAGCTAATTTAGCATATTGAAAGTGTTGATTTTTTTTTATTTTTTAAATACGTTTAGTCTAATTTAATCTTAAATTAATATTGTTATTTAGTGTTGCATGTTAAATAAAATTTGGACATATATTTCAAATGCGGGTATTCAGGAAGGTGTGGCACCTTCTGAATTAAAACGATTCATACTAATGAATCAGTTAATAGCTGTTGCATTTTTATTTACAATATTTTACACTCTTTTTTTTGCATTTCAAGGATATCCTAAAGCTGTTATTGCTGAAATGTTTTTTATTTGTGCATATTTAATTATATGGTTGATATCAAAAGAAAATTTTTCTAAGTTGGCAAAATTTTTATTTCTTTCCATCCTTAATATTCATATTTATATTTTCTGTTTATTATTTGGTGAAGACTCGCAAGTATATCTTATATATACACCAATAGCTACAGCTACTATTATGTTATATGGTTCTAAACAAAAAAAAGTTATTGTATTCTTTTTATTAATAACAGTTTTTTTATTAATAGATCTTTTTACAATTAATTTTTCATCGGCATTGTTAATTAAAATTACAGGGGACTCCGTTCATTATTTTAGGCTTATAAGTAATGTAATCACTTTGGTTTGTGAAGTTATTGTTGTTGCAGGTTTTGTAATTAATTCTGATGAAACTGAAAAAATATTAGGAAAGAATAATGTTTTGCTGGAAGATCAATTTAAAACAATTTTTAATAATTCATCAGATGCTTTGTTTTTAGTTGATAATGATAGTCAGCTAATTTTAAAGGCAAATGATAGGGCTCTTGAATTATTTGAAGTGGAAAAAGAATGCGAATTTTATTCTCATTTAGAACTGGATTTTCGAAAACAACACCCCTCGAGTATAGAATTATATCAAATGCGAAATAGGTTGTTAATCAAAAATTTTTTTGAATATGAATTTTTATATAGATCGAAAAAAGGGAAAGAGTTTTGGGGTGCATTAGCAGAGCGTTTATTTGAAATACGAGGAAAAAAATTTATCATAGCTCGCATAACAGATATTAGTGATAAAAAAAAAAGTCAGGAATTTGTTAAGTCATCTTTGCATGAAAAAGAGGTATTATTGGCCGAAATTCATCATCGGGTAAAAAACAATTTAGCTGTAATAAGTAGTTTACTTGGTTTGCAGGCATCTTATATTGAAGATGAAAATTTAAAGCTTTTATTGGAAGAAAGCCGTAATCGTATTTATACCATGGCTTTGATACACGAAAATTTATATCAAAACGAAACATTTGCAAGAATTAAATTGGGCACTTATATAAATGATTTGGTTAATAATATTAAAGTGTCGTATAACGCTATTAATACCATTATTAATTTTTCAGTTATCACAAATGATATTGTACTTGGTATAAAACATGCAGTACCTTGCGGATTAATACTTAATGAATTAATAACCAATGCTTGTAAACACGCATTTAAGGGAAGAGAAGCTGGTGAAATAAAAATTGAATTTACTCAAATAGATAATAAAATTACTATGATGGTGAGTGATGATGGAATAGGGTTTAATGCGGATGATTTACTCAATAAATCTAACACACTTGGTTTAACATTAATAATTGCTTTAACCGATCAGTTAGATGGAATATTAAGTACAAGTGCTGAAAAAGGGATAACATATTATTTAACGTTTGAAATTTAAGATGACAAATATTATTATTGTTGAAGATGAAGCCATTGTGGCAATGGAATACAAAAACAGCCTTTCTAAACAAGGGTTTACAATTTTAGCTTCGGTTTCAAGTGCACATTTAGCATTGGCTGCATTTCAAAAAGAAATACCCGACCTTATTTTGATAGATATAAAGTTAAAAGGCGATAAAGATGGAATTGAATTGGCAAAAGAAATAAGAGAGGTTTCTAATATTCCTATTTTATTTTTGACAGGTAATACCGACTCTATAACCTTGAATCGTATAAAGGCTATTGGTAATTCCTGTTTTTTAAGTAAGCCAATTTTAAGTAAAGATTTGTTTCCTGAGATAATCAGATTGTTAGCTCATTAGAGATTATTGCTATCAAAAAGAAGGAGGCTGTATTTAACAAATGCAGCCTCCTTCTTTTTGATAAAATATATTTTTATTTACTCTTATTGGGAATCAAACTCATTCCTCGTTCACTAATGGCTGTGATACTTAAGGAAGGATTCACTCCCGGATTTGCAGAAATCATTGATCCATCAAATACATACATATTGTCATAACCAAATACTCTATTTTGGCTATCAATAACACCATGATCTTTATCTTTACCCATACATGCGCCACCCAAAATATGGGCTGTTGACGGAATTCCAGTTATTGTTTCCATCAATATAACTTGAGCAATTCCATTAATCGCCTTAGCATATTTTTTTGCAAATGCATGCGCCTCTGGAATAAATGCCGATGGAGCTTTCCCTGAATCAATGCCTGTTTTCATTCTTCCAAATATATTTAAGCGTATTCTTAACGTACTGTCTAAATGCTGCATTACTAATAAAAAAATAGTGCTTTTACCCCAATCGCGTACAAACATTCCTCTAATCCATTTAATGGGCATGCTTAATGGAATAAAAGGCATTTTAAGCATCCTTAAAAAAAAGTTAGGCTCTGTTACCATCGGCATCATACTTATTCTCCAAATGCCCGAACCTTTACCGTAACGCGTTGGTTCAACATGTGTATGTTCATCCACATCTAAAATAGAACCAATTGCAACACCATCCGAAAGTACTAAATTACTATCTACAGTGGTGGTAGCAATTAGCGATTCATTGTTACTTCTCACCATATCTCCCAAACGGTTACTCATATTAGGTAATCGCTTGTTTTTAATTTTTAAAAGTAATTTCATTGTTCCTAAAACGCCACCCGAAAAAACAACTCCTTTTGCATTTATTTTTGTTTTAGGTTTATATAAAAATGCGGTTACCCGATTAAATACAATCTCGTATCCATTTTCTCCGTTTTTACCTTGAGGAATAATGTCTAATACTTCGTGCTCGGGTAAAATTTCAACACCTAATTTTTCGGCTAAATAAAGGTAATTTTTATCCAATGTGTTTTTAGCATCGTGCCTGCAGCCGGTCATACATTCGCCACAGTGTGTGCAGCCTGTTCTGTCGGGTCCTTTGCCATCAAAATAAGGGTCTTTAACGGTTTTGCCCGCTTCTCCAAAATAAACAGAAACTTTGGTAGGTTCAAACGTGCTATCAAGCCCCATTTGTTTACCAACTTCTAAAATTTTTAAATCTGCCGGACATAGCTTTGTGTTTTTAGCAGCGCCCAACATTTTCCATGCTGTATCATAAAATGGATTTAATTCTTTTTCCCAATCCGCCAATTCGGCCCAAGAACCGTGATTAAAAAACGCTGATTTAGGCTTGGGCAACGTATTGGCATATACCAATGAGCCGCCGCCAACGCCTGTTCCACTTAAAATGCTAACATGTCTGAATGCAGTTAATTTTTGAATACCATACCAGCCTATTTGCGGAAACCACAACCATTTTTTTAAGTTCCAGTTGGATTGTCCAAAATCTTTGGCTTCCCATCTTTTTCCTTTTTCAATAACTAAAACAGAATAACCCTTTTCTGCTAAACGTAATGCCGAAACAGAGCCACCAAAGCCCGAACCTATAATTACATAATCATAATTGTCTTTTTTTAACATGGTTTTATCTTTTGATTATTAAATATAGTTTGTAAGCCCAAAAGGTTATTGTTTAATGTTATTTAAACCTTGTAGCACACGTTTTTTATGGTCTTTAACAAATATACTATTTCAGTTTTAATTTTTCAATGTTTTAGATGCAAAAATAAATGCTTTATAAACTTTATCTTTGTTTTTTTACAGATATATATGAGCCAAACAATAGAGCGATTACTTAATTTACGTAAACTTTTAAAAGTTGAACGCGACGAGGATTTTAAACAATACCAAATCCATTTTTCACGCAACAATATCAATCACCGCAAACAAAACGGTGTAACCTGGTACCCAATAGTGATAAGCAATGTAGAGATAGGTTTAGGAGAATACTTATCAATAGATATTGAAAGAACGACCAATCACAACGAACCTCACCAGTTTTCGGGAGGTAAAATTGCGGCCATGTTTTCCAATACTTATCCCGATGAAAAACCAATAAACGGAACCGTTAAAGTTCTTGGACCCAACAAACTCAGGTTATCATTGAATATTGATGAGTTGCCCGATTGGTGCAGCGATGGTAAATTGGGTATTAATTTGTTGTTTGACGAAACCAGTTATAAGGAAATGGACATTGCCATGGAAAAGGTGATTACTGCTTCCAACAGTCGTTTAGCGGTATTGCGCGATGTGATGTACGATTTAAAACCGCCAGCATTCGATAAAATAGATGATACGATACAATTAACCAAATTAAATAAATCGCAAAATGCTGCGGTACAAAAAATAATATCGGCTAAAGATGTTGCCATTATTCATGGCCCGCCAGGTACCGGAAAAACGACTACGCTTGTGCAAGCCATACGTTTAACATTACAAAACGAAAAACAAGTATTGGTTTGTAGCTCCAGCAATACCGCTGTTGATTTGCTTACCGAAAAATTACACCGTGAAGGAATCAATGTATTGCGATTGGGAAACCCTGCACGTATTTCGGAAGATGTGTTGATAAACACATTGGATTCAAAAGTAGCAGCGCATCCATCGTATAAAGAACTAAAAAGCTATCGTAAAACTGCCGAAGAATATTTTAAGATGGCAGGAAAATACAAGCGCACCTTTGGCAGAGAAGAGCGGGAGCAACGACAATTGTTTTATTACGAAGCAAAAAAAATATTGGGAGAAGCCCGTGTGTTGGAAGATTTTATTTTGAACGAACAATTTGAAAAAGCACAGGTGATTGCTTGTACCCCCGTTGTTTCGTCCAACAGAATGATGCGTAACCGACAATTTACTACCGTATTTATTGATGAAGCAGCGCAGTCATTAGAGCCTATGGCATGGATTCCAATAACCAGAAGCAACCGTGTTGTATTTGCCGGCGACCACTTTCAGTTGCCACCAACTGTTAAATCAAAAAAGGCAGAAGAGGAGGGACTTAAAGAAACACTGTTTGAGCAATGTATGCACATTCCAAACGTATCGGTGATGCTGAATACACAATACCGCATGAACGAGCAGATTATGAATTTTAGCAACACTAAATTTTATAAAGGCAATTTAATTGCCGATGTTTCGGTAAAAGACAATGTGTTGAGTAAAGATGCAAATGATTATCTGATAAATACACCTGTTGATTTTATTGATACTGCGGGCTGTGGGTATAACGAAATTTTAAATCCTGAAAGTTTGAGTAACTCCAATCCTGAAGAAGCTCAACTGCTTATTAAACATTTGAAATTAGTGTTGGAACAGTTTGAAAACAGTAACAAATCCGGTAAACGAATTACCATTGGTGTAATTTCTCCTTACAAGGAACAGGTGCAATACCTAACCAATTTGATAGCAGAAGATGAGCATTTAATAAATTATAAATCACAAATTGCTGTTAAAACAATTGATGGATTTCAGGGGCAGGAGCGCGACATCATTTACATTAGTTTGGTAAGAAGCAATGATAACAAGGAAATTGGCTTTTTGAGCGATATTAGAAGAATGAATGTGGCACTAACGCGAGCCAAAACAAAATTAGTGGTGATAGGTGATAGTGCTACACTTGCCAATCATACTTTTTATAAGGATTTTTTGGATTATATCGAGTCCATCAATTCATATAAAACGGCTTGGGAGTTTATGGATTTTGGATAAATCCAGGCTTCTGTTGTTGCCAAATGTAAAGCCTTTTGGTAGCTGTAGTTCTTCTGTCAGTCAGTTCAATTCTGCCTTTGCAAATCCCACCGTATCTCGGTACAATTGAGGTGAAACGTCTGTGTTCGTTTTAAAAAGTCTGCTAAAATGAAACTCGTCTGTATACCCTAGAAGCCAAGCTATTTCTTTGATAGGTTTACTCGTCATATATAATTCTCGTTTGGCTTCAATTATAATTCTTTCAGTTATTAAATCGGTTAGTGTTTTGTTGTAATGTATTTTCACCAACTTAGCCAATGCGTTTGCCGAAATGTTTAAAAGTGCTGCATAGTCGCTTGCAGAATGTTTTAATCTGAAATTTTCTTCGATTGTCTTCTTTAAATTCTGAAGAATAAAAGGTGTTTCTACTTCAATAAACGTTGGTTCATTAATTTTTGAAAGTGTTTTTAATCTTGATATTGTAACTAAAAATATTTTTAGATTAGGAATAAGCAGTTCATAATTGTCATTTTCTGTATCCTGTATTTCAAGTTTTAGTTGCTCTAATTGCAAATTCAATTTGTTTTCTGTTAAATTATCAATGCGTATAAATGGCACTTGGTAAATATTATTAAAAAGAACTGTGTCGCAATTGGTTTCATTTGGATTGCGATGAATACAATAAAAGTCGGAATGAAATTGCAATGCTATGCCACTAATTTTTTTATCAGTAGAAAACATAAATGGTTGGTATGGTGCAAACGCAAAAACCGTATTTTCTTGAAAGAGGTATTCCGAAAAATCAACTTTTAAAAGTCCACTTCCTTCTTTTACCCAAATTACTGTGTAAAAATTGTTCCGTTGCAAATGGTCGAAATGCCCATTATCACAAAACGAAAATATTTTGAAGGCAAGGTTTCCGTTTTGCTGATTGATTAACGTAAAAACATTTTGTTCTTCCATATTACAAAAATACTAAATTACTTTTGCCTGTTTCGTCTTAATGTTACTTGCTCTCCTGCAATTCCCCAATTATCCGTTTCTACTTCGTCAATAATTACAAACGTAGTTGCAGGGTTTTTATTTAACACTTTTTGAAGCAGAGTTGTTACTCCCTCAATTAATTGTGCTTTTTGTTCGGTAGTAACACCGTCTTTTGTGATTTTTATGTTAACGTAAGGCATAATTATGGTTTTAATTTATTTCTAACAAATGGAGCAACGTATAATAATGATGGTACAGCAAAGAGAAAAGCGATAAGCCAACTTCTTAACCATACATAAATAAAGTTTTTAATAAAGCCAACATTTACGGCTACTAATGTAAATGTTATATAGCTTGTAACTATTAGTGCTATTACAAAAGTTGATTTTAAATTAGATTTTGGTGTCATTGTAGTATTGCTTCTTGGTAAGTTTTTAATAATTCAGGATTATCAATTGAACCGTGATGGTGTATTTGTTTCCAATTGCCGTATTGTAAAATAAATATTCTGGTTGTTCTCACTTCTAATGGGATCTCTAATTTGTCAGTTTTGAAATAGCCTTGTTCTCGTCCTGTGGCAAAAAACATATTTTGGCTTTTATGAATTGAAAAATCATAAAATTTCACATAAACTTCAGCTTTGCCATTAAATATCTTATTGTATCCATGGCCTATTTCTTTCCAACCTCTAAGAATTCCGCCAATAGGGTTATCCATTGAAATTTCATCTGTATTTAACCAGGATTGCTCCATAAGTAGCATATCTTTCATATTGAAAGCTTTGTAAAACTTTGAAAGCGCTTCGGTTTCTGTAGTTTCGTTTAACAATTCTGTTCCGTCAATGGTGAGTTGTTCCATTTTATTTATTAGATTTTATAAGTTTTGAAATAGATACAAAGTGAAACCAAAGTAGTAGTACTCCTGTGTAAAAAACAACGTATTGCATATTATGAAAAGCTCCTAAATCTTTCCAAACTACAAGACTAATGCTGGTTACAATGATGACAATGTCTAAAACACCAACGATATTTGCTAACCATAAAAGTTGATTTTTTGAGCTTTGATTTTTGACAACACCAATTGATGCTAATAATGCAAGAAAACCTGAAGAAACGTGAAGGAAGCCATCTATAATTGAAAACCAAGCTGGAATAACTTGTAAAACCCCTTCCATTAAAAACCCACAGGCTACAAAAACTCTAAGTCCTTGAACAATTTGTATATACTCTTGAGGAATATTCTCAAATGCTTTTTTTAGTGGTGAAAAGTAAAATACAGTTAAAACAATTGCTGCGGAAGATAGTGTTAAAACATAAAATGATCCACCAGAAATATCAATGGGAATAAGTAATTTATTACTAAAAACAGTATGAATAAAAATCATCCAGGCTATTGAAATTAAGCCAAAAATCCATTTTAAAGTTTGGGTTGCTCGTCCAATTTTTAAAAGCCAAAGCGTTGCAAAAAGAAAAACAGTGTTTACTCCAATAACCCAATAAGTTGTTGCTAAATAATTTGATGCGTCCATTATATATAATTTTTTTTATCATTATTGACAATGCAAAGATGCCATGATACTAATTATTTAAGAATGGATAACTTATGCTTTTAAATGGATATTTTTTTTGAGGGGGGCTTACAGGAATAACTCATTCTGCTATGTTTCGATCGGCAATGCCATCTGATAGCTATCGGATGGCTGCTCAGCTGCTGTGGAATTTTAATTGCTTTTAATGATGAATATGCCGCTTAACAGTTTTGCCTCATTAAACAGGCTCAAAAACGATGCAAATAAACTACAAAGCCAAATACACCACCTTTTTAGTTTCAAAAAACTCTTCTTGGAAGTAATCTTTTAATTCATAAATAACTACTCGTTTTTTGAATTCCTGAAGTTCTTCAGTAAGGTCGCCACCTTTTAAAAGCAACAGTCCGTTTGGTAAATTATTGAATTGTTTTTTACTTACTTTATTTTGTACCCAACGGTATATAGCTGCTGTTTCAGCAACAGCGCGACTTACAATAAATTCAAATTTTTCATTTACTTCTTCAGCACGTTTGTGTTCTGCTTTTAAGTTGGTTAATCCTATGGCTGTAGCTACTTCATTTACCACTTTAATTTTTTTACCTATAGAATCAACAAGGTAAAAAGTACAATCAGGAAATAAAATTGCTAGCGGAATGCCCGGAAAACCTCCACCACAACCAACATCTAATATGTTGGTATTAGGTTTAAAGTCCATGGTTTTTGCAATGCATAAGGAGTGTAAAATATGTCGTTCATACAGCAAATCAATATCCTTACGGGATATAACATTTATTTGCGCATTCCAATGCTCATATAAACCTTGTAAGGCAGCAAATTGCTGTATTTGTGTTTCGGTAAGATTAGGAAAATACTTTAGGAGAATGGTTATCAAAATGTGTATTTGATTTTTTAGTTAAGCTCCCCTCTCCCAAAAAACTAACTCTCATTCCCTTCTCCATTTGGAGAAGGTGCCAGAATGGCGGATGAGGCAGAGAGGGGCAAGGGGTGAGGTTTAAATACGTACTTCGTTATTTTTCATAATGTTTGCTAAAAACTCCCTTGCTCTAAACAATTGGGCTTTTACAGTTCCAATTGGCAGCTCTAGTTTATCTGCAATTTCTTCGTAGGATAATTCTTCAAAATAGCGCAACTCAACCAATACACGATAACGTGGTTTTAGTTTGTCAACCACATCATGCATCAGTTTTACCTTTTGTTTTTTTACCATATCTTCTTCGGGGTTCAACTCGTCCGCTTTTATGTCGATACTCATTTTTCCTCCTTCTTCATTTTCAAAAGTTCTATCAATGGAAAAGGTAACCATTTTTTTACGACGAATAAAATCGATACAATTGTTGGACGCAATTTTGAACAACCAGGTGCTAAAAGCATACGTTGGTGTATATTGGTTCAGTCGTTTAAAAGCCTTGCCAAAAGCTTCAATGGTTAAATCGTCCGCATCATCTTTATTATTAACCATTTTTAGTAGCATAAAATAAACCGAATCGCGGTAGCGACCCATTAGTTCAGCGTATGCTTTTTGGTCGCCTAATTCTAGAGCTGCCTTGATCAGGGTATAATCGTATACCGCTTTTACTGATAAATTGCTATTGCTTTCTAATTCGTCCATTTATTTTTTTTAATAAAGATGTTTGAAAATGTAATTATCGGATATAATATCAATAGTGCAAGTTCCAGTATGGGAGAAAACAATAATAAATCTTTTTCAGATAACAATTGCATCGATTTACTGAATATAAACAGTTGCGTGATTAATCGTATTCCCAAAAGCGAAATCACCACAATGGGTTCAAATTGAAGTGAAAGTAATAATATGAATGTTGCGAAAAATAAATATTGGCTGATACCCAATATTGTAAGTCTTCTTTTGCTATCGGCATTATAATGTTTAAAGGTGGTAATATGTCGGCGTTTTTGTCGGAACCATTCTCTAAATGTTTTCTTGGGTAATGAAATGGTATGACTATCCAAATTAATTTCAATTTGTGAATTGTGTTTGGTTGCGGCTTCATTCACAAATAAATCATCGTCCCCCGATTTGATATGGTAATGTGATGCAAATGCTTTCATCTGAAAAAATAAGGATTTTGTGTATGCCAAATTTCTACCAATACCCATGTATGTTTTACCAGCAAGGGCAAATGATAAGTATTGCAAAGCAATCATAAAGGTATCAAACCTGATTATTTTATTTAAAAATCCCTTTTGCTTTTCATAAGCACCATAGCCCAAAACAATCTCCGTTTTGCCATTCAAATGCTGAACCATATTACGCAACCAGTCCTTACTATTGGGTTTGCAGTCGGCATCGGTAAGCAATAAATGTTCGTACGATGCACCTTTTATTCCCATCATTAAAGCAATTTTTTTTCCGTGTGCATGATTTTGAGATTCTTTTATCGTAACCACTTTAAGGTTATTATACTTTTTACATAACTCATCCAACAGGTCGGCTGAATTGTCCGATGAGCAATCATTTACTACTACCACTTCAAACTCCGGATAGTTTTGTTCAAAAACAGAAGGTAAAAAACTAACCAAATTATCGTCCTCATTACGGGCACAAATAACAATAGATGCTGGCGGAGTATGTTTAGGTACTTCTGTTTTTTTATAAAACGCCAATTTGCTAAACAACTGAGTATAATACCACAACTGAACCAATAGGACCACAACAAAAGCCCAAAAAATAATTAAGCCGAATGAAATAGTTGTAAAGGATGTTAAATTCATATACCTGTAATTTCTAACCTTATCTTAATTAACCCTCTACCTGCAAAAATAGATTGAACTGTTTTACACTATTGTATTATCTTTGGCAGGATTTAAACAAAGTAATTAACAATTGGAGGTTTTCGATTTTCGGTTGCCCGTAATTTTGGTTGCCAGAACGAATAAAATAGGTATGATATATGAAGTTTAGTATTTCGCATACAGATAAAAACAGCAAAGCCAGAGCAGGAGAAATTGTTACCGATCATGGAACTATTCAAACACCAATTTTTATGCCTGTTGGTACTGCAGGTACTGTTAAAGCTGTGCATCAGCGAGAGTTAAAAGAGGATGTGAAGGCGCAAATTATTTTAGGTAATACCTATCATTTGTATTTACGTCCGGGTTTAGAAGTTATAGAATTAGCTGGCGGTTTACATAAATTTAACGGTTGGGACAAACCTTTGCTTACCGATAGCGGCGGGTATCAGGTATATTCTTTATCCAATCAACGTAAGTTAACAGAGGAAGGGGCCAAGTTTACTTCTCATATTGATGGAAGCAAACATTTTTTTACTCCTGAAAATGTAATGGACATTCAACGTACCATTGGAGCTGATATAATAATGGCATTTGATGAATGTACTCCTTACCCTTGCGAATACAATTATGCAAGAAAATCGTTGGACATGACGCACCGTTGGCTAAAACGTTGCTGCACCCGTTTTGATGAAACAGAAGGTAAATATGGATTTTCCCAAACACTTTTCCCCATTGTTCAAGGCAGTGTGTATAAAGATTTAAGAGAAAAATCGGCTGAGTTCATTGCCGCTCAAAATCGTGAAGGAAATGCTATTGGCGGATTATCGGTTGGTGAGCCTGCCGAAGAAATGTATGCAATGACAGAAGTAGTTTGTAATATATTGCCTGCGGATAAACCCCGTTACCTTATGGGCGTGGGCACTCCTGTTAATATTTTGGAAAATATTGCTTTAGGTATTGATATGTTCGATTGTGTATTGCCTACACGTAATGCCCGTCACGGATTGTTGTATACCCAAAATGGCATCATCAACATTAAAAATGAAAAGTGGAAAAAAGATTTTTCTATGTTGGATGAGAACGGAACAGCTTATGTAGATAGTCAATACTCCAAGGCATATCTTCGGCATTTGGTGCACTCTCAG
>CANFLQ010000050.1 GCA_947447995.1 Bacteroidota bacterium | reverse complement strand
TCCTTTTATTTGCGGATGCTGTAAGCTGTCGGTATCACGCGGAATACGTATTGGTGATGAGGTGCGTGATTCCACTCCAACAATAACGGCATCGTTACTTAAATAACCTCTCATTTTTTTACCAAACTCCTGAAACCCTAACTGTAAGCGTTTCCCAATGGCTTCGGGTAATAATGTATGGAGTGGTGCGGATTTTACTCCAGGTTGATAAGAGGTATCGGGTAGGGAAGAGGAAAGTTTATTGTTCACAAAATCCTGTAAGCGTTGAGCTGGAGCTGTTTGCGTTTCGCCGCCAGCTTTCCATGCCATTTTTTCTAATGCCTGTTGGTAACGTAATCCGGCTAAAGGACCAAATTGCTGATAGTTTTTAAGGTCAATTAATTCGGTTGTAACAACAATTCCTGAATTAGCATACGGATTGTTTCGTTTGGATGGCGACCAACCGTTGGTAACCACTTCGCCCGGTTCTGTAGCACAAGGTGCTATAATGCCTCCCGGACACATACAAAAGGAATATACACCTCTGCCCAATGCCTGATGTACCATACTGTAGGATGCTGCAGGAAGGTGCTCCCGTCTTTTTTCAACTTCATGTGGGTTGCAGTGATATTGTAAGGAATCTATTAATGCTTGCGGATGCTCTACACGCACACCCATTGCAAAGGTTTTACCTTCAATTAAAATATTTTTAGAATGCAGTAATTCAAAAATATCGCGGGCACTGTGTCCTGTGGCAAGTATTACCGAATCAGCAATAAATTCAACAGTTGTAGCTTTATCTAGTTGATTACAAATAACACCTTTTATAGTATTGTTAGAAATAATAAAATCAATAACATAAGAGTTAAAATGCACTTCGCCACCATTATCAATAATGGTTTGGCGCATGGCTTCAATAATTTTAGGTAATTTATTGGTGCCAATATGAGGGTGCGCTTCTATTAAAATAGAGGGGTCGGCACCATGTGCTACAAATGTTTCCAGCACTTTATTTATGTCGCCACGTTTTGTAGATCGTGTATATAATTTCCCATCAGAATACGTTCCTGCACCTCCTTCGCCAAAACAGTAATTGGAATGAGGGTTTACAATGTGTTCTTTATTGATGGCAGCTAAGTCGCGTCTACGGCTTTTTACATCGTGTCCACGCTCTATAACTATTGGTTTTAAACCTTTTTCAATTAATTGCAATGCAGCAAATAAACCTGCTGGTCCGGATCCAATAACAATAATAGGTTTAGCTTTATTTACATTTGGATAATTTATTTTGTATGAAATAGGAGTAGGCTCCGCTTCATTGATGTACACTTCAATTTTAAGATTAATTTTTATATTGCGTGAACGTGCATCAATGCTGCGTTTTAAAATTTTAATACATGTAATTTCCGTGGGCTTAATTGCAATTTGTCGGGCAGCAATTTTTTTTATGAAGGAATCGTCGTCAGCCTCTTCGGGCGATACAACAAGGTTAAGTTCTTGTCTCATTTTGTAAGGCACGTTTTTATCGTGCAATTTATTATATTTTCTTTTTCCCTTCTCCAAATGGAGAAGGGAAAAAGGGCGGATGAGGTATTACCCTTCAAAAGTGATAGAGAACATCAATATTTTTGAATTTAGTTTATTTATTGAATTAGAGAAAACCGTGTTTTCTTTTTTTAGAATATTCATGGTTCCCATACTTAATTTTAGTTCTAGGGCTAATTTAAAATATTGCATGTAAAACTCGGCACCACTTCCTACTTCGTAATAAAAATCATTTTTCAGTAGTTTAATAACTTGTTCGTTAGGGTTTGGGTTAGTAGTAAGCGGAACTTTTGCTTTCGAACTTAAATCAAGACTATAAGCTCCGCCGCCCAATAGGTAAGCACTAAAATTTTTAACACGTTTTGAGCGTAATTTTAAGTCTAATGGAAAATTAATAAATGTAGATTCAATTGTTTTTGTTCTAATAATAATTGAATCTCCTCTGCTAAATGTATATTGTAAATTTCGTTCCACAAAAGATAGGTTTGGAACAAAACGGAGTGTTAAGTATTTACGTAAGCGAACTTCAGATACAATACCTAAATTAAACCCCATTTTAGGCCCTTGCTCTACTTTTAGGAGTGAATCAAAACGTTCAAAATGTTCAGACGGATCGATTGAAAAATTAGCTCTATTTATTCCTAATGCAAAGCCAAAATGCAACGTTTGATTATAATAATTCGTCAAATTTCCTTTTTCGTTTGGGTCTTGTGCCTTAACGTTTAAGGAAAATAAAAAAAGTATTAATATGCTTATGTATTTCAATTTCAAGTTATTTTAATTTATTTAGCGAAGCAAAGGTGGTAAATATAATTTATTTTTTTGCAATATAAATAGATGCAATTCCAAAGCTCAATACAATATCCTTTGTATCCTTAAATCCTGCCTTTTTTAAAACGGTTAAAAACTCTTCTCCTGCCGGAAAAGCATTTACCGATTCGGGTAAATACGTGTATGCCGATTTATCTTTAGAAAATAGTTTGCCAACCATTGGTGTAATGTATTTAAAATAAAAATGATAAACTTGTTTAACAGGAAAATGCTCGGGCTTTGAAAACTCTAGAATAACGAGCATTCCATCTTTATTTAATACCCTATAAATATCTGAAATTCCTTTTTCAAGATTTTCAAAATTTCGTACCCCAAATCCAACGGTAATTGCATCAAAACTATTGTCCGAAAAGGGTAAATTTTCAGAATCACCTAATTTTAGTTCTATTTTATTTTGTAATCCCAGTTTGTTTATTTTTTCAACACCTAGTTTAAGCATTCCTTCCGAAATGTCAACTCCAACAACCTTATCGGGATTCAGTTTCATTGCTTCAATAGCAAAATCAGCTGTTCCGGTGGCAATGTCTAGTATTTTTTTTGGCTTTTTATCTTTCAGTAACTGAATGGACTTTTTTCTCCATCCTTTGTGAATGCCCATGGATAACAACTGATTTAAAAAGTCGTATTGAGGCGCCACATTATTGAACATTTCAGCTACCTGCTCTTTTTTACTAGCGGAGTGATTTTTATAAGGGGTTACCATTTTTAGTTATTAGTTATTAGCGAATAGTAATTAGTAATTAGTTAACAGTTATTAGAGAACAGTAATTAGGGAGCTAATTTTTTATTTTTGTATAATTAATCTTGTTATTCATTCCCTAGTTTAACTATTAACTATTCGCTATTCCCTAACATCAATCGTACTGCTTCTTCCAGTAATTGCTTTTTATCAATAGGCACAACGCCTACTTTTTCGCAAACCAAACCACCTGCTAAATTAGCCAATGTTGCAGTTAGTGCAGGCGATAAGTTCAATGCCAGACATAAAGCTGCAACGCTTATCACTGTATCGCCTGCTCCTGAAACATCTGAAATATTGCGGATGTGAGCAGGAATCAACGCTTTTGTTTTTGAGTTGTGAGTATATATACCTTTTTCGGAAAGCGTAATTAAAAGTGTGCCGATGTTTTGTTTTTTTATAAATCCTGAAGCTATTTTTTCAAGTTCTTTAATGTTATTGTGATCAAAATCTACTTTTAAACCTTCTTTTAATTCTTTTAAATTGGGCTTAAATAAAGTAACTCCAGCATAAGCAAGGAAGTTTTTCTTTTTAGGATCAACAACAATTGGAATGTTTTTTTGTTTGGCAAAGGCTACAATATTTTTGATTAATTCGGGAGTAATACAGCCTTTATCGTAATCTTCAAAAATGATAACATCTACCTTTTCGCTTACTACTAGCCTTTTGATTTGAGAAGTTAATAGTTCCGTTTCTTTGGTATTGATAGGCGTTTCAACTTCTTCGTCCACCCTTAGCATTTGGTAATTACCGCCAATTACGCGGGTTTTTATAGTAGTGATTCTGCTTTTGCTTTTAAAAATTCCTTTATTAGTAAGTTTTTGTTTTTTGAGCAAATTAAAAAATATTTTACTTCCTTCATCATCGCCTATAAGGGAACATAAAATAGGATTGGCGCCCATTGTTTGAAGGTTAAGTGCAACATTAGCTGCGCCACCTAAACGGGTTTCTTTTTTTGATATGGATACAACAGGAACAGGAGCTTCGGGAGATATTCGGTTAACATTGCCCCACATATAGGCATCAATCATCACATCACCAATCACCAATACATTCAATTTATTGAACGATTGAAATATTTGTTTTATAGATGCGCTGTTGTACGGTTGCATTGTAATGCTATTCACAAATTATCTGTTTAAAACGTCATTGCGAGGAACGAAGCAATCTTTTGGTAAAGCTTTTTATAGATTGCTTCGTTTCTCGCAATGACGTTCAGAATAATTTGAACTTTAAACTAATTATTTTAATTTACTTAATGCTTCTTTAATTTGTCCGGCAGCAGCAATCAAAGCGCTTTCAGCAGCAGCATAAGATATGCGTATACAATTATCATTACCAAAAGCAGAACCTGCAACAGCAGCTACATTTCCTTCTTCCAATATGAACATACTTAAATCGGTTGAATCTTTAATAATTTTTCCATTGAATGATTTACCGAAGTAAGAAGAAACATCCGGGAAAAGGTAAAAAGCACCTTCGGGAGTATTTGTTTTTACACCCGGTATTTCATTTAACATGCCTAAAACAAGATCTCTTCTTTTTTTGAAGGTGTCACGCATTTCGTAAGTAACAGAAGGATCTGCTTTCACAGCAGCCAAAGCAGCCATTTGAGAAATGGAGGATGCACCGGAAGTGAACTGACCTTGTAATTTATCACATGCTTTGGCAATCCAAAGCGGAGCACCAATGTACCCAATTCTCCATCCTGTCATTGCTGCTCCTTTAGAAACACCGTTAACAGTAATGGTTTGGTTAAATACTTCAGGGAATTGAGCAATACTTTCATGTCTGCCAACAAAGTTGATAAATTCATAAATTTCGTCGGAAAGGATAAAAACATGAGGGTTTTTAGCTAACACATCCGCCAATGCTTTTAATTCCGCTTTGCTATACATTGCTCCACTTGGGTTGCAAGGAGAACTAAAAATAATTAATTTAGTTTTTGGAGTAATTGCTTTTTCCAATTGAGCAGGAGTAATTTTAAAATTACTTTCGATGCCTGCAGGAACAATAACTGATTTACCTTCGGCAAGTTTAACGCACTCCAAATAACTTACCCAGTATGGTGCAGGAATAATTACCTCGTCGCCGGGGTTAACTAAGCACAATACAACATTGATGATGGATTGTTTAGCACCAGTAGAAACAACAATTTGTTCAGGTGCATACGTTAAGTTGTTATCTCTTTTAAATTTTTCTGAAATAGCTTTACAAAGATCAGCAATGCCGGATACGGGAGTGTAACGTGTAATGTTATCGTCGATGGCTTTTTTTGCAGCATCTTTAATAAAATCAGGAGTATTGAAGTCGGGCTCACCAACACTAAGGTTAATTATTTTTTTACCTTGAGCTTGCAACTCGCGGCTTTTTTTAGACATAGCAATTGTTTGCGATTCTTCTAAGTTGTTCAGTCTGTCTGATAACTGATTGGTCAAGGTCATTGTAGTCATGTTCTTTTAGTCTTTAGTCTTGAGTAGTTAGTCTTTAGTTGAATTCAAAAGTGTAATGTTATAACAAGTGCTAAATTTAATTTTTCAATTTGTAATCTGCAATTTGCCAATTTATTTAACTCTTTCAGCGTAAACTCCAGTGCGGGTATCCACTTTTATTTTTTCACCTTCGTTAATAAATAATGGAACTCTTACAACAGCACCAGTTTCCAAAGTAGCTTCTTTTAATGTATTGGTTGCAGTATTTCCTTTTTCGCCCGGTTCGGTATAGGTAATTAATAACTCAACAAATACTGGCGCTTCCGCTAATATTGGTTCATCGCCTTCAAAGGATATTTTAACTTCCATACCTTCTTTTAAAAATTTATGACCGTCGCCAAATAACTCAGCAGGAACATAAACTTGCTCAAATGTTTCGTTATCCATACACACCACAAAATCGCCTTCTACAAAAATAAATTGCATCTGTTTGTACTCAATACGCACCAATTCAACAGATTCACCTACACGAAAACGGTTTTCAACAATTTTACCAGATTTAAGGTTACGCATGCGTGCCTGATAAAAAGCGCGTAAGTTGCCAGGTGTACGGTGAATGTATTCTTCTATTTTGCAGAGTCCTCCGTCAAATCGGATTACAGAACCTACGCTTAAATCTCCTGAGTTTGCCATTGTGATAATTAGATATTATTAATTGGTTTTAAAATTGGACTGCAAAGATAAGATTTATGGGTAAAGATGCAAATTAGTTAAATCTACCTAAGATCTTCAGTTGAAACCCCAGGGTGAGCTTTTGTATTAAAAATAAAATCGGTATCTGCAATTGTTCCGTTTCCTAAAAATGATTTGATAGTGTATGTTTGAATACTTCCATCCTTCATCATCATTTTTACAGAAGTGATTTGTTTTTTGTTTTTATCGATAGATAATTTAATGGTGTGAAATTTTTTCTTGTCGGGATTTAAAGGAAATAAGCTTACAACTTGAGTAGTAGCATCTTCTCCTTCAAATTTATATTTATACCCTTTTTCATAAATTGTAAATATGGTAGAAGGATTTACAGCATCTTCACCACTGGCTTCCATATCTTTTATTTGAACTTCATTGGCCTCTTTAATAAAATCCCACACGGTTTTTCCATCGCAGTATATTGAGTGTCCAGGAATTTCTAGTTTATACTTAGCGCCTTTTGTTTGTATTTTACCTGTTTGAATATCTTTCGATTTATCTTTTTTTTCAACAGTCCAAGCAAATTCAGCTTTAAGAGTAGAGTAAGATTTTGTTTTTGCACTCAAATCATCTAATATTTTTTTTGCGGGATCGGTTTGAGCATTGTTAGTTAAACTTGCAAATGCTAAAAAAGCAATTAACGTTATTTTTTTAGTAAACATTTTATATAGTTATTAGTTGTAAGTTATTAGTTGTAAGTTACTACTTACTACTAATAACTAATTTTCCGTTTTATTCAAAAACTGTTCCAAAGATAGCATATCCTTAATTAATACTTCGCGGGCTTTTGATCCTTCAAATGGACCTATAATCCCAGCTGATTCTAATTGATCAACAATACGACCAGCACGGTTATAACCTAATTTTAATCTGCGTTGAAGTAAAGATGCGGAACCTTGTTGAGTAGAAACAACAATTTCGGCTGCCTGTTTAAATAAGCCATCCCGCTCCGAAGGGTCTATATCATTTTTGCCAGAGCCTTCTCCATTTTCATCTACATATTCTGGTAATAAATATGCTTGTGGGTAGCTGCGTTGGCTGCCAATATATTCACATACTTTTTCTACTTCTGGAGTATCAACAAAAGCACATTGTAAACGTATAAGGTCATTTCCTGTCGATAAAAGCATATCCCCTCGTCCAATTAACTGATCTGCTCCGCCTGAATCTAAAATGGTGCGGGAATCAATTTTTGATGTTACTCTAAATGCTATACGTGCTGGAAAATTGGCTTTAATGGTTCCTGTAATAATATTAACAGAAGGCCGTTGCGTGGCTATGACCAAGTGAATACCAATAGCTCTAGCCAATTGTGCTAAACGTGCAATTGGAGTTTCCACTTCTTTTCCTGCTGTCATAATTAAGTCGGCAAACTCATCCACCACTAAAATAATATAAGGTAAAAATTTATGTCCGTTATTAGGATTTAATTTTCTGGCAATAAATTTAGAATTATATTCTTTGATATTTCTTACTTGTGCTTCTTTTAATAAATCGTAACGTTGATCCATTTCAATACATAACGAGTTTAATGTATGAATTACTTTTTTTGTATCTGTAATAATAGCATCGGCACTATCGGGTAATTTAGCAAGAAAATGACGTTCAATTTTATTGAATAATGTCAATTCTACTTTTTTAGGGTCAACCAAAATAAACTTTATTTGTGAAGGGTGTTTTTTGTACAGTAACGAAACTAAAATTGCATTTAACCCAACCGATTTGCCTTGTCCAGTTGCTCCTGCCATTAATAAGTGGGGCATTTTAGCAAGGTCAAATATAAATGTTTCGTTACTAATGGTTTTACCTAATGCAATAGGGAGATCCATTGTGGTATTCTGAAATTTTTCGGAAGATAAAAGGGCACGCATCGGAACCATTTCTGCATTTAGGTTTGGTACTTCAATACCAATAGTTCCTTTACCAGGGATAGGTGCTATAATTCGAATACCTAAAGCTGAAAGACTTAGCGCTATATCATCTTCCAAATTTTTTATTTTGGAAATACGAACTCCTGCTGCAGGGATAATTTCATATAAAGTAACCGTAGGTCCAACGGTAGCTTTTATTTTTTGAATTTCAATGCCGTAATCTCCAAGCGTTTTAAGGATTCTATCTTTATTCTGATTTAATTCATCCGTATTGATAACAATATCTTTGGATCCACCGTAATTTTCTAATAAATCAATAGGAGGAAACTGATAAGATGATAAATCCAAGGTTGGGTCGTATTCACCAACCTGGGCAATCAAAGCTTCATTAATTTGTTGCGGACTTAATTCTTCTTCTTTATTATCAATACTTACAACTGAAAATTGAACATCACTGTCATCTGTCGATAAAGTGATTTCTTCTCTTATAATGGGTTTTTCAATTTCTTCAATAATATCGTGTTGTTCGTTATTAGTAATTTCAAAATCTTGATCTGTATTTAATTTTTCTTTTGGCATTATTTCGGTTGCTTCCTCAATTATGCTTTCATCACTAAATGCGTTTACTGGTGTATGTTTTTCTTTAATTATAGGTTCAGGGGCAACAGTATCTGAGATTGGATCTTTTTTACTTAAGTAGAACGAAAAGTTGAAGGCGGCAACTAAAAATACAACCAATGCAAACAGTAAAAAAGCCCCTGTTCCTAAATGCCCTATCAGTATATTAAGTTTGTTGCTTATAGTATAGCCATAGGCGCCACCTAAATAAATAAAGTTAGGGTTGGTAAAAAGATAACCGAAACTTACGGAAGCAAAAAGTAAGAAGAACAATGAATAAATATACGTTTTACGAAAATCAACTAGTCCGATATTGAACGTAATTCTTAATCCAGTTAAAAAGCCAAGAAAAGCAAATAAGTAGGAAGCGATACCAAACCACTTGTAAATAAAAATATGAGAAAGCAAGGCGCCAAATTTCCCTAACCAGTTATCTACTTTTATGTCGGGTGAAAACAAATTTCCAACCACTTTATCCTGATCTGCAACCCAAGTAAAAGGGTAGGAGGTAAAGGCGATTGTTAAATAAACTGAAAACAATAAGAGCGTTAAACCGAAAATTTTCTGAAAGCGTTCCGACTGTACAAAGGCAAAAAAGCTACTAACTCTATCTTTAATAGAGGGATTTGATGAAGAATCTTCAGCAGATTTTTCTTTCTTTTTAGAAGTGGTGGTGCCAGGTTTAGGCTTGATGTCACTTGTTGGAGTAGTAACTTCAGCTTGTTCCTCTTTTAAAGTGTTTTTTAAACTGTTTTTTTTAGGCTCTGCCATTCTATTTTTCTTATATGAGTAATAAAAATAATAGTTCTTGACAGATGAATAAAATGATAATCTGGAATTTTATACACTTAGCATTGTGGATAAACAATATTAACTAATACCCCAGCGTTTTTAGCATAGATTTAAAACTTTGTTCTTTCGCAAATAATCGAGTTGTTATTTCTCCTTCTTCATCTCTGTCAATAATAACATGTTTTGGAGCAGGTATTAAACAATGCTGTATACCACCGTATCCGCCAAGCGATTCCTGATAAGCTCCAGTGTGAAAGAAACCAAGGTATAAAGGTTCTTTTTGCTTTTCTGTAACAACAGGCATGTATACTTGGTTTAAATGCGATTCTCCATTATAATAATCTTCGCTATCACAAGTTAATCCTCCTAAATTTACTCGTTGCGATTCTTTATCCCAGTTGTTTATCGCCAATAATATAAATTTTTGTTTTATTCCCCAGGTATCAGGTAAAGTAGTTATAAATGAACTATCTATCATGTACCAAAGCTCATTGTCATTTTGTTTTTTTACATCTACTATAGAATATAAAGTAGCACCACTTTCGCCAACGGTAAAACTTCCAAATTCTGTAAAAATATGAGGTTCTTTAACCCCACGTTCGTTACATACATTTTTTATTTTTTGAATGATACCATCGGCCATATAGGTGTAATCATAGTTGAATTCTAAAGAAGTTCTTATAGGAAAACCGCCTCCGATATCTAAAGAATCTAGAGTTGGGCAAACTTCTTTTAGGTCGCAATATGCATTTATACATTTTGTTAATTCAGTCCAATAGTAGGTTGTATCCTTGATGCCAGTATTAATGAAAAAATGAAGCATTTTTAATTCACACTTTGTGCTATTTTTAATATTTGTTTTATAATACTCAACAACATCAGCTTGTCTTATTCCTAAGCGCGAAGTGTAAAATTCAAATTTAGGTTCTTCATCAGTAGCAATACGTATTCCAACTTTAAATTTTTTTTTACACAGTTTTTCCAGTTGAGGTAATTCGTTTTTGTTGTCTAATATAGGAACTGAATTTATAAATCCATCATTTACTAGTTCGCTTATATATTTAAGATAATCAGGACGTTTGTAACCGTTATTGATAATATAGGTTTCTTTAGAAATTTTTCCAGAAGTATAGAGTGAACGCACAAGGGGGATATCAAAGGCCGAGGATGTTTCTAAGTGAATGTCATTTTTTAGCGCTTCTTCCATTACAAATGAAAAGTGCGAACTTTTAGTACAGTAACAATATGTATATTTGCCTTGGTAATCGGCTTTTGCAATGGCAACATTAAATAATTTTTTAGCTTTTTGTATTTGAGCACTAATTTTTGGTAAATAACTAATTTTTAATGGTGTACCATATTGTTTTATGATGTCCATTAGTGGAATTTCATAAAAGTGAAGTTCATTGTCAATAACATCAAAACCTTCCTGAGGAAAATCAAAGGTTTGTTGAATTAAATCGCGATACGTATTTTCCATTTTTTTTAATTGAAAAAGTGTGAAACAATATTTTTTGCAAATGTAAGTAACTTACTTTGATATTTTTTAATTGAAGTAAGTAAATTAAGTTGTTAAAGTTGGAAAGTTCAAAGTTCAAAAGAGTGGAGCAATTTTAAAATTAACTGAACTTTACAACTTTAAATATATAGTGAACGTAAAACATCGCAACTTTAAACTTTGAATGTTTTAAATTGAACTAAAATAATTATGAAAACTGTTAATTTTATAGAAGTTAAATCGGAATTGGGAGCAGGTACTCGAGGAGCTAGTATGGGTGTTGACGCATTAAAAATTGCAGCACTTGATTATGGAAGTACCGTGTTTAAGCGTATAGAATCGGTAGAGGTAAAAACAGAAAATCAATTGTTATTCGAGTCTCCAAAACATAAGTTAGCAAAACATATTTCAGGTGTATTGGGTATTTATGAACGATTAGCCAACACAATTGCTCAAACGCTCAAAAAAGATATATTTCCTGTTGTTTTGGCTGGCGACCATAGTACTGCTGGCGGCACAATTGCAGGCATTAAAATGGCTTATCCAAATGAAAGGTTAGGTGTTATTTGGATAGATGCTCATGCTGATATTCACAGTCCGTATACTACTCCCACAGGTAATTTGCATGGTATGCCATTAGCCGCTTCTTTAGGAGAAGATAATAGCAGTCACAAAATAAACAATCCCGATAAACAAACCATCGACCTGTGGGAAAAATTAAAAAATGTAGGAGGGATTAATCCTAAAATTAATTATAGCGATATTGTATTTATTAGTGTTAGGGATATGGAACCCGAAGAAGCCTATTTATTAAAAAAACACAAAGTTAAATGCTTTACAACTGCTGATGTAAAAAGGAACGGTGTAGAAAAAATTGCAAGAGATACCTTAGTACATTTGAATAAATGTGATAAAATTTATGTTACTTTTGATGTTGATTGTATGGATTCATCAATTTCAAAGGGTACAGGCACTCCTGTGCGTAATGGTATTTCGGAAAAAGAGGCAGGTAATTTATGTTTGAGTTTTATACAAAACCACAAAGTTTGTTGTTTTGAAATTAGTGAAATTAATCCCACATTAGATAAAGAAAATCTGATGGCAGAAAATACTTTTGAGATACTGCACAGGGTGGTGGGAAGACTACTAACGTATTAGTTTTAGCACAGGGGCAAGGAGAATATAGAAAAAAACGGAGAAAATACAACAGAAAATATAAAATAAAGAATAGACTTCATCATTTAATCTCCGTGAACCACAGTGTTCTCTGTGCCTCTGTGGTGAACAATTAGAATTGAATTATGAATATTGAAAAAAAATTACAAGAAAAAACCATTCAAGCTTTACAATCACTTTACGCAACCACAGTTGAAAAAGTAGCATTAGAAAAGACAAACCACGATTTTAAGGGAGATTATACTTTGGTTGTTTTCAACTTCCTTAAGATATCTAAAAAAAAGCCTGAAGATACTGCCATAGAAATAGGAAATTACCTAAAAACAAATTTGCCAGAGGTGGCTGATTTTAATGTTGTTAAAGGTTTTTTAAACATTGTTGTCAAGGATTCTTTTTGGTTAAATTACTTTCAATCTAGTTTTAATAAACCATTCATTAATCCTACTTTACCTGAAAATGCTCCAACAGTGATGGTTGAATATTCGTCACCCAATACTAATAAACCATTGCATCTTGGTCATGTAAGGAATAACCTGTTAGGTTTCAGTGTTGCTGAAATACTAAAAGCCGCCGGAAACCATGTTGTTAAAACCAATTTAGTGAACGACAGAGGTATACATATTTGCAAATCTATGCTAGCTTGGCAAAAGTGGGGAGGAGGGGAAACCCCCGAATCTTCAGGTTTAAAAGGTGATCATTTAGTTGGTAAATATTATGTAGAGTTTGATAAACATTATAAATCTCAGGTTGCAGATTTTAAATCAAAAGGATTAAGCGACGAAGAAGCTGAAAAGCAAGCGCCTTTGATGCTTGAAATTCAGGACATGTTGCGTAAATGGGAGGCGGGAGATAAGGTAGTTCGTACACTTTGGGAGAAGATGAATGCTTGGGTTTATAAAGGATTTGAGGCTTCGTATAAAATGTTGGGCGTGTCGTTTGATAGTACCTATTATGAAAGTAATACGTATTTGTTAGGGAAAAATATCATTGATGAAGGTTTGGCTAGTGGTGTTTTAAAACGTAGGGCAGATAATTCTGTGTATATTGATTTGACTGCCGACGGATTGGATGAAAAAACGCTTTTACGCGCCGATGGTACTTCTGTATATATGACACAGGATTTAGGAACAGCTGTACAAAGGTTTGAGCAACACAAGTTTAATAAATTGATATATACTGTTGGTAATGAACAGGATTACCATTTTAAAGTGCTTTTTTTGATCCTTAAAAAAATGGGTTATAAATGGGCAGATGGTTTATTTCATTTGTCGTATGGAATGGTGGAGTTGCCGGAAGGTAAAATGAAATCCCGCGAAGGTACTGTTGTAGATGCAGATGATTTAATGCAGGAAATGGTAAATACTGCGGCGGCAACTACAAAGGAGTTGGGTAAAACAGAAGGTTTAAGTGATGCGGATGCAGATAAATTGTATCATACAATTGGTTTGGGTGCATTAAAGTACTTTATGTTAAAAATTGATCCAAAAAAGAAAATGCTGTTTAATCCTTCGGAATCTATTGATTTTAATGGAAATACTGCACCTTTTATTCAATTTAATTATGTTAGAATTCAGGCATTATTACGTAAGGCGAATGAAAATAATTTTAATGTATTAAATGAATCAATAACAGTTAATATACCTGAAGTAATACTACCCAAAGAAAAGGAACTCATCATCAGATTGTATAATTTTAATACAGCTTTAAAACAAGCTGCTGATGAATACAGTCCTGCAATCATTGCTAATTATGTATATGATTTAGCTAAGGAGTATAGCCAATATTACCACGATACACCTATTTTTAAAGAAGAATCTAAGGATTTAATTTTATTCAGATTGCAGCTATCAAAAACAATTGGCGATGCTATTAAATCATCTATGAAATTGTTAGGCATTGAAGTTCCTGAAAGGATGTAAAGGAGTTCAACGTTTTAAAATGAATACGACAACGTTATTATTTTAAATCAATAGAATAACATAAAGGAAATGCTGGAAATGGAAACATATCTGTTTTCCAGTGTAGGTAAAAGCGTTTTGTTATTAGCTTTTTTAGTACTTAAAGTTGCTATAATAAGATAAAAAATTTCGGGTATATTTAGAATTTAATAATTAGACATTAATACCGATAGCTATCAGTATTCTAACAATAATTTTTAAACTAGCTGAACCCCTTTATCCGTAAGTTTTACAAGCCTTTCTTTGTAAAGCGCACCAACTGCTTTTTTAAATGCTTTTTTACTAATTTGTAATTTGGCTTTTATTTCTTCGGGGGAGCTGCTGTCGGTTAATGATAGAAAACCTCCATTTTGTTTCATCATATTCAGTATGCGCCATTTCACATCGTCGACCAATTCAAAGCCACTTTTTTGTAAACTCAGGTCAATTTTATTATCCTCACGCACATGTTTTACAAAACCTTTCATTTGATCGCCAACACCTATTGCTTCGTAAATTTCGTTTTTGTATATTAAACCACTGTATAGGTTGTTGACAATGGCGTTAAAGCCAAGGTCAGTTTCAGAATAGATTAAAAGGTCAACAATGTCCCCATCTTGTAATTCAATATGGTCACGTTCTATAAATCTACTTAGTTTGGCCGAAGCCACTAAACGGTTGGTTTCCTCGTCAACATATACAAATACAACATAGCTTCTGCTGGGTTCCATTTTAAGCTGTTGTTCACGATAAGGAACTAGTAAATCTTTATCCATTCCCCAATCTAAAAATGCACCTATATCATTCACTTGCTTGGCTTCCAAAAAAGCAAAAGTGTCGGCAATTGCGTACGGCTCAATGGTGGTAGCAATTAGCCTGTCGTCTGAATCACGAAAAATAAAAACGTTTAATTTATCACCTATCTGTGTGCCAGACGGTACCCATTTGGTAGGCATTAATATTTCAACATCCCCATCCCTTAGGTAAATACCAAAATCCAATTCTTTTACTACTTCCAGTTCATTGTATTTTCCTACGTTTATCAAGGTATATGGGGTATTTATATGTATTTATTTTTAATCGATAATCAGCAATTTAATAATTGCATAATTGATTTTATAGTTCATCTCGTTTTTTAACACTTTCTAAAATTGAAGTTGTAATAGAAAGTATAAAACTAAAAAGTAATGCCCACCAAAAATTTTTTACATGGAAACCATCTACTATATGCGATGCCAGCATTACTATAAAGGCATTAATGGCTAATAAAAAAAATCCGAGTGTAACAAGGGTTATAGGTATTGTTAATACTACCATGATTGGTTTTATAACAGCATTTAAAAAGGAAAGTACCGCTGCTACAATAACTGCTGTAAAAAAGTTGTTGTCTACTATTTCAACCCCTGGTAATAAGTATGCCGTTATTAATACTGCTAAAGTAGAAATGATAAGCTGAATAATAAATCTCATATTTTGTTAAATGACAATTGTTATAGTAATGACAAATTTTTATTTTGTGTCGTAGTTTTTCTTTGTCCATTTAAACATCTCGTCAAAAGCAAAATCTCTCACATCTTTCCTCGACAAGAAAAGATCATGTAAACCATCTTTAACCTCAAGCAAAGTAACTTTATTACCCAATTTTGCTCCAATCTCCTTAATATGTTTCACATTAAGCACAATGTCTGATTTTGCAAAGTCGGCTCCAACCCATTTTTTAGGTAGCGATTGAGAAGAGAACATTACCAATACAGGTACGTTAATATTTGATTTCGTCTGTAAATATTTATGTCCGGTTGTTACCGCTTTGAACCAAGCAAAGTAAGTGGGGAATCCTCTAAGTGGTTTAAATTCTAAATTATAGTCCCATTCACCTTTGTGATCCTTGTGTAAGCTTTTGCCGTAAGCTGCAGGTACAGCATCTTTAAGTGCAGCATACGTACTAATATGCGGTATAGTGTTATATGCAATTTTTAAAAAGTTGTGAGTGGTTTTAGGAAGGTTCATTTCCAAAAATGGAGAATTTAAAATAACTCCGCTCACCTGTTTTTTTTCTTCCCCATAATTGGCATATAAGCTGGATGTTAAACCTCCAGTGGAATGCCCCAATAATATAACGGAAGAGGAGCCTTTAGCTATAATTTCTTTTATTGCGATGGTAATTTCTTCAAAGTATTCATGTAAAGATTTTGCATAGCACGCATGCTGATGCTTTCTTAGAGAATGCCCATATTTTCTTAAATCTAGGGCATGAAAATCAAAACCATGTTCATCAAATTGTTTAGCTACATGTGGGTGAAAAAAATAATCGATAAAGCCATGAATATATAAAATGCTTATCCTATTTCCTGTATTGGTTTTTGCTGCAATAAGAGTAGCTTCTACTTTGCCTTCATAATCATCTTTAAGGTCAATGGTTTTAAATGTAAAATCCTTTTCTAATGAAGTGCTCATTTATGATAGTTTTTATATGTTATTAATTAAAAAATCCCTCTTTCAATTAAATTATCAGAAGAGGGATTTTTTTTAAGGATACTTTTTAATTATTTAGCTTTTACCAATACAGGATATTTAATTTGAGCAAAATAAAATGACCCAAATAAAAGGGCATTAAAAAATAAATCACCAACTACGGTAGGTGTAAAAAATGGAATACCTAAAATATAAGTAGTTTCTAAACCAACAATTCCCATTTGAAAGCCATTTGCAGCCCATACACCAAAATTGGTGATAATAAAAAATAAAATGGATGAAACTAAAGATCCTGCGGCAACCGATTGAACTGTAACATTTTGTTTTACAAGCATTCCAATAAGTGAAGTTACAATAAATCCTATATAAACATAAATCATGGTGTTGTGAAATCCCCAACCAAATAACAACTGTAGGGCAATATCGCTAATAAAAAGTGCCAATAATGGAACAATAAAAGCCATACGTTTGTCCGACAAATAAGCACCACCAAACAATGCCATCGCGGCAAGCGGGGTAAAGTTAGGGATGTGAGGAAATAAACGACTAGCAGCTACAATAAAAATAGCAGAAGTGATAAATATAAAACGAGGTGTACGTAATTTTAATTTCATAAGCAGAATATGATGTTTAAAGCAAAAGTAAGATATTTATTTTATATTTTATAATTTTTTGAGAGTCATTAGGTTTGAATTACGCCCACATTGTAAGCTTTTGTAATTGGTGCATTGTTTGCCATTTCTATCCCCATAGAGATCCATTTACGTGTGTCTAACGGGTTAATTATTGCATCCACCCATAAGCGAGATGCTGCATAATAAGGGGTTGTTTGGCTATCATAGCGGTCTTTTGTTATTTTAAATAATTCCGCTTCTTTTTCGGGAGTAATCACTTCTCCTTTTGCTTTTAGCGATGCTACTTCTATTTGTCCCAATACTTTAGCTGCTTGCGCTCCCCCCATCACTGCTATTTGTGCCGTTGGCCAACCTATCATCAAGCGAGGGTCATACGCTTTTCCGCACATGGCATAATTGCCAGCACCGTAAGAGTTACCAACAACTACTGTAAATTTAGGTACTACAGAGTTTGCCATGGCATTTACCATTTTAGCGCCATCTTTAATAATTCCGCCATGTTCGGAGCGAGAACCAACCATAAATCCGGTAACATCCTGTAAAAATAATAATGGTATTTTCTTTTGGTTACAGTTCATGATAAATCGTGCCGCCTTATCCGCGCTATCGCTATATATTACGCCACCAAATTGCATTTCGCCTTTTTTGCTTTTTACTACTTTACGTTGATTGGCTACAATACCAACACTCCATCCTTCAATGCGGGCTAATCCACAAATAATAGTTTGCCCGAAACCTTCTTTGTATTCTTCAAAATCGGAATCATCTACCAATCTGGCAATGATCTCATTCATATCGTATTGATGGTCGCGGGTATCAGGAATAATTCCTAAAATTTCTTTTTCTTCTTTTTTAGGCTTTTGAGCTGCAATGCGGTTAAATCCTGCTTTATCAGAATCACCGATTTTACTCATAATGTTTCTGATGCGGGTAAGGCAATCGGCATCGTCCTTGCATTTATAATCGGTAACACCCGATATTTCGCAATGGGTAGTAGCACCACCCAATGTTTCATTGTCAATTGTTTCGCCAATTGCAGCTTTTACAAGGTAAGAGCCTGCTAAAAAGATGCTTCCGGTTTTATCAACTATCATGGCTTCGTCGCTCATAATGGGAAGATAGGCTCCGCCAGCAACGCAACTGCCCATTACTGCCGAAATTTGTATAATACCCATGCCCGACATGATGGCATTGTTGCGGAATATACGTCCAAAATGTTCTTTATCGGCAAAAATCTCATCTTGCAAAGGAAGATAAACACCAGCGCTGTCTACCAAATAAATAATGGGTAAACGGTTTTCCATTGCTATTTCCTGTGCTCTTAAATTCTTTTTTCCGGTAATGGGAAACCAAGCTCCGGCTTTTACAGTTGCATCGTTGGCAACAATAATACATTGTCTTCCGCTTACGTAGCCTATTACAACCACTACACCGCCTGCAGGACAGCCGCCGTGGTCGGCGTACATCCCTTCGCCTGTGAAAGCTCCAATTTCAATGGTTTTAGAGTTTTTGTCAATAAGAAATTGAATGCGTTCACGCGCTGACATTTTGCCCTGTTCGTGCAGTTTTTCAATCCTGCTTTTCCCGCCACCCTGATAAATTTTTTCCAGCTTTTGTTCCATTGCGGAAATAAGCAGGTTCATTTTATCCTCAAATTTGTTGAATTCTATATTCATACGTTAAAGTTTAAAGTTCAAAGTTGGAAAGTTTAAAGTTGCGTTCAGCCTTAAAAATAAACTTCCAACAGAAAATTATAATTGATTCAAATATACAAAATCAATTTTTAGAAAGATGTTAAGTATTAATTTTTATAGTTTAATTATACTAGTAGTTATAACCCAAACTTTAAACTTTGAACTTTCCAACTTTGAACTCATTATATAAACTCCTTCGCTCTGGAGCCTTGGTTAAAGAGCAAATCCAAAATACTTAGATTAGGAATAAAGCCGTATTTGGTTTCAAAAACCTGAGCATATATTTTGGGTTCAAATAGCTTGTCCTCATCAGTCGTAGCTTTCGGTGTAATTAAAGTGCGGTAATCATCCGCATCAGTGTATGTTTTTATATAATCTGCACTGAAGCTGTAATTGGCTTTATGTTTTAAAAGTTGTAAAATTTCTTGTTGTAAACTTTCGTTAAGATCAATCAGAAAATCAAATTTTTTGT
>CANFLQ010000049.1 GCA_947447995.1 Bacteroidota bacterium | reverse complement strand
GTAAAATATATTGGTGTGGGAGAAAAAATGGAAGACTTGCAAGTGTTCAATAAAAATGAATTTGTAGATAGTTTATTCAAACAATAAAAAATAATGAGCACCATTGAATCCAAATATCTTAAACAAATTATTACTCTGGCAGGAATAATTATTCTAGGTTCATTTTTGATAGTATCCCTTATCAACTTTGTACCTGCCTTTTTAGGAGCCATTATCTTTTATATCATTTGCTCTCCTTTAATGAACTACCTTCATGTTAAAAAAAACATGAATAAAGGATTGGCTATAACTCTAATAATCCTACTTTCTTTTGTAATTATTCTTGTCCCTGTATTTTTTATTGCTAATTTATTAATAACAAAACTTACTCATATACTATCCAATAATACCGAAATTTTTTTTAAAGTTGAAAGTGTTAATGTATATATAAATAACCATTTTGGGTTTAATGTAATGAGTCCCGAAAATATAGTAAAGGTGCAAAATGAAATCACAGCTTATATTCCAAACCTGCTTAATCAAACCTTTATGATGGTGGCAGATATTGGTATTATGTATTTTATTTTATTCTACTTACTTTATACCGATCACCATATTAAAGATAGAATTATCCGATTATTACCCTTTAAAAAAGAAAATGCCGAATTATTTGCAAAAGAACTTATTATGCAAACCTATTCAAATGTATTGGGCGCACCTTTATTAGCAATCATTCAATGTATTTTTGCAATTGCTGGTTTTACCATTTTTGGTTTACATGAACCTGTTTTTTGGGGAATTATGTGTGGGTTTTTATCTTTTATCCCCATTTTAGGTACAGCCCTAGTGTGGATACCTGCCGGATTAGTTCAGTTATCAGCCGACAGCTCTTGGCAAGGCATTGGATTGCTAATATATGGTGCTATTGTTATAACCAATGTAGATAATCTGTTTCGATTTATTCTTCAAAAAAAAATTGCCGATGTACATCCTTTAGTAACCGTTTTTGGAGTTATAATTGGATTAAATTGGTTTGGCTTACCGGGCTTGGTGTTTGGACCGATTCTAATTTCTTATTTTTTAATTATGATTAGGATATACCGTTTAGAATACGGAAATATAAATATTATGGATGAAGGAAATGATACTTCTGAAAATTTTGCAAAATGAAAAATTAAACCACATAGATTCATAGAAATAAGATAAAATAAAGAAAAATAAATTTTTACACATAGACTTTCTATGTTCCCAATTCATTGGGATACTGTATAAAATTTTTATAAAAAAAACGATGTTTCTATGTGGTTAAATAAATTACCTAAGAAACAATAAGCATATTAAATATTGAAAACAAAAACACTCAAAAAAAATAAAGTGAATGTGGTTACACTTGGCTGTTCCAAAAATATTGTGGACAGTGAAGTGTTAATGGGGCAATTAAAAGCCAATAACTTTATCGTTGAACACGAAAGTACAAAAGACGATTCTGGAATTGTTATAATTAATACCTGCGGATTTATCGACAATGCTAAACAGGAAAGCATTGATACCATTATCAGATATGCCAATGCTAAAAAACAAGGCTTGGTTGATAAAGTATATGTTACTGGTTGCCTTAGCGAACGGTATAAACCTGAACTGGAAAAAGAAATACCCAATGTAGATGCCTATTTTGGAACAAGAGAATTACCCCGATTACTTAAAACATTAAAAGCAGATTATAAACACGAATTGGTTGGTGAACGATTATTAACAACGCCCCACCATTATTCGTACTTTAAAATATCCGAAGGTTGTGACAGACCGTGTTCATTTTGTGCCATCCCTTTGATGCGTGGAGCACATACTTCAAGACCAATTGAAGAACTGGTAAAAGAAGCGAAACACCTGTCTAAAAATGGTACCAAAGAGTTGATGTTGATAGCTCAGGATTTAACCTATTACGGTTTGGATATTTACAAAAAACGTAATCTGGCTGAGCTATTAAAAAACCTTTCGGATGTAGAAGGGATAGAATGGATTCGTTTACATTACGCATTCCCTAGCGGTTTCCCGATGGATGCCTTGGATGTGATGAACGAGCGTAGCAATATTTGTAAATACTTAGATATGCCACTACAACACATTACTGATGATATGTTGAAGAGTATGCGCAGAGGAACCACCAAACAAAAAACAATTAATTTAGTTAATCAAATACGAGATAAAGTACCCGGAATAACTTTAAGAACTACATTAATTGCTGGTTATCCAGGCGAAACAGCTAAAGACCATAAGGAAATGCTGGAATGGATAGAACAAACCCGTTTTGACAGATTAGGTATATTTGCCTATTCGCACGAAGAAAATACGCATGCTTATTTATTAAAAGACAATGTTCCTGCCAAAACAAAACAAGCCCGCACCGAAGCGGTAATGGCTTTGCAACAAGGTATATCTTTTGAACTTAATCAGCAAAAAGTGGGTAAAACATATAAAGTTTTATTTGATAAAAAAGAAGGAGATTATTTTATTGGACGTACCGAATTTGATTCTCCGGAAGTTGATAACGAAGTGCTTGTAAAAGCAGATACCAATTTTGTTCGTGTTGGTGATTTTGCCAATGTGAAAATTACTTCTGCCGAAGATTATGATTTGTATGGCGAAGTAATGGAGTAAAAAACATTTTTATCTACTACAAACATAATTAAATTTAGAGCCTGTTTATATTTCAATCAAACAATTTACAGGTCGCTCCTACGGAGCTTGTATAATTCGTTTATTATCTAGTTTCTACAAACAGTACGTCCCTCTGGGACTTCAAAATGCTCCGTAGGAGCAAACTGTTTGTAGATATAAATAGGTAGCCAACATAGCTCCGTAGGAGCGACCTGTGGTTTTTAAATATAAAACTTAAACAGGCTCTTAACAATTCGTAGTTGTTTAAATCTATATTCTTTTTTGTTTTTCTGTCCTCCTAAAAATCATACATTTGAAATTGCAAGTATAAGTTGCAATACATTTTAGTTGAAAATAATGGACAAAAAAATCACTTTTTCTACACTACTCAATACATACAGGAAAATCTCTTTTTCCGAACGGGATAAAGGCAGCCGTTTTGAGCGTTTAATGCAAGCGTATTTACAAACCGATCCGTTATATGCCCACCGTTTTAAACACGTTTGGTTATGGAACGAGTTTCCCGGTAAATTGGATTTAGGGAGTGGCGATACCGGTATTGATTTGGTTGCATTAACGCATCAAGGCGATTATTGGGCAATACAATGCAAATGCTTTCAAGAAAATGCGAGCATTGATAAACCTTCGGTTGATTCTTTCCTTTCCACATCCAGCCGTGAATTTAAAAACGAACAATTAAAAACAGTAAGCTTTGCACATCGTTTATGGATAGCAACCACCAATAAATTTGGAACAAATGCCATAGAAGCCTTTAAAAATCAAAATCCCCAGGTTTCTATTTTAAAGTTATATGACTTAATGGAATCTCCTGTTGATTGGGAAAAGTTAGATACTGGTATTTCCGGTGAACAATCGCGTATTGCTAATCGTGATTTAATGGTTCATCAAAAAGTAGCTTTAAACAATACGCATCAACATTTTAAAGCCAATGAACGAGGTAAATTAATTATGGCCTGCGGTACAGGTAAAACCTTTACATCCCTTCGTATTGCCGAAAATGAAACAGAGGGTAAAGGTTTAATTTTGTTCCTTGTGCCAAGCATTGCCTTATTAGGGCAAACCTTGCGTGAATGGACAACCTTTGCCAAAGAACCTATCAATGCGGTGTGTATTTGTTCCGACCCCGAAATTTCTAAAAAGAAAACCAAGAATGATGATAGTGATAGTTTTAGTGTTGTAGATTTGGCTTTGCCGGCATCTACCAATGTAAAAGACATTATTCATCAGTTTAAACAAGTGGATGAAAAAAATAAATCGGGCATGACCGTAGTTTTTTCTACTTATCAATCCATTGAAGTAATTGCAAAAGCACAAAAAGAACTTGGTAAAGAGTTTTCAAAACTGGATGCCTTTGATTTAATTATTTGTGACGAAGCCCACCGTACCACAGGTGTTTCCTTGGCTGGCGAAGATGAATCGGCGTTTACCAAGGTGCACGATAATAATTTTATAAAAGCAAAAAAACGACTGTACATGACGGCTACACCGCGTTTGTATAGCGATGATGTAAAAAGCAAAGCTAAACAGGCAGAAGCAATTTTATGTTCTATGGATGATCCTAAATTATACGGCGAAGAAATGTACCGTATAGGTTTTGGCGAAGCGGTAGAAAATAATTTATTAACCGATTACAAAGTATTAATACTTACCCTTAGTGATAAGGATGTACCACCTGCCGTACAAAAAATGCTGATGGATAAGGACAGCGAAATTAATACCGACGATGTATCTAAATTAATTGGTTGTATCAATGCGTTATCAAAACAGTTTTTAGGTAATGATGATAAAACACAATTGTCAGATCCATTGCCCATGCGCCGTGCAGTGGCATTTTGCCAAAGCATTGTCGTTTCTCGTAAAATAACCACCACCTTTAATTCCGCTACCGATGCATATATTGGTTCCTTACCTGCCGAAAAAAGGGAACAAATGGTTACCGTTGCTTCTAAGCACATTGATGGCACCATGTCGGCACCAACCAGAGACGAATTATTGGGCTGGTTAAAAGAAGGAGGCGAAGACAATGAATGCAGAGTATTAACAAACGTTCGTTGTTTGAGTGAAGGTGTAGATGTACCCTCATTGGATGCGGTAATGTTTTTATCGGCGCGCAATTCTCAGGTAGATGTGGTACAATCGGTGGGTCGGGTAATGCGTAAATCGCCGGGTAAAAATTACGGTTACATTATTATTCCGGTTGTTGTGCCATCTGATATGGATGCGGCATTGGCATTGGGCGATAACGAACGGTACAAAGTTGTTTGGTCGGTTTTAAATGCGTTGCGTGCGCACGACGACCGCTTTAATGCTACCGTAAATAAAATTGAGCTAAACAAAAATCGCCCCAGTCAAATTTTAGTTGGCAGGCCCGAATATACGTTTGATAACGATGGTGCAGCAATGCAGGTAAACGGCGACAAAGCCGCTGCCGGTAATGCTACTAAAACAATTCAAGATCAGTTAACACTTCAGTTTGAGCAATTACAAAACGTAGTATTTGCTCGTATGGTAAACAAAGTAGGCGACCGCCGTTATTGGGAACAATGGGCTAAGAGTGTTGCCGAAATTGCGGAACGACAAGCTGTTCGCATTCAAGGCTTAATTACCAACGATAAAAAACACAAACACGCATTTGCCAACTTTTTAAGTGGCTTACAAAAAAATATCAACCCCAGTATTACCGAACACGAAGCTGTAGAAATGCTTTCGCAGCACATCATAACAAAACCTGTGTTTGAAGCCTTGTTTGACGGTTATTCGTTTGTAAAAAACAATCCCATTTCAATATCCATGCAATCGATGTTGGATTTATTGGAGGACCAGTCGTTTGATAAGGATGCCGAAACACTACAAAAATTTTATGAATCCGTAAAAATGCGTGCTTCGGGTATTGATAATGCAGAAGGCAAGCAACGCATAATTATTGAGTTATACGACAAATTCTTTAAAACTGCCTTTCCTAAAATGGTGGAGAAATTGGGTATTGTGTATACTCCGGTAGAAGTAGTTGATTTTATTGTTCATTCGGTAAACGATGTATTAAAAAAAGAATTTAACCGCAGTATTTCCGATGAAAACATACACATACTGGATCCCTTTACCGGAACAGGCACTTTTATAACACGCTTATTACAAAGCGGATTAATTAATAAAAAAGATTTACAACGCAAATACAAAAACGAAATTCATGCCAACGAAATTGTATTGTTAGCCTATTACATAGCGGCTGTAAATATCGAAAATGCCTATCACGATGCTTTGGCTGCGTCATTGCGAGGAACGAAGCAATTTGAAGAGATTGCTTACCAAGCATTCGATGGCATTTGTTTAACCGATACATTTCAATTAGGAGAAACAGATGAAAGCGAAAAAATGTTTTCTGAAATGTTTCCTCAAAATTCGGCAAGGGTTGCTAAACAAAAAAATGCCCCTTTACGGGTAATAATGGGTAACCCTCCTTATTCTATTGGGCAAAAATCTGCCAATGACAATGCTCAAAATCAAAGCTATCCTAAACTGGATGCAAAAATTGCAAATACCTATGCCGAGGCTTCTACTGCGGGGCTTAACAAATCGTTATACGATGCGTACATAAAAGCCTTCCGTTGGAGTACCGACCGTTTGGGCAAAGATGGGGGCATTATTTGTTTTGTAAGCAACGGTGCTTGGTTAGATGGCAACAGTACCGATGGTTTCCGAAAATCAATAGAAAAAGAGTTTGACAGCATTTATGTATTTAATTTAAGAGGCAACCAACGTACCAGCGGTGAATTAAGCCGTAAAGAAGGTGGTAAAATTTTTGGAAGCGGCAGTCGCACTCCCATAGCCATTACCTTGTTGGTAAAAAAAGGAGGAAAATAAAATGAGTAAGATACTATTATACCAAACTGCAGAAGGTAAAGTACACGTAGCTGTGCGTTTTGAAAACGAAACTTTTTGGCTCACACAAAAAGCAATGTCCGAACTGTTTGGGGTAGAAGTGCCTGCCATTAGTAAACATTTAAAAAATATTTACAAAGAAGGCGAGCTTTTAAAAGCTACCACTATTTCCAAAATGGAAACAGTGGTAAATAGAGGGTTTAGAGGAGAAGTAAACGAAAATGTTGATTTTTACAATTTAGATGCGGTTATAGCCGTTGGTTATAGGGTAAACAGCAAACAGGCTACACAATTTCGTATTTGGGCTACACAAACACTTAAAGAGTTTATAATAAAGGGTTTTGTGCTAGATGATGAACGGCTAAAACAAGGTAAAAATTTCGGGAAAGATTATTTTGACGAACTCTTAGAACGCATCCGTGAAATACGAAGTTCTGAAAAACGGTTTTATCAAAAAATTAGAGATTTGTTTATGCTTAGCGATGATTATGACAAAACTGATAAAAAAACAGAGCAATTTTTTTCCGAAACACAAAATAAATTACTTTTTTCCGTTACCAAACATACCGCAGCCGAAATTATTGTTAATAGAGCTAAAGCCGAATTACCAAATATGGGCTTAACTTCATGGAAAGGCAGCCGTGTAAGAAAAGAAGATATTTATATCGCTAAAAATTATTTAACAACAGATGAAATAGACACACTCAACAGAATGGTTACCCTGTTTTTGGATACTGCAGAGCTGAGAATAAAAGAGCAAATTCCTTTACGTTTAAATTTTTGGAAAGAAGAAGCGGACAGCGTTATTTTATTCAGCAGAAAACCATTGCTTCACAATGCTGGCATTATTAGTCACGAAAAAATGAAGCTGACTGCAGCCCAACAATACGAACTGTTTGATACGCAACGCAAAAAAACAGAAGCTTTAGACACTGATTGGGAAGAACAAAAAGCCATTGAAGAATTTATTAAAAAATTTCAAAAAAAATGAAAAAAGCTACAATTTATTACCACGACATTGGCGACTATTTAAGTAGAGAAGATAAATTGGAAATAGTACATAAATTCAAATCTATTGGAAACCCTTCAATTCCTTGGAAAACATTGAATACTAATGAACATGGAGATTGGATTAGCCAGCGTAGTGATTTGTTTGATACGTTTATAGGGATAGAGCCTGAGAAAAAGTACGATTCAAAATCTCAGTCTTTTTTCATTGCACAATCTTTAGGTACAGCTTCGAATCGTGATACATGGGTTTATAATTTCTCTAAAAAGGAACTAAAAAGAAATATTCAAGTAACAATTGCACATTACAATGAACAACTTGAGAAGATTAAGTCAGGAGAAATAAATGAACCACTAACAGATTCTGCAAAGGGAAACTGGACAAGAGATTGGTTAAACCAAATAAAAAGAAAAAAGACATTTGGATTAGAACAAAAAGAATTTAGAGTTTCGTTATATCGTCCATTCACTCATACTTTTAACTATTTTGCAGATGACTTAAATCAGGAGCGTTATCAACTACCAAAATTATTCCCTGATTTTAAATCCGAAAACAAGGTAATTAGCATAACAGGACTAGGGGTAAATAAGGATTTTTCAGTTATTATCACTGATAAAATACCTGACCTTCAATTGCAAGCAAATGGACAGGTTTTTCCTCTTTATTATTACGAAGAAAGAAAAAAACAAACACCTGGAATGTTTGACGAACAAAGAGAAAGTGAATTTATCAGAAGAGATGGGGTAAGTGATTTTATTTTGGAAAGAGCAAAAAAACAATACGGTAAAAATGTAACAAAAGAAGATGTTTTTTATTATGTATATGGCTTTTTACATAGCCCAGAATACAAAGAACTATTTGCAAATGATTTAAAGAAAATGTTGCCACGTTTACCATTAGTAGAGGATGTTAAAGATTTTTGGGCATTTAGCAAAGCAGGTCGCAAGTTAGCAGATTTGCATGTTAATTATGAAACTGTCCCTGCTTATGATGGGGTAAAAGTTACAGGTGCAGAAAGTAAATTTTTTACGGTTGAAAAAATGCGTTTCCCTAAAAAAGACCAAAAAGAAACCATTAACTACAATAGTAAAATAACAATTGATAATATACCTGCCGAAGCATACCAATATGTTGTAAATGGTAAAAGCGCTATTGAATGGATTATGGAGCGTTACGCAGTAACAACCCATAAAGAAAGCGGTATTAAAAATGACCCTAACGATTGGGCTACCGAAGTTGGTAACCCTCGTTACATATTAAATTTGCTGTTAAGTATTATTAATGTGAGTGTGCAAACAGTGGAAATTGTGAAGGGATTGCCTAAAGTAAAGTTTGAGTAAGGGGGGGAGGCTAAATTAATAGGGATATATTAAAATAACTTTGCCATAACCCTATTTTTTTTAATTAATATACGTAAACAAATAACTAATAAATAAAACAAACTTGGGACTATTTGACATCTTCAAATTAGAAAATAAAAAAGGCAGTTCATACTCAAGCGAATTACTTTTTGATTTAAATAAAATGCTAGAAAAAGCAGAATTATATGAATCAAAAAGCAATCTAATAAAATATAAATGCAAATTAGAAAAAAATGTGTTCGATGTTTTTGACACATTAATCATAATGATTAATTCACAAGAAAAAATAATTAATTCAAAAGATACAATCTCGATAGTTTTAATTAATAGTCAAAAACAATATACAGATGAGCAAGCTAAATTTGTTGTAAACACAATGATAAAGTTTTGCAATGTAACAGATGATAACTGGAGAGAAATTGATGCTATTCGTATTAAAGAAGGTTGCTGGAGAGGTCGTACATTTTTAGACTTTAAAGGATCTGCGATTTTTATTGACCATGATGAAGATTTAGGGTTTACATTGACAATAGCCGCTTATAACAAACTAAAGGAAGTTTTATAATTGAGTAATAAAAACAATAATAATTTAAGTTTTTGTACTTTATCATAGCTTAATAAGTAAAATACGATGCAACTACCATTATTAAAAACTACCTACTTTTTGAAGGAAGAAGAAACGGATGGGCACAATCCAATGAAGTTTGAATGCAGCGATGGTAATATTTATTATTGTAAATACTTAACATCCGTAAAACAAGCTGAAATAGATTGTTTGGCTTATGAAATTGTTGCCAACCAATTGCTTAAATCATTAAATATTGCTACACCGGACATTGTTTTGGTCCAAATTTCTCCCGATTCTGTATCCAAAAAAGATTTAAAATACAATAAAAGAGCCTTGCCTGATAAGGTCTGTTTTGGCTCCAAATTGGTGCCAGCTTCCAGTTTAGCCAATGGAACTCAACTATTTGCAAATAGGAGGGAAGTAAAAAGATATTCAAACTACACAGATATTATTAAAATAGCCGCTTTCGACTTAATGGTGGACAATAGAGACAGGGGAAGAGAAGATAATATCAATCAGTTGGAAGCTGAAATAAGCATGGATAATAAAAAAATGTTGAAATTTTATGCCATAGACCATGCTTTTATCTTTGGAGGACAAAAGGATTTGCGCTTTTTTAAACCTTCAGAAGATTTGAATTATGGTTCTAAATTAATTGAAAATGAGTACTTTAAAAGCCTGGTAAGCTACGTTCCTAAAAAAATAAGGTTGCAAGTATTGGAAGAATTCGTAACTTCGTATCCTAAAGTTTATGATCAAGCCTTACAAAATGCGTTTACATTGTTCCACTGCTCTTGGCAGATTCCGCCAAATTTAAACCAGCGAATGTTTGATTTTTTATCAAACAAAGAGCGTTTAGATCGAGTTATAAATAAAATGAACGAATCTTTAAAACTTTTGTAACATGAAAACTTTTGTTAGCCCCCTATACATTCAAACAAACCATTACACCAACGAAAAAATAGCTTGTGCTTTATTGGCTGCCAATGAAAATGGGGTGTTTTTTAAAATCAATAATGATAAAATTGATTTTGCCGCTAAACTATCGCCCGATAATATTAAGTTATTGGTTAAAAATGCCTTCGAATTAATTGATAATAAAGTTATAGCAACCAATTTAAAATTATCCTCCAATCAAACATCATTATTTGAAATAGAAAATAATTTTAAGAACGAATATATTGAATATTTAAGTAAATATGCTTCAGGTGTAATACAATTTAACACCCCTAAACCTTTTGATATTGAATTGAATGAGGAAACTTTTGAAAGCTTATTTCAAAAGTTTGTTGGCAAAGTAATATTACCTCCTCCAATTGATAAGTCGTTTACCAATAGCATAAAAAAAACTTTACACAAATCTCATCTGAAAGAAAAAGCGGACATTAATTACTCGCTTAATCCTGATGTATTTAATGGTTTGTTGAAAAAAGCCATTGTTTCGATGGCTACTACTAATGGTAGCTTGGACTTATATCAAGCAATAGATTTTAATAATAATGAAATTTCGATAGCGAATAAATTATATGAATTATTGGCGATTAAAAATTCCGTTTCAACCTATGCAAATAATCAATTAAAGCTAAAAACAAAAACAAAATTAATTGCCGTTAAGCCCTCTATTGGTACAGCGCAAAACTCTTTGTTCGATACCTTTTATAAAAACAATGTTAAAAGTGGCAATATAGAATTAATAGATCCTGAAATGTTTGATAAAAACGTGGATACTATAATATCAACAGAGCATAAAAAACTATCGGAATTAGTTTAGAAAAATTCAATATTTCCAATTCCATATAAAATAAAAAGTGAAAACCATTAAAAATACAGTCCTTCTGCTCTCTACTGTATTTTTATATACAATTGCTTGCGCCCAAACCCCTCTTACAAAAACTACTTCTTTTGGAAGTAATCCCGGTAAATTAAATATGTATTCATATTTGCCAGTTGGATTTTCAGATACAACTTCCCTAGTAGTTGCATTACATGGTTGTACCCAAAGTGCAGCAACTTATGCTACCCAAACTGGTTGGAATAAATTGGCAGATAAACATAAATTTTTAGTGCTATATCCCGAACAAACAAGTACTAATAATAGTGCTATTTGTTTTAACTGGTTCGACTCTCTTTATCAAACAAAAAATAAATTAGAAGTATTGTCTATCAAACAAATGGTAGATTATATGAAATTGAATTATGTGTTTGACACCACTAAAATATTTATTACAGGTTTATCGGCAGGGGCTTGTATGAGTACTGTAATGATGGCTAATTATCCTGATGTATTTAGTAAAGGTGCAGTAATGGCAGGGGTACCTTACAGAGCTTCTGTAGATACAGCTTCCGCATTTACGGCAATGGGCGGTTCTGTAATTAAAACTCCAGCGCAATGGGGAGGGCTTATAAAAAAGTCAAATCCAACTTTTAAAGGTTCATATCCAGATGTGGCCATTTTTCATGGCACAGCAGATGGAGTAGTTAACATTAAAAATGCAACTGAACTTATAAAACAATGGACAATTGTAAATCATGCAGATATGGTTCCAGATAGTATTAACAATGCTTTTCAGGGTGATAGCTTAATTTCTAAAATAATATATAACGATAGCCTAAATAATACGGCTGTTGTATATTATAAAATAAAAAATATGGGGCATGGAATATCTGTAGATACAGGTTCATGTGCAAGGCAAGGAGGGGCAACAAGTTATTATGCAATAAAAACAAGTTTACATTCCACCTATTGGGCAGCCCATTTTTTTGGAATCATAAAACAACCGTATACTATTTTAGGAGCATTGAAAGTAAACGAAAATGCGAGCAAAGTGGGCTATCGTATTAAAGGTGCAATAGGATCTAAATATACATGGACAATACCCGAAGGCGCAACAATTACAAGCGGACAAGGCTCAGATTCTATTACCATAAACTTTGCTATCAAAGGTGGCGTTGTTTCAGTTCAAGAATTAACTGCCGCAAATTGTTTAAATGATAAAGCATCACTTATAGTATCTGTTTTACAGTATAGTTTAAATGTTTCACAAACAAAATTTATAAAATGCCACGGTGAAACCAATGCCGAATTAACAGCCAACTTAAATGGAGGCAATGGAAAATATAATTTTAAATGGTTGCCCGGTGGCGCAACAACAGCTACATTAAGTGGATTGAAAGCGGGTACATATACCTTAACAGTTAAAGATAGTGCCTTTGCAATTGTTAGTTCAATTACCTATAAAATTACCCAACCCAATCGTATTTTAACTACACAAACATATACATTGTGTGCTACTCAACAATTGTCGGTTGGTGGTGTAACACATAATACAAGCGGTACTTTTGTGGATACGCTAACATCTTATTCGGGTTGTGATAGCATAGTTACAAGTAATTTAACGGTATTGCCAGCCATAACATCTGTTCAAACAGTAACAAAATGCTTTGGCGAAACACAAATTGTAGGTAAATCAATACATAATACAAGTGGAACATTTATCGATGTATTAAAAAACAACAAAGGTTGCGATAGTACGGTTACTACTCATTTAACTATTTTGTCAGAAAATAAATTTTCTCAAAACCTTATTAAATGCAATGGAGAAAATGTAAAAGTGGGTACAACTATTTATAATACATCCGGAATATATATTGATGTGTTGCCTTCATTTACAGGATGTGATAGCACAATTACTACTTTTCTTACTATTAAAAATGCTATTGATGTTGTCGTAAATATTTCAGCTGATAAAAATGGGATAAAACTTATTGCAAACAAATCTAACGCAACATATCAATGGATTAATTGTAATAACAACGATACAATAGTTTCGGATGCTTTAACACAAAGTTATTCAACAGCAACTGATGGCAGTTTTGCTGTAATTGTATCTGAAAATAATTGCTCCGATACTTCCTTGTGTTTTAATATAATTGCTTCTGAAATTGGAGAAATACTAGTTTCTGAAAACGTAAAAATTTTCCCCAATCCGTTTAATCAGTATGCTACCATTCGTTTTGAAAAAACACAAAATAACAGTACTATTAACATTATAGATGTAATGGGAATAGTGGCAAAAAGTATACATTTTTCCGGTACGCAGTTACAAATAGATAGGTGTAATTTAAAATCGGGAGTTTATGTATTTCAATTAATTGATACCGATAAAAATGTACTTAATAAAAAAATTGTAGTAGATTAAAACAGGCACTAAATACTTTCTAAATTTTCCCTTCCAGTATCAATAATTTTGTTTTTAATACCGCAGTTATTGTTAAACTGTCAGTTATTTCGCCCAATTCTACCATTTTATATAATTCATCAAAATGAATCTTACGCATATCTAACTCTTCCTCGTCATCAGGGTGCGATTCACCAAAAACTAAATCTTGAGCAATAAACAAGGTACAATGCTCGTCGCTAACCGAATTGCTTAAATACATTTCTTGTATCTTCGTCCATTTATGTGCTATAATTCCTGTTTCCTCATGTAATTCACGCTTTGCAGATTCAATAGGTTCAACATCTAAATGCCCTCCGCCTTCCGGAATTTCCCATGAGTATTTTTGGATAGGGTAGCGGTATTGTCCAACTATCCAAGTATAATAGTCCTTATCCAGTGGCAATATACCAATTGCCAAATTTTTAAAATGAACAGTAGAATAGGTGCCATTTGTAGCATTAGGAGTAAGTACATCGTGCTTTGTAACAGCTATCCATGGCGATTCATAAATTTGTTCAGATGCTAGGGTAGTCCAAGGGTTGTTAAGTTCAGGTTTAGTCATTTTATATTAATTTTGTTTTACCATTTATGTATTAAAGGTGTTTTGTTACCTTTGCAGTTAATTATGAAATTCAAATCTACTAAAATAGCTTTATCTCAAACCGAACAATTTTCAAATTTGATACTTAATTATATCAAAGGTGAGGATTTGTTACGAAAGTTTTACACTTATTTACCAAATATAGATACTTTCAAACAAGCTATTGACGACAAAAATAAGGAAGAAATTAATCGTAATTTATTAGTAGCTGTTTTAAAAAAACAATACCTTCAAAACAATATTGCCGCACCTGTTAATATTGATTTATTGATAAATAAGAATACTTTTACGGTTTGTACAGGGCATCAATTATGCCTTTTTACAGGCCCCTTGTATTTTATTTATAAGATTATAACCACCATCAATCTTGCCGAATCATTAAAAAAAAAGTATCCCGAATATAATTTTGTTCCCATTTATTGGATGGCTTCTGAAGATCATGATTTTGAAGAAATAAAAAGCATTAATTTATTTGGTAAAAATGTTTCTTGGGAAAATTTTGATGCAAAAGGAGCAGTAGGGAAATTAAATACCCATTCCTTATCTGAATCAATTGATGAGTTAACAGTAATATTAGGCAATTCAGAACATTCAAAAAATTTGATTCAACTTTTTACGGATGCCTATTTAAAACAAAATAACCTAGCCAATGCAACCCGATTTTTGGTAAATCATTTGTTCAAACAATATGGGTTGGTAATTTTAGATGGTGACGATGCTCAATTAAAACAATCATTTTCTTCAATATTGGAAGATGATATTTTAAATAATACCAATTTTAAATTAGTAGAACAAACAATTACTGAACTTAATAAAATAGGAGTAAAGCCTCAAGTTGTTCCCCGCCAAATTAATTGTTTTTACTTAAACGGGAATTTACGTGAGCGAATTATTTTTGAAAATTCAAAGTATATTGTTCAAAATACAGGGCTTACTTTTACTAAAGAAGAATTACTTATTGAGTTAAAACGATATCCCGAACGCTTTAGCCCCAATGTAACTACCCGCCCCTTATATCAACAAATAATATTACCCAATTTAGCATATATTGGTGGGCCAGGCGAAATAGCCTATTGGTTGGAATATAAGGCAATGTTCGATTATCATAAAATTAATTTCCCAGTATTAATTCCTCGTAATTTTGCATTGCTTACAGATGAAAAAATAAATTTACAAATAAAAAAATTAGGTTTTGAGGTAAGTGATATTTTTAAAAATACAGAAGATTTAATTAAAGAATTTGTTGCCAAAAATGCAGATACCGACCTCACTTTAAAAGGGCAGGAAGAAAAAATTACAGCTATTTTTAACGAAATAGCTACAAAAGCAATTGCCGTTGACGTAACATTAAAAGGGAGTGTAGAGGCTGAATTGCAAAAAACGCTCAATGCTTTAAAAAATATGGAGACTAAAATTTTACGCTCCGAAAAGCAAAAGCAAGAAACAAACATCAATCAAATTAAAAAGTTGAAAGATAAGTTTTTACCAGAAGGCGTATTGCAGGAACGTTACGAAAATTTTTCACCTTATTATTTAAAAGCAGGACAATCATTTATTGAAAATTTAAAAGAACAATTTAACCCATTTGATTTTGAGATGCTAATAATAGAATTAAATTAAATGTGGTTGCGGTAAAAATTTATTAAAAAAACAATACTTTATTTTATCCTTTTAAAATTTAAGTGATAAATATGATAAATATGAAATTAGAATTTATGAATAAATTAATTGTTGTTTTAGTAATAACTATGCTAGTTAATGTTACTATAACTAAAGCACAGGTTACTTCAGATACACTTGCTGTAGAAGTAAAAACAACTTCTTACAGATCAAACCATGTTGCAATTGGATACCATGTAAATAATTTTGCACACGATTTTGGATATGGAATAGGTTTAACAAGTCCTTACTTTGCTCTTAATACTTTAGCTGTTAGAGCGTCATGTAATTTCCAATGGTTTAACTATATTGATAAAACAACAACTACATACAGTATGGCATCCTATCAAAATATAAAAGTTGGGATACTTTCCTCAGCTTTTATTTTGAATAAAGGTGCTCGTTTATATGGTGAGATGGGAGCCGTTATACTGGTTTGTCCTAGCACAATAACATCTACAAATATTTCTAGCGGAGGCTACGGATTATTTGGATTTGAATTTTTTATCCATAAAGGGTTTTCCTATTTTATAGAATTAGGAGCAATAGGTACTAAAACTAAAGCCGACAATGTTACAGCTATTCCCATTTTTTCAAATGGCTTTACAACTTCGGGAGGTTTAAGACTATATTTTAAAGGGAAACACTAATCCCCTTATAAGGAAAGTAGCTTGTAAAATTGAATTATTAGCAAAACACTTTTAATAAAAGATGCTTACTATTTTACTAATGTAACAGTTCCTAAATAACTATGTTGTTTATGAAATACATCGGTTAAATGTACTTTCCATACATATACATCTTCCTGAGCAACGTGCTTGCCTCCATTAGCTTTTCCATCCCAACCTTCGTCCAAATCGTTACTGTGAAATACCGTATTACCCCAACGGTCAAATATCCATAAATCATATTTTGTAATACCAATTCCTTTTCCATTAAAAACATCATTTAAGCCAGCGCTTGATCGCGGGGTAAAAGCGTTTGGTATAAAAAAGGTAAATTCAGGTTCAATTTTGATTTGATGCGTTACACTGGCAAAACAAAAATCGGCATTATGAACTTGTAAGGTTGCCTGATATACACTGTTGGGTATACTTGCATAAGTATGAATAGGATTTTTTGTGTCGGGGGCTAACGTATCCCCATCACCAAAATCCCACATCCAAAAATTAACATCGGCCGACGATTGATTAATAAACGTAACGTTATGTTCAAGAACACTTGCAGGGTTTGGTGTTGTAGAAAACTCGGCAACTGGTATAGAATAAACAGTAATCATTTTATCGTATTTTAAACTTGCTTTGCACGAGTTTTTATCCATTACAGAAAGTGTAACATCGTATTTCCCAGTTTCTTTATAACAGTGAGCGGGTGATTGTTGCACACTTTTACCACCATCACCAAATGTCCAATTCCAGTTTGTAATTGAATTTGCTCCATTTACAGAAGTAAAATCAGTAAATTGAACACAATGTTCAGGGCAACCATCGGGGTCATCAACAATAAAATTTACTACAGGAACTGGGAATATATTGATAGTAACATTTGAAGATACTGGAGGACAAGGACCTGTTGGGTCATTTGTTGTTAATGTTAAAACCACAGCCCCCGCAGCATATTCAGCCGCACTTGGTGTATAAATAGCATTTAAAGTAGTGCTATCAGGCAAATATGTACCTTTACCTCCTGTCCATGTTGCATTAACAGCCGCCCCTCCAATTGTACCACTTAAATTTACTGGTAATCCAATGCAGGTTGCTTTTACTGTTCCTGCATTCACAGTTGGCATAGCATTTATGGTAATTGTTAATACATCGTTTGCAGCCAAACATGGTCCAATGGGGTCGTTGGTAGTATATGTTAAATTAACAAACCCCGCAGTTATATCGTTAGCACTTGGAGTGTAGGTAGTAACAGCAATATCTACTGTTGGTGATGAAAATGTTCCAGTTCCTCCACTCCAGTATCCGCTAGTAGCTGATCCATTAAATATACCAACTAAATTTACTATATTTCCTGAACAAATAGTTTGATTAACTCCTGCACTTGCCAAAGCCAAAGGATTAATTGTAATAATAACCTGATCATTTACCGAACTGCATGGCCCGGAAGGATCGTTGGTAGTTAAGGTTAATACTACGCTTCCTATTGATATTTCGGCAGCGCTTGGTGTGTATAAACACTTTAAACTGGTGTTGTTTGGAGAATATGTTCCAGAGCCGCCACTCCAGATTGCACTTGTTGCCAAACCACTAATAGTACCAACTAAATTAACGGTTGATCCATTACAAATAGTTTGATCTACACCAGCATTTACAACTGGAGGTTGATCTATAAATAAAATTACTTGGTCATTTACTGCAGGGCAAGGACCAACAGGATCGTTAGTTGTAAAAGTTAATGCAACGGAAACTTTACTGGTTTCTGATAGGTTAAGGGTGTAAATTGCATTTGGGTCGGTATTATCTGGATTAAACGTTCCTGCTCCGCCACTCCAAATTCCACCCGTTACAGCATTGTTGTAGGTAGCAGCTAAAATTACTGTATTACCTACAGTTTTGCTGTTGATACAAATTGATTGGTCAATACCCGCATTTACGGTGGCTACAGGGTTTATTTTGATAACCATTTGATCGGTTGCTGGTGCACAAGCTCCAGCTACATTGCTAGTTAAAGTTAATGCAACTCCGCCAACTTTTATTTCAGCCGCACTTGGTGTATAAATGGCGTTTTTAGTTGAGTTGTTAGGATTAAAAGAGCCAGCACCTCCGCTCCATACAACACTTGTTGTAGCCCCCCCTAATAAACCTGCTAAGGTTACCGAACCAGTACAAATTGTTTGGTCAGCACCTGCGTCAACTGTAGGTAGCTGATTAATAGTAATTTTTATTTGATCAGATACGGATGGACAAATGTTTGCTGAAGATATATTTGAAGTAAATGTTAAAGTGAAAAAACCTGATGTTTCTTCCGTTGTACTTGGTTTATAGGATGCATTAGGGGCATTATTGTTTGGACTAAATGTGCCAGCACCTCCACTCCAGGTTCCACTTGTTGCCGAACCTCCTAATGTTGCGTTTAAATAAGCTAGGTTTCCAACACAAATGGTTTGATCATTACCTGCATTTATAGTTGCCTGAGGTTTTATGGTAATATTCATTGTGTCACTTACTGCTGTACATGGACCAATGGGGTCGTTGCTTGTTAATACAAGAGTAACATTGTTATTTGCAACTTCAAAGGAATTGGGTGTATATACAGCATTAAGCATAGTATTGTTTGGGTTGTATATTCCCGATCCGTTACCCCAAGTATAACTGGTAGTAGCTCCAGCAGCTGTTCCATCAAGTGTAACTGTCAATCCTTCGCAAATGGTTTGATCTGAGCCGGCATCAATAATAGGTAATGAATTAACAGTTACTTCAACAACATCCGTTGCAACGCAATTTGAAAGCGTATTTGTTGTAGTTACTGTATACGAATAGATTGTTGGAGTATTTTGTATATTGCTAAGGGTTACAGTAGGGTTAGAAACAATTGTAGAATTTAGACCAGTTATAGGTAACCAGCTATACGCGTAATTGACTGTAGAAGCAGCACCTAAATTACCTGTATTTCCTGTACAAATGGCAATATCTCGTCCAGCATCGGCTGTAGGCGCATTAATTATAATTTCTATAGTATCTTTTCCTGGGCAACTTTCTGGAGTTGCATAAATAATATAATTTTTTCCAATATTTGCCACCGAAGGAGTAAATATTCCAGCTTTTGCATTGGTAATACCTGGGCCACTCCACGTTCCTCCAACAATACTAGTTGTTAGTTTAACCGAATCAGCATTTAAACAAAACGGACCAGCGGGGTCAACAACAGGGTAAATAGGTAAGTCAACATAAACACTATCTGTTACCGATGCGCTACAATTTCCCGAAAAAATGGTTAACGTAACTGGGTAAATACCATTTGATGGAAAAGCGTGAGTAGGATTTTTTATTACGGCATCAACTACTTTATCATTATTAAAATCCCATGCCCAACCGGTTGC
>CANFLQ010000048.1 GCA_947447995.1 Bacteroidota bacterium | reverse complement strand
CCTGATTTTTGGTATTCTGCAACTCTTTTTTCAAAGAAATTGGTTTTGCCTTGTAAGGAGATTAGTTCCATAAAGTCGAAAGGATTTGTGGCATTGTATGTTTTCGGACAACCTAGTGCTACTAGTAATCTGTCGGCAACAAATTCGATGTATTGGCACATCATATCGGCATTCATACCAATTAAACGTACAGGTAAAGCATCGGATACAAAATCCTTTTCAATGGTTACAGCGTTGGTGATGATGGCTGTTACTTGTTCAACAGGTAATTTATTTTCTAATTGAGAGTAAAGTAAACAAGCAAAATCGCAGTGTAATCCTTCATCGCGGGAAATTAATTCGTTGGAGAATGTTAATCCCGGCATTAAGCCACGTTTTTTCAACCAGAATATGGAGCAGAAACTTCCTGAAAAGAATATTCCTTCTACAGCGGCAAAAGCAATCAACCTTTCAGCAAAAGTTCCGTTTCCTATCCATTTTATAGCCCATTCGGCTTTCTTCCCAACACATGGCAGTGTATCTATCGAGTGAAAAAGACGATCTTTTTCTTTCGGGTCTTTAATATAACTATCTATTAAAAGCGAGTAAGTTTCGGAATGGATGTTTTCCATCATTATCTGAAACCCGTAAAAACAACGTGCTTCAGGGTATTGAACTTCGTTCATGAAGTTTACCGCTAAATTTTCATTTACAATTCCATCGCTTGCAGCAAAAAATGCAAGTACATGCTTAATAAAATGTTTCTCGTCCTCGTTTAATTTATTTTCCCAATCTTGTAAATCGGGGTTCAAATCAATCTCTTCTGCAGTCCAAAAACTGGCTTCAGCTTTTTTATACATTTCCCAAATTTCCTGATGTTTAATAGGGAAGAGTACAAATCGGTCTTTGTTTTCTTTTAGTATTGGTTCCTCATTCATTATATATATAGGGTTATAATTTTTAAACTATTGATAATCAGTAAATTATTTTAATATTTTATTTTAAGAACAGAGGATAAAATTCCCCGAGGGCTATGTTGCTCTCCTTGGTGTTTTTAAATAAAATTGTTAGTGATTTACTGATTACAAATTTTGGCAAAAAAAACTGCCATGTCAAGCGCATTGAATTAACATTTGGTTGAAGTTATAAACAAGCGAAATAAACACCCGAATGTTGATAATCCACTAACCTATTTAAAAACACTACTTTAAGAAAATTGGAAAAAAATCTGAAATTTTTATGAAAAAAAAATTGCGCGGCTCAAAAAAAAGGTTTTTAGAAAAATAAGTGTTTCAGCAGAATGCCTTCAAACATATAATAAAATAAGGTGTTTTAGAGCGGCTTGTTTTGCATTTTTGCTACAAGTTCCAATTGTTTGTACCAAGCGTCTCCATATTTTCGGATGAGTGGTTCGCGCAAAAATTTGTAAACAGGCACATTTAGTTTATCTCCGCAGGCACAAGCAGGTTTACACACTTCCCATTTGTGATAGTTGACTGCGTCGTAATCCTTGTATTTAGTGATTCTTACGGGGTATAGGTGACAGGAAATTGGTTTCTTCCAAGTGATCTTACCATCGTAAAAGGCTTTCTCAATAGCACATTTAGCAATACCGTCATCAAAATAAGTGAATGCACAATGTTTGCCTTTTACTAGCGGTGTTGTATAATCGCCATCTTCATCAATTACAAAAACCCCTTGTTTTTCAATGGCTTTGAGGCCATCTTTGGGCAAGTAAGGTTTTACTTCGTCCAGTATATCTTCCATGATAGCAATTTCTTCCAATTCCAACGGTGCTCCCGAATCGCCTGCTACACAACATTCTCCTTTGCATGCGTTAAGGTCACACACAAATTTTTTTTCTATTAAATGTTCCGAAACAATGGTATTATCTATGGCTATCATGGTGGAGGTGTTTGTTTGTAATGGCTACAAATGTACTGATTTTTAAGGTTTTGCTATTGCTTAAACTATTAACAGGGTATCGTTAATATTTTAATTGTTTCTTAAATAGATCTTCTTTTATTGCAATTAACTTTACAAAGATGAATAACTATAAAAGAAAAATAGCATTTGTAATTACGTGTTTTTGTTTCATTTTTGTAAATTCAGTTTTCTCTCAACCTGTTGTATTAAAAACAATGGGCGAGGTATCTGAGATAATTATTCCTCATCCTGCAAAATTGCAGAAGAATAATAATTTGTATTACGAAGTACATTTAAACCGCACAGATTATCCTTCTCCTTCGTTTTGGTATAAAGTTATTTTTAAAGAGGATTGTTCGTTTGAATTCACACTTTTCCCTTTGATGGAAGCGGATGGATATGATTTCTATTTTTTTAAAGTACTTGATAATGTAGATTTTTGTGAGGCTATAAAACAAGAAAAATTAGTGTCCTGTAATGCCGCCCGAATATATAAACAGTATACTGATAATGAGCAATCTGAGCAATTTCGGTCAAAATTAGTAAACATTAAATCTATTCCTGTAAAAGCCGGAGATGCTATTTATATTGAAGTATTTAGTACTGTTGGTAATGATTGCGGACATGTTTTGGATTTTAGAACTACCGCAAGTTCCTTTGTTGTAAAGGTAATGAATGATAAATGCATTGGAAATAAAAATTTGGACGGATTAGCATTTGATAGTCAGTACCAACCTGTATTTACCGAAAAAGAAGCTATTGATATATTTAAAAATACTGTTTGTCATTTAAAACTAGATCCTGTTTTTATTTCAGTTATAAAATCAGATGCTAAATCGGTTACCATTCTTAAAAAATTAGATTATGCAAAATATTCTGCCAGCGAAGCTAATAAATACATTAAAGCTAAAGTGGATTCGGTAAAAAAGGATTCGGTAAAAAAAATTCTTGAAGTGCTTACCCCTAAAGCTGTGCCTCTTGTTGATACACAAAAAGTAAATTTAGTTGTAAAATCAACAGCCGATCTTAATGCTATTGATTACAATGTTACTGAAAATAAACAAGATGTTTTTCCAATAAAATCAGAAAACGGGAAGAGTGCAACCCGGTTGGATGTTGATTTCGTTTTGTTTTCTTTGTTAAAGGTTGATTTGAAAAAAAAATTGGAGTTAAATAAGGAGCAATTGAAGGATTATAATTCCATGTTAAAAAGCAAACCAAGCAATGGTCAAAAAATGGAGACGCAATCTTCTATAAATGAAATAAAACAACAAAGAGGAATGCTTCTTGCTCAATCAAAGGAAGCTAAAATCAAATTAAAAAAAATACAAAAACAATTGAATGATAATCGTAAAAAAAACACCAAAGTGGGCGAAATGGTTGTAGCCAAAAGTGTAAATTTTAAGGATGAAAATAAGGCAGATTCAAAAAATAGAAGTTCAGTACCTATCTTAATGCCAAAAACTTCCATTGTTTATAAAATTCAGATTGGGGCGTATAAAAATCCAATATCTATGGATATTTTTAAAGGATTAACTCCAGTTTATTCCGAGGTTTTTCCTGATGGTATAAAATATTTTGCCGGTGCATTTACTGTTTATAAAGATGCGCATAATGCTAAAGAGTATATTAAAGGAATGGGGCTAATTGACGCTTTTGTAGTTGCATATTCAAATGGTAAACGGGTTAATGTAGAAGATGCTAGAAATCATGAAAATGATGGGAACTAATTGGTCAGCATTTTTAAGCGAATCCGTTTTTTGATCTAAATAAGGCATAAAAAAAGGTGGAAATGATTTTCCACCTTTTTTTATGTTAGACTTTATATAAGTTAATTTATTAAATAATACAAAGCCAATTTAGAGCGTCATTGCGAGGTACATTCTGCGTTGAAGCAGACACTCAATCTCACATCAATCATTGTTTGAGATTGCTTCTACTGAAAAAGTCTCGCAATTAACGTATTGAATGAAGCGTTTGCATAAAAAAATAAAATCGTATACCATATTAACGTATATAAAGTCTAATTTATAAATACTATTTAGTTAGTATATCTTTCTAATATCATAGCATGTCCGTGACCACCCGCAGCGCAAGCCGACAAAATTCCATAACGACCTTTTTCGCGAACCAAACGGTTGGCAAGGGTAGTAATTAATCGTCCACCTGTTGCACCAAATGGGTGTCCTATTGCTAATGAACCTCCGTGAACATTCATTTTGTCAATATTTACTGCTCCTACAGCTTTGTCGTAACCCAATTTTGTTTTTGAAAAATTTTCATCAGCCAAACATTTAGTGTTTGTTAAAACAGCACCTGCAAATGCTTCGTGGAACTCAATAGCATCCATATCAGCCAATGTAAGGTTAGCACGTTTAAGCACCTTTGCAACCGAATAAGCAATACCTAATAATAATTCATCATTAATATCGCAACCAGTAAATGCGTAACTGTGGATGTATGCTAATGGTTTTAATCCAAGTTCTTTTGCTTTTTCTTCGCTCATTAATAATACTGCCGAAGCACCATCAGTAAGGAATGAACTGTTTGCTGCCGTTAAAGTTCCTCCTTTTTCTTCTTTAACAAATGCTGGTTTTAACGAAGTTAATTTTTCAATTTTAGCATCTCCTTTTATTCCATTATCCTTCGTTATTTTTTTACCGTTAATTTCAACTGGAGTAATTTCGTTGTCAAAAATCCCCTCCTTTTCTGCTTTAGCAGCCAATTGGTGTGAGCGTAAAGCAAACACATCTTGATCGTTTCTGGCAATACCAAATTTTTTAGCCATAATATCACAATCTAATCCCATAGTACGTCCTGTTTTAAATTCCGATACAGCTGGTCTGTCTGGAGCAAAATCACCCGGTCTTAATGTGAATGCAAATTTTGCAAACTCTAAAGGTGTTTTTAACTTTTGAGCTAAAAATAATTTTTTTCTCATTTCTTTTTTAAACTGGATAGGTGTGTCAGATGTACTGTCTGTTCCGCCTGCAATAACTATATCCGCTTGTCCAGTCATAATTTTTTCAACACCACTTGCAATTGCTTGATTTGCGGATATACACGCCATTGTAACAGTACTGCATGGTGTTTCAAACATAATTCCTGCACCTAACGATGATTCACGAGCTACATTACTGGTACGTGATTGGGAAATAACTGTACCCATAATAACAGTATCAATTATTTTTGGATCAATACCTGTTTTTTTTAATAAACCTTTGATGGCAACCTCGCCTAATTGGTATGCCATTAAATCAAAATAGGATGTTCCGCTTTTCACAAATGGAGTGCGAGTTCCGTCAACTATTACTACTCTTTTCATCTTTTTTATATTTAAAAGTTAATAATTTATTTCTACTTATTTTTGGAAATTTATTTTTTTAATAAATCCATTAAGAACAAATTTATACTAAATTTATTTATTATGCAAGCATAATAAATAAATTTAATTGAATTCGTATAATTTTGTAAATTGTAAATAAAGGTAAGCTACTTAATCAGCTCCGATAAGGTTTTTGAAGCATTTTCTGTTAATATATTATGGCTTGCATCAATAATATGCAATTGTTTTTTAGAACGAATCCCTTTTAAAAAGCGGGTGCCTAATTTTATTGGAATAATAAAATCGTGCTTTCCAAATACCATTACAATTTCAATATTGTAGTTGTTTATATGTTGGGTAACCTCACTAATATTTGGAACAATATTTTTAAAACTAGAAATTACATTGCGCAGCAATACGCGTTTTTCATGCGTTTCGAAATGGAAATTGATCATTCGTTTGGTGCGGTTGTTTACTATTTTATAGCTGTGCAAGCGATCTATCAAACCAAAAAATTCTTCGGGCTTTTTAATAACCCATTTAATGTAACTTTTACCCAATTTTGTTCCAGTAACAAAATTGTTGTAATGGCTGGTTTTTAAGCCATCGGGTGCAATCAAAATGATTTTATTAATGCGTGTATAAAAAAGCTGAATACAAGTAAGCGCTACTCTGCCACCAAGGCTATATCCCATAATGGAAAATCGGTCAATTTTTAGCTGGTTTAATAACGCATCAATGTGTTCAATAAATTCCTTTTTGGAAATTTGATTATCAAACATTCGGTTATCCGGATAAACGCTATTTCCGTGGTGATAAAGGTTAACAGCAACAATCGTATATTTTTCGCCTAAATTTTTTTCAAATATTTTAAAATCATCCGCATTTCTACCAAAACCATGAAAAGCTATGATATATTCAGAACCTGAGCCAAAAAGAGTGTATTCGAGTTCAAAATTTTTATAGGCAATTTTTTGTACCATACATATTCCACATCAAATCTATAGATTCTTTATTTTCAAAAAAATATTCTCAAATACGTATATTCTCTTTTACAAGTGTAGGGATTTTATATCTTTTTTCAAAGTGTAGAAAAAAATGCCAACTAATTACGTACAAATAATATTTTTTCATTAAATTTGTTTTTGCAAAAATGGGAGAGTTGTGATGCTGGCTTATTAAAAAAACAAAACAAAAATTATATAAATGATTGAAAAACGTTTCGTAAAAGTTACTCGCATTTTTGATGCAATACCAGAACTTTTAAAAAAGAAAATTGTAGAAGATGCCTTTGCTGGTAAACAAAACGGTGTTTGGCTAAAATATTCTACCCAACAATTTTCTGATTACGTAAACAATTTAAGTTACGGCTTATTAAATTTAGGAGTTACACCCGAAGATAAAATTGCAATTATTGCTAATAACCGTCCAGAGTGGAATTTTGTTGATTTTGGTGTTCAACAAACAGGAGTCGTTACTGTTCCCATTTATCCTACTATCAGCGAAACCGACCTTGAGTTTATTTTAAACGATGCCAAGGTAAAATATATTTTTGTTTCCAGTGAGGAACTTTATGTAAAGGCAAAAATGATAGCCGCTAAAGCACCCAGTGTTAAGGAAATTTACACGTTTAATAAAGTGAATGGGGCTAAAAATTGGTTAGAAGTAGTTGATTTGGGTAAACAAAATCCTAAAGTTTCAGAATTAGAAGCTATTAAAAATACAATAAAGCCAAACGATTTACTTACCATATTATATACTTCGGGAACAACAGGAACACCCAAAGGCGTTATGTTATCGCACAGTAATTTGTTGAGTAATGCTTATGCCTGCGAAAATTTATTGCCAGAGCAAGTATTGAATAAGGCTAATTGGAAAGTGTTAAGTTTTTTACCACTCAATCACGTATACGAACGTATGCTTATGACCACCTACATTCTTGGAGGTGCATCTGTTTATTATGCCGAGAGTATTGATACTATTGGGAATGATTTAAAAGAAGTACAACCAGATGGTTTTGCTTCTGTTCCTCGAATATTTGAAAAAATATTTGATAAAATTATGGCTACTGGAGCTAGTCTTGATGGAGCAAAAAAGAAAATATTTGATTGGTCTATCAATCTTGGTTTAAACTATGAATTGGAAGGTAAAAACGGCTGGTGGTACGAAAAAAAATTGAGCGTAGCCCGCAAGTTAGTTTTTTCCAAATGGAAAGAAGCTGTTGGAGGTAATTTAATTACATCCATGTCGGGCGGAGCAGCATTGCAACCACGTTTAGCAAGGATATTTGCTGCCGCAGGAATACCAGTGTGTGAAGGTTATGGTTTAACAGAAACATCTCCTGTAATTGCATCCAATTCGCTTGGTGCAGGCAATATGAAATTTGGAACCGTTGGTAAAATAATAGAAGGCGTAACCGTTAAAATTGCCGATGATGGCGAAATAATTGTAAAAGGGCCCAATGTAATGTTAGGATATTATAACAATCCGGCAGCTACTGCGGAGGTGATAGATGCTGAAGGTTGGTTTCACACAGGTGATATTGGAGAAGTGGATGCGGAAGGCTTTTTAAAAATCACTGATCGTAAAAAAGAAATTTTCAAAACATCGGGAGGTAAATATATTGCACCTTCCAAAATTGAAAATAAATTACAGGAGTCGGTATTTATTGAACAAGCCATGGTAATTGGCGAAAGCCAAAAATTTGCTTCCGCATTTATTGTTCCATCATTTATTGCTGTTAAAGACTGGTGTGCTAAAAATGGAGTTACTTACACTTCAGATTTGGAGATGATTAAAAATGAAAAGGTGAAAAACCTGATTATTGAAGAGGTGGAAAAAATAAATAAAGATCTTGCGCAGTATGAAAAAATCAAATGTCCCGAATTGTTATCACGTGTTTGGTCAATTGAATCGGGCGAATTAACACCTAAATTAAGTTTGAAACGTAAAGTGATTATGGCAGCAAACAAGGGGTTGGTTGATAAAATATTTTCGTCGGTAAAATAATTATAAAGCATTTAGAATTAAATTTATAATAATCAAATAAAGTTATGGCAGAAAAAGTTTATATTTTCGATACAACATTAAGAGATGGTGAACAAGTCCCAGGTTGTCAGTTAAACACCGCTGAAAAAGTGGAGATAGCAATTGCGCTTGAGGAGTTAGGCGTTGATATTATTGAAGCGGGGTTTCCTATTTCCAGTCCTGGCGATTTTAATTCCGTTGTAGAGATTTCTAAAGCAATTAAAGAGCCTATTATTTGTGCTTTAACAAGAGCTAAAGATATAGATATAGATACCGCAGTTGCAGCCTTGCAATTTGCAAAACATAAAAGAATTCATACAGGTATCGGTAGTTCCGATATTCATATTGAGCATAAATTAAAATCTACCAGAGAACAAGTATTGGAACAAGGTATTGCAGCAGTTAAATATGCTAAAAAATACGTGGAAGATATTGAGTTTTATTGCGAAGATGCTGGTCGTGCCGATATTGAATTTTTAGCTAAAATGGTAGAAGGTGTTATTGCTGCAGGCGCTACTGTTGTTAATATCCCTGATACTACTGGTTATACATTGCCTTGGCAATTTGGCGACAGAATTAAGTACTTAATGAACAATGTGAAAAACATTGATAAAGCAATTATTTCGGCGCATTGCCACAACGATTTAGGTTTAGCAACAGCCAACTCTATTTCGGCACTTGCAAACGGAGCCAGACAAGTAGAATGTACCATTAATGGTATCGGCGAACGTGCCGGAAATACTTCGCTGGAAGAAGTGGTGATGATTTTAAAAAGCCATGATCTTGGATTGGAAACAAACATCAATGCAAAAAATTTATACAGCATGAGCCAAATGGTTTCTCGTATGATGAGAATGCCGGTTCAGCCAAACAAAGCAATTGTAGGTAAAAATGCGTTTGCTCACTCATCTGGAATTCATCAAGATGGATTCTTAAAAAACAGAGAAAATTACGAAATCATTAATCCTGCTGATGTAGGAGCTGATTCATCTTCTATTGTGCTTACTGCACGCAGCGGAAGAGCAGCACTTTCACACAGAATCAAAAATCTCGGATACAGTCTTTCTAAATTAAATTTAGATGAATTGTATAACCACTTCCTTGAATTAGCAGATGCTAAAAAACAAATTGAGGACGAAGATTTATTGAAACTGTTGAAACACGCGGATCTTTTGAAAAAATAAGTTTTACTCTAAACCTTTTGGATTAAAATATTTAACCACATAGGTTCATAGCAAAATAAGGTAATACAGAAGAAAATAAATTTTTACATAGCATTCTATGTTTTCCGATTTATCGGATACTAACAATACTAAAAAACTATGTTTCTATGTGGTTAAAAATTGCCACTAGTGATATTAGCAACTAACAAAATGGCGAAAACATTATTTGAAAAAGTTTGGGATGCACACGTAGTAACGGAGATTAAAGGCGGTCCAAGTATTCTATACATCGATAAACACCTTATCCACGAAGTAACCAGTCCGCAAGCTTTTGCAGGCATTGAAAAAAGAGGGATTCCTCTTTTCAGGAAACAGAACATATTGGCTACTGCCGATCACAATGTTCCAACAAAAAATCAAAACCAACCGATTAAAGAAGCGCTTTCCAAATTTCAAGTAGATAAACTAATTGAAAATTGTGAGCGTCACGGTTTACCACTTTACGGATTGGGGCACCCTTTTCAAGGGATTGTACACGTAATAGGGCCCGAATTAGGGGCAACTTTGCCAGGTATGACCATTGTTTGTGGTGATAGTCATACTTCCACCCATGGCGCATTTGGTTCTATTGCATTTGGTATTGGAACAAGCGAGGTGGAGCAGGTTTTTGCAACTGAGTGTTTGATGCAATCCAAACCAAAAACCATGAAAATTGAAATCAATGGTACATTAGGAAAAGGCGTTTTATCAAAAGATATTATTTTATACATCATTGCAAAAATATCGGCAAGTGGCGGAACAGGCTATTTTGTTGAATATTCAGGCTCTGCTATCAGAAGCCTGTCAATGGATGCACGTATGACTATTTGTAACATGAGCATTGAAATGGGAGCGCGTGGCGGAATGATAGCGCCGGATGAAACAACATTTGAATACATCAAAGGAAGAGAATTTGCTCCAAAAGGAGCTAAATGGGACGAAGCTTTGGCATATTGGAAAACATTATTTACCGATGCCGATGCTACATTTGATAAGGTGTTGACGTATGATGCTGCTGATATTGAACCAATGATTACGTATGGTACAAACCCGGGAATGGGAATTAAAATATCAGCAAATGTGCCATCTGCTAAGGATTTGACCGACGAAAGCGCTAAAGCAGGTTTGTTAAAATCATTGGAATATATGGGGCTTGAACAAGGCAGCAAATTGGTAGGCAAAAAAGTAAATTATGTTTTTATAGGAAGTTGTACCAATTCCCGCATTGAGGATTTACGTTTGGTTGCTGAATTTGTAAAGGGTAAGAAAAAAGCAGATAATGTAATAGCATGGATAGTACCGGGTTCTAAAAAAGTGGAACAACAAGCTCAAAAAGAAGGTTTAGATAAAATTTTATTGGAAGCAGGTTTTGAATTACGTGAACCGGGATGCTCTGCATGCCTTGGTATGAACGAAGATAAAATTCCGAAAGGTGAATATTGCGTTTCTACTTCCAACAGAAATTTTGAAGGTCGCCAGGGTCCAGGCTCAAGAACATTTTTGGCAAGCCCTTTAACAGCAGCAGCTACAGCCATCAATGGTTATATTAGTGATGTGAGAGATTTTAAAAATTAAAAAAGATGGATAAATTTACAACGATAAAATCTACAGTAGTTCCTTTACAAGTTGAGGACATTGATACCGATCAAATAATACCTGCGCGCTTTTTAAAGGCAACAACCCGTGAAGGCTTTGGCGACAACCTTTTTAGAGATTGGAGATTTGATGAAAATAACAATCCAAAAGATTTTATTTTGAACAACGCTGCATACAAAGGACAAGTGCTTGTTGCCGGCAGGAACTTTGGTTGCGGATCGAGCCGTGAACATGCTGCTTGGGCCATTCACGATTTTGGTTTTAAAGTGGTTATCTCCAGCTTTTTTGCTGATATTTTTAAAGGCAATGCCTTGAACAATGGTTTACTCCCAGTTCAGGTTTCCGATAAATTTTTGAAAACAATTTTTGATAAAGTAACAGCCGATAAAAATGCGGAGATAATTGTTGACTTGGTTAATCAAACCGTTACAATTGGTGGCGAATCTGAAAAATTTGAAATCAACGATTATAAAAAAACATGCATGATAAACGGATATGATGATATTGATTATCTGTTGAGCATTAAAGATAAAATAGAAGAGTACGAAAAAGGAAGTAAATATTTAAAGATAGTTTCTTAAGACATGAAAAAAAATATTGCAATTTTAAAAGGTGACGGAATTGGTCCAGAAGTTACAGAACAAGCTATAAAGGCATTAAATGCAATTGCTGAGGTGTATGGTCATACATTTAACTATACCGAAGGTTTAATTGGTGCAATTGCAATTGATGCAACAGGAAATCCGTTTCCGGAAGCAACATTTAACGTGTGTCAAAATGCCGATGCTATTCTTTTTGGTGCTATAGGGCATCCAAAATATGATAATGATCCTTCGGCAAAAGTTCGTCCGGAACAAGGGCTTTTAAAAATGAGAAAAGACTTAGGTCTTTTTTGCAATATTCGTCCAATCAATACGTATAAAGTGCTTGCAAATTCATCTCCATTAAGAGCCGACCTTGTTGAAGGTGTTGATTTTACTGTATTTAGAGAACTTACCGGCGGAATTTATTTTGGTGAAAAAGGTAGAAAAGACGGTGGAAATACGGCATTCGATAATTGCCAATATACCCGCGAAGAAATTTCAAGAGTATGTATCCTTGCTTTTGAATCTGCCAGAATCAGAAGAAAAAAATTGACTTTAGTTGATAAAGCAAACGTACTTGAAACATCTCGCCTTTGGAGAGAAGTAGTGAAAGAATTGGCTGTTAAATATGCTGATATTGCAGTGGATTATATGTTTGTGGATAATGCAGCAATGAAGATTATTCAAAACCCTAAATACTTTGATGTAATTGTTACCGAAAATATGTTTGGTGATATCATTACCGATGAAGCATCTGTTATTACAGGTTCTTTAGGTATGTTGCCTTCTGCATCCATAGGAAGTAAAGTTGGTTTATACGAACCAATTCATGGATCATATCCTGAGGCAACTGGCTTAAATATTGCTAATCCAAACGGTTCTATATTATCAGCTGCAATGCTATTAGAAATGTCGTTTGGTTTAATTGAAGAAGCTGCGTTGATCAGAAAAGCAGTTGAAGATTGTTTGAACAGCGGTGTTGTAACATCGGATATTATTAAAGGTTCAAAATATACAACTACACAAATTGGCGATAAAGTGGCGGAGTTGATAAAAACAAAAAAGAAAGAATTATTGGCTATGTAATTCGGTTTTAAAAATAGATTCATTTTATAAAGGGAAGCATTTTGCTTCCCTTTTTTATTAATGAGATGTTGCTTGAATTATTCATCAGGAAACAAATCCCCTGTATATGAATCAAATAATTCAAATAAAAATTCAATACGCTTCGCATCTGTTGTAAATGGTGTATCACGATAACATTTATCAACTGCAATATCTAACTTTTGATGTGCTTTTAATAAATCGTCAGGCATGGAAGAGGTGTGGTATAAATTAGCAAGAGTGCTACCTTCATTTACATACTTTTCTCTTGTATCTAAAATTGATTGTGCTAATTTTTCTACCGCTTCTTTTTGTTTTTTAGAAATTCCATTTGTCCACGGGTAATTATTATAAACAATTTCGTTGCTGTATCTATAATCGCTTTTTAATCTTCCACAAGTATATCTTACCCAGGTCATGTGCATTTTAGATGTTAAAACACCAAAATGAAAAATAGTTGCTTTGGGAACACACAAACAGGTATCACTTAAAATATATTTTTTATCAAAAAAAGCTATTGGAATATAATCTCTATTTTCAGAAGAAACTCTTGGAATAGCTATGTAATTAGAATCTGCTTGTCTAATTTCTCCAAATAAATACGGTGTATCAGCCAGTTTATTTGTTGCTTCTCGTTCACTTTCTTTTCTGTTTTTTTTTACTGCCTGTACCCGTTTATTAATTGCATTAAGTTTTTTTAATTCTTTTGGTTTAATGTCCACTAACCATAAGCACCATCTTGTTTTTCCATTCAGGTATTCATGTGCACTTATTAATGGTCTAATCCATTTTTTAGAATTAGGTTCGTGTTCAATTAATTCTTTTTTTTCATCGTCAGTTAACAGTAAATGCCCTCCGTCATTAGGCATACTTCCAAAAGATATTTCAGGAACATTACAAATAGGAGTTCTTCTTTTTAAAATTGTTGTGTCGCTACCTTGAACTAAATAAGGACTGATGTTTTTTGCTTTTATTTTTTTAGGATCTTTTTTTATATCTGTGTACTCAAACAAATATTTTTCTTTACTATTTTCTTTCCCAAAGCCAATTACAACGCAATGAACAGCTGCAACCCCATCTGCTTCGTTATGCCACTTAAAAGTTTGATGGGCAAATTGAATTTTTAATTTATAAATTCTAAACAAATAATTCCATAATATTCCTGTCTGTTCGCCCTGCGCTATGCTATTTGTACTTACTAATGCTGTTCGTGTTTCGGGATTTACGTTCATATATTCTGCTGCTTTGATGTACCAACACGCAACGTAATCTAAAACTCCAGAACCGCTTAAACCATTAAAAATTTTATCAATATCTTTCTTTTGTTCCGTTGTTTGAAATTGTTTGCCAATGAAAGGTGGATTACCAAGAATATAATCAAATGCTTTATCTTTTTTATTGTGTTTCCATTCCGTATACAGTGAATTATTATTTAAAATAATTGCAGATTCATCTAAAGGAATTGTAGGAACTGTTTTACCAAACTTATACTCTAAACGCATATTCATTTGGTGTTCGGTAAGCCATAAGGCAACTTTTGCAATCATTGCAGAGGTTGTGTCTATTTCATAACCATAAAAATTTTCAAGTGGAACATTGCTTAACCAATTCAAATGAAGTATAGGCATTCCTTTATACATTTTGCTTACAATTTCTATATCAATCAGCCTTAATTCACGATATGTAACAACAAGAAAATTACCGCAACCGCAAGCAGGGTCTAAAAAAGTTAGTCCGTTTAATTTTGCCCTGAATTTTTCTAAAGCTGTTTTACTGCTCTTAATCGAAGCGAATTCTTCATGAAGGTTGTCAAGAAATAAAGGGTCAAGAACTCTTTTAATATTTTTTTCTGAGGTGTAATGTGCTCCTAGCGTTCTTCTTTCAGGTTCGTCCATAACATCCTGAAAAAGAGAACCGAAAATAACTGGTGAAATATCGGACCAATCATAAGCACAACAATCTAAGAGGGCTTTCCGCATTGCATCAGTAGTTACAGGCATTTTGTTTAGTTTAACATCAAATAAATCTCCATTTACGTAAGGAAATTTTGAAAGATGTTTATTTAAACCTCTGCGTTTCTCTATTGCTGTATCAAGGGTTTTAAATAATGCTAATAAATGGTCTCCAAGAGTTTTACCTGTTGTATGATTCTGTATATAATTTTCAAATTGTTTTTTATCAAATATCCCTGTGTCTTCTGCAAACATACAAAATAGAAGGCGTGCTAATAAAATTGCAATGTCATTGGAGTTGTATCCTTTGCGGTCAATAGCATCATAAACATTTGCAATTTTTCTGGCGGCTTGCTGATTTACTATTTTTTCATCATCTTCTAAACGATTTGCAAAGTCAATAAAGAAAACAAATTCTTCTAATTTAATTGCAAGTTTTTCAAGTGGAACCTCAATTATGAAATTAATTTTTACCTTATTTGTTTTGCTTACCTCAACCGAATATTTTTTAATTCGTTTGAAATTCATTAACATGATATATTGAGGCCGTTGATGAGGAAACAGGTTTTCAATATATTCTTCTGCTTGTTGTAATGTTTTTTCCCAATGTTTATCATTGTCTAAATGCGCAGATTTAGATTCTATTATTAATTTTCCAGACCAAAACAAATCGGCAAAACCAGTTCCTGTTTCATCTTTCTTTTGAATTGGCTTTTCAAATTGAGCATAATTTTTTCTGTATAAACCAAAGATTTCAAAAAATTCATTCGTGAAAGTTTGTGCTTCCGCTCTTTCGGTGGTAGTGCCTTTCCAGTTAATGATAAAGGCTTCCGCCTTTTCTCTCATTTCTCTTGTAATGATTGCCATTTTTGATGTCTGTAAAGTTATTTAACGAGGTTAAATTTACAATTGTTTTTTCAAAGGTTGGTTTTCTTTTTGTTCGTTTGTTCGTTTTGAGTAGTTAGGTTAAATATAAAGGAATTTGATGTAAATTTGCGAATAACATTAACCAATAAATAGTTGAGCATTATGGATCAGTTTTTCGAGATTATTAAACTTATTTTACCTGCGGGCATTGTATTGCTTACTACCTATTTTTTGGTAAATAAATTTTTACATCAAGAAAGTCAGAAAAAAGCATTGGACTTAAAACTAGCCAATCAAAATATACTTACTCCTATTCGTTTGCAGGCTTATGAACGTGTTGTGTTGTTTTTGGAGCGTATCAATCCAAGCAGTATGGTAATGCGTGCAAATAAAAATATGAGCGCTTCATCGCTTCAAGGTGAATTGCTAAAAACAATACGCAGCGAATTTGAACACAATTTATCACAACAAATTTACATGAGTTCCAAATCTTGGGACGCTGCCGTAAAAGCAAAAGAAGAAACCATTAAAATAATAAATGTTGCCGGAGCGCAGATTAATCCCGAAGCACCCGGTATGGAGCTAGCACAGGCTGTTATTAATATTTCCGGGCAATTAACACATTTGCCAACAAAGGATGCCATTGATAGTATTAAAAAAGAAATAGCAAGAGAGTTTTAGGAAAGCCCCTCCAACCTCCCCGAAGGGGAGGCTTTTACGTACTTTGTAAATAAGAGCTATGCAAGAAGTTGAAAGAAAAGAAAAATTTTGTACCGATTCAGGAATTGAAATTAAACGGGTATATACCCCCTCCCCTTCGGGGGGGGGAGGGGAGGGGCTTCCAGGTGAATTCCCTTTTACACGTGGAGTACAATCTACCATGTATCGCAGTAAATTGTGGACAATGCGCCAGTATGCAGGTTTTTCAACGGCTGAAGAATCCAATAAACGTTACCATTATTTATTGAATCAAGGTACAACAGGCTTATCGGTTGCCTTTGATTTACCTACACAAATAGGTTATGATAGCAGCCATGAGTTTGCTGATGGAGAAGTTGGTAAAGCCGGTGTTGCTATTGATTCGTTAAGTGATATTGAAATTTTATTTGATGGCATTAAGTTGGAAAATATTACTACTTCCATGACCATTAATTCAACAGCATCTATACTTTTAGCCATGTACATTGCATTGGCAAAAAAGCAAGGAGCTGATCTAAAAAAAATATCAGGAACTATACAAAACGATATTTTAAAAGAGTATGCAGCACGTGGCACCTATATTTATCCGCCTAAGCCAAGTATGCGTATCATTACCGATATTTTTGGCTATTGCGCCAAAGAAGTTCCAAAGTGGAATACCATTTCTATTTCGGGTTATCACATACGTGAAGCAGGCTCTACAGCGGTTCAAGAGTTGGCGTTTACGCTGGCAAACGGTAAGGCTTATTTAAAAGCAGCCATTGCAACAGGTTTGGATATTAATGTATTTGCAAAACGTTTGTCGTTCTTCTTTAATGCGCACAACAACATGTTTGAAGAAGTAGCAAAATTTCGTGCTGCACGCCGTATGTGGGCAAAAATTACCAAGGAATTAGGAGCAACCGATCCAAAAGCACAAATGTTGCGTTTTCATACACAAACTGGAGGTTCTACATTAACAGCACAACAACCACAAAATAATATTCCAAGAGTAACTATACAAGCAATGGCAGCCGTATTGGGCGGTACACAAAGTTTACATACCAATGGCTTTGATGAAGCAATTGCTTTACCAACAGAAGAAGCAGCACGCATTGCCTTGCGTACACAACAAATTATTGGTTATGAAAGTGGCATTACCGATACGGTTGACCCGCTGGCAGGTTCTTATTTTGTGGAAGAATTGACCAACGAAGTGGAAGCAGCTGCATGGGAATACATTCATCAGATAGATGCCATGGGAGGTTCGGTAGAAGCCATTGAACAAGGATTTTTACAAAATGAAATTGCTGCATCGGCATACAAATACCAAAACGATATACAAACAGGCGAAAAAGTAATTGTGGGTGTCAATAAATTTGCTGTTAAGGAAAACCCCTTAACGGATATTTTTACGATTGATGATTCTATCAGACAATTACAGATTGATAAAATCAATAAAGTAAAAGCCTGGCGCGACAATGAAAAAGTAAAAGAATTGTTATATACGCTTGATGCAAACGCGCGTGCCAACGTAAACTTAATGCCGGGCATTTTGGCTGCCGCCGAAAGTTATGCCACCCTTGGAGAGATTGCGGATACCATGCGAAATGTTTTTGGGGAGTTTGAAGGATAGGTAATTTATTCTTTAAATCTATGTAGTTTATTTTCAGGGAATTCTGCAACTATTAACATGAAAATTCTGTATAATTTGCTAATTTCGTTAAAACATTTTCAATTTTACAGAAGACTTTTAAAAGCTTTTTTTTGATTAGAAAATTAATAGTTAATAAAATACTTTGAAAAAAAATCATACTTTATTTATTTTATTCATCCTCTTAATATCCTTCAGTACCTATCTGAACGGGCAGATTATTGGTTTGAATAATCCCACTCCCGATGCTTCTGCTATTTTAGATATGGTAGCAACAAATAGGGGAGCTCTTATTCCTCGTGTTGCACTTACTGCCACCAATGCTGTTGGTCCCATTGCTGCTCCTGCAGATGCACTTTTGATATACAATACCGCAACAGCAGGAGTATTTCCTAATGATGTATCGCCCGGTTTTTATTATTACAATACAGCCACTACTTCATGGCTACGTTTTTTTGGTACCGGTATCGGCAATCATTTTTGGGATTTGTTAAAGGGTCCTGCCACCAATCTTTCCTTAGCTCATGGAGCAAATACAACTGCTTTTACTTTTAATTCTGTTACTACTGCAACTGCATTAGGGCTTTCATCCAGTTCCCTTGCAACAGGAACTTTGTTTTCCTTATCAACGTCAAATGCAGCATCAACAGGTAACGCATTGTTAATATCTTCTAACTCTACGGGGGCTTTGGCAAATGGTATTGTACGATTTAATTATACAGCAGCCCATACTAACAATGGTTTACAGTTGGATGATGCAACAGCAACAGGAAAGGCGTTTGCACTCAATACCAACAGCATAACATCTGGGAAAGCTTTTTCCATTGCTTCTTCAGCAACGGCGTTTATCGGAACGCTTGCTTCATTTAGTTTAACTGGAGATAATGTGGGAAATACAAGTGCCGGAATTGTTTTTAAAGCATCGGGTACTGGTGCTGCAAATACCGGAACTGTGGCAATGTTTTCAAATGCTGGAACTGGATTGGGACTGCGTGTAAACGATGACGGAACCGATACCGATGTAACACCTGTAGCAGTGGATGCAGCAGGTAATTTGGGAGTTGGCACAGCAAGCCCTGCGAGCAGACTTCATGTTTTTGAAACTACCGGAACAGCTTCATCCGGTACTACAGGCAGCATATATTTGGAACATGCAGATAACGGGGGACAAAGCAGTATTTTGTTTAAAAGTGCTGTGAACGCCGGTAACGATTATGGTTACTTAAGATATTCTGACGATGGCAATGGCAATGGATCCAACTCTGAAAATAGTTTGATGGAGCTCGGAGTAAAAAATGATGGCGTTGGTGCTAATCAAGATGATATTGCTATTATGTCTTCAGGATATTTAGGTGTGTTTACCACTTCTGCCAAAGCTCATTTTGATGTTAGAAAAAACAGTATGAGATTTGGGGCAGGTACCACACCGTTTACCAATTCACCTACTGCACAAAGTGATGCATCAGATGCAATGGCTCTTTATGCAGTTTCATTAGGCGGAGCAGATACCGATTTTCGTTTTTATTTTGAAGATGATGCAACAGATAAAATGTCGTTTTGGGGAAATAGCTGTGGTGGAGGTGTTTGTAATAGTTTGAGCAATTCCTCAAATATTATGACATTGATTGGTAATGGCAGAGTAGGGATTAACCAAATATTACCGGATGCTTCAGCTAAATTAGAAATAGCTGCTACCAATATGGGAATGCTTATTCCTAGAGTTGCCTTAACTGCAACAAATGCAACTGCTCCAGTTACAGCCCCTGCCGATGGACTTTTAGTATATAATACAGCCACGGCAGGTGGTGTTGGCGTAAATGTAAGTCCAGGTTTTTATTTTTATAATGCTTCAACGTGTTGCCCTGCTGCTTCATGGATAAGAATATTTTGTTCTTCCGATGTAATTCTTGATCCTTACTGGAGTGGAAAGGAAAGTCCAATTACTTTTCTAGCTTTAACACATGGAATATACACTACTAGCATGGATTTTAGCAATACCACCACCGATGCTTTTACAATGAACAATAACACACTTACCACAGGCAATGCTTGGGTAGTAAATTCAAGTTCAGCTGGTATTACTTCCGGTTCTTTGCTTAAAGTGTCTTCCAATGGTATTATTGGAAATGTTTCTGGATCAATGCTTAATCTTACTTCAAGTGCTGCAAATACAAATGGTTATTTGGGTACTATAGTAGGAAATTCAATAGCCGCCGGCGGACTTTTTAATGTTTCCAGTTCTTCAGCAGTTTCTACAGGAACGCTTGCATATATTGGAAGTACGGGTGCTAATACAGGAACAGTTGCAATGATTTCAAACGCTGGAACAGGTTTAGGATTGCGTATAAATGACGATGGTACTGATGCAGATGCAACACCAATTGCGTATGATGCAATAGGTAAT
>CANFLQ010000047.1 GCA_947447995.1 Bacteroidota bacterium | reverse complement strand
TTGTTTTTTGTTTACAATGCCGTTTTTCTTAACGATTGTTGAATTGCAAAAAATGCAGTTTTTTTATTCATAGCCTTTGATTTGCTTCAAAGCTAATAATATTAGGGAGTTCAAAGCTTTTTAGCCTACTTTTTGTCTATTACCCCAAAAACCAGCAATAAAATTGCTGGTTTTTAAACTTGTAGAATAAACTTAATTTTATCTAATTAAATTTAAGAAACCTGTTTTAGTATATTCTTTGCCATTGTTTCCTTTGGCATATACTACATAGTAATAAACTCCATCTGGGCATTCCATTCCATTTTTTGAATTTCGTCCATCCCAAGCTGCGGATGTAGTATGAGATTCGTACATTTTTAAGCCCCAACGGCTATAAATTTCAAGATCTAATTTTGCCAAATCGGCCGTTAATACTGTAAACACATCGTTTACATTATCTCCATTAGGAGTAAATACATTTGTTAATGTTAAGAAAAAACTTTCTTTAACAATAATAATACTACTTGCAGTATCTGAACATAATTGATTTTGAGTTGATGTTAATATTACTGTATATGTACCAGGTTTTATATATCCGTTACTTGGATTTTCAACACTGCTTTCGCTGCCATCACCAAAGTTCCAACTGTAATTATTAGAGTTTAAACTTTGGTTGCTAAAATTAACAAGTAAAGGAGATACACCTATTAATGTATCAACAGTAAATTTGGCAACTGGATTTAGTATTGTAAGTGTAAATACTGATGAATTATTTGCACATACCCCCCCTGTTGTTGTTACCGTATAATTGTACGTTTTGGCTGGCAATTGTGCATTGGGGGTGCCTTCAATTTTAAATATTTTAGTACTAGTGTTATATGTACCTGTTAAACCTAACGGTAATGTTGATATTGTAGCCCCTGTTGCTGTTCCACCAATTGCATACAATACCGTTTTTATTGCGGTATTTGCACATATTGTTTGTGTAGTAGAACCAGAAACGTTAGTTGGTATTACTGTGGGTTCCTTAACTACAATTTTGCCTTGTACAGAAGTTGGATCACATTTACCTCCAGTTGTTGTTAAAGTATACGTATAGGTTCCAGCAACAGTTGGTGTACCAGATATGGTAAATATTGCAGGGTCGCCAATTTTGGTGGTTTTTCCAATAAGTCCTGGAGGTAAATTTTTAGCAATCGTACTTCCTCCACCTACAACATCATAAGTGATGTTTACAATTTTAGTTTTATTACAAACCGACTGCGCGGTGTCTGTTCCGGTGGCAGATGTTAAACCTATACCAACAATTATTTTACCTTTTAATTTGCTGATAGTTCCACAACTCCCTTGAGCTGTAATGGTGTAAGATATTAAGCCTGCTACTGTAGGTGTACCTATGATAATAAATAACCCAGGACTTGTTATTGCAGTTGTAAAACCTGTTGGCAAGCCGTTAACTGTAACTGTAACTGATGGTGGTACATTTCCTCCTGCAAAGGCGTATTTTATAGTATCAATAGGTGTATTGATACATACTTTTTGCGAATCGGTTTTGATTGGGGACACTAATCCAAGACCAACTATTACTTTACCAATTACCTTAGCAGGTGAAGCACAAGTGCCTTTTGAGGTTATGGTATAGGTAAATCCTCCAGAAACAGATGGTGTACCTGTTATTGTAAACGTATTTGTTCCAGTAGCTCCAACTATTAAACCTCCAGGTAATCCCTTAACATCAGGAATTGAATCGCCTATATAAGAATAAACAATAGGTTTAATTGGGGTATTTTGACATACAATTTGCGAATCGGTACCAATAGGCGAAACTCTTCCCACGCCTACTGTTAAGTAACCTCTTACCCAGGAGTTGTTTGAACAGCTGCCATTTGCAGTAACTGTGTACGTAAATAAACCTGCAACGGTAGGTGTACCAACAATAGTAAATATTCCCGGACTTGTTATTGAACCTGTTAATCCAGATGGTAAGCCTATAACATTTGGCGGTGGCACATCTCCATTAACAATTCTATACGAAATATTAATAATAGGCGTATTTAAACAAACATGTTGCGAATCCGAACCAATTGCAGAAATCAATCCTAATCCAACATTAATTTTACCAGTTAAGCTACTTGCTGCACAAGATCCAGTTGTAGTAACTGTATAAGTAAATCCACCCGAAACACTTGGAGTTCCTGAAATAGTAAGTACTCCCGCAGCAAATTGCCCTATAACGCCATCGGGCAAGCCAGTAACAATTGCGCCTTGACTTGCACCACCAACTGCATATTTAATAGTATCCAATGCTGTTTTTAAACAAATCCATTGGTCATTTGACCCAATTGGTGTAATTAAACTTAAGCCTACGGTATCCGTACCAATTATCGAATCCTGCTGACAGGTTCCAATAGATGAAACAGAATAAGTATAAACACCCGAAACTGCAGGTGTTCCACTAATTGTTAAAATACCAGCAGCGTAATTTCCAGTTACTCCTGGAGGTAATCCATCTACTTTTGCATTTACTGCATTACCACCTACGGTATAGGTTATTATGGCGTTTGGCGTATTTACACAAACACTTTGATGATCGGTATTAAAGACCGATGTTAATGTAAGGGTGCCATTTGGATTAACTTTTACAACAACAGTATCTCCTGCACCTCCAACATTACAATTGGTAGTTGTAGTAACATAAACGTACTTAACATCAATAGGTGATGTTGTAATATTTGTAAGCGTATCATTTATTACTTTATCTGTTCCCGATATACCTAGTTCTTCTATTCCAGAAACCGTAGCTCTTGTCCAAGTAAACGCTGTATCCATAGTTGTGCTTGATGGATCGTAATTAAATGCAGTTCCGCTACAGATAGGAAAAGGAGTTAATGAACTATTTAATACAGTAAATGGTGTAATACTTACAATTATTTTTTCGCCTACGGTGTCGGAACAATTACTTGCGGATGTAATAATTTTATATGTTACATCCTCAGAAATTTTAGTTGTATTTGTTAGAATTTCATTAATAGGCGATGCGCCAGTTGTTCCTAATTCTTTTATTCCGCTTATTGTGGCGCGTTTCCAAGTATATGTAGTTCCGCTTGTTGCACTGGTAGGTGTATACGTAAATACAGTTCCGCTGCAAATTGTTGTTGTAGCTGTTGTGCTATTTAAAACTGGTATCGGATTTACTGTTAATGTAGCTGTTGTGCTTGTTTTAGTGGCACTAAAGCATGCTGGACTTTGACTTAATACTGCACGGTATACATAACCAGTATGTGCTGGGGTTATTGTATTTAAAACAAGTTTAGCTGTAGTTTCGTTTGTGTAAGTTGGTTGAGGAGCAGCAGCAACTGTAACATTTGCCCATGTACTACCATTATTTGTACTTACTTCCCAAACATAAGCATAAACTCCAGAGGCTGTTACAGAAAAAGTAGTACTTGTTCCCGCACAAGTTGTTATATTGCTAGGGTTTGCCGTAATTACAATTGCTGCACTTGTAATTTTAACAGTTGCTGTATCTTTTGTAAAACCGTTGGTACTTTTACAGCCATTTGCATCTGTTACAGATGTTATTGTGTACGTTGTATTTACTGTAGGGTTTGGCGAAACAGTAAAGGCGGTTGAACTTAAAACACCTGATTTAGAAATTGCTCCTGGATTATAAATGATAGTGAAAGGACCTGTTCCTGCGGTAGAAGTCCAAGTTAATTTACCTATATCAGATCCTCCACAAATGGAGTTTCCTGTAACGCTTCCATTTGGTAATGGATTTACGGTTACAATAACATTTTCTCCCACTACGGATGTACATCCATTGGCAGGAGAAGATGTTTTATAAATATAGGTAACATTGATAGGAGCGGAAGTTGTATTGGTAAGTACTTCATTCACGTTCCCGCTGTTTGATGTTCCAGGTTGAGTGATTCCAGTAATGGTAGCACGCGTCCATGTATATGTTGGGCTTGCCACAGCACTTGTTGGAGTATATGTAAAAGATATTCCGCTACAGATAGATGCAGTAAGTGCGCTGGTTAATTTAGGTGGGTTTTTAAACGTTTGAGTTCCACTTGCAACGCTTGACCCTGTTGGTGTTGGAGAAGCTATAATATTAGCTGGGACTGTTCCATTTAATCCAATTGTATGCCCATCGGTAACTGTATTGGCTATATCCATAGTAACCCAATAATACCCTGCTTTTCTGTTAATAGAAGGGAAAGTATGCGTTCCAGTTCCTGTAGACACAGATGTAGAAGTTACTAAATTAGTTGTGGAAAATACGTTGGTAGTTGTGTAGTATAGTGAATATTTAACAACTTCGCTGGCAACATAAGTTCCTGTAGTTACAAAACTTATTCCTGTTTCTAAATTGCAACTATTATAACCCGTTAAAGAAAAACTGTGAAGCGGAACATTTATATAACCTGCACACACCGTAGCTGCTACAACGGCATTACTTCCTATAATAACCTCGGAACTTGAATAGTTTAAAATTATTCTTCCATTAGCTCCAACGCCGCCAGAAACATTTGCTCCCAATTCAATATCGCTGCTTCCGCCGCCGCCACCGCCAGGATTAAAGCCCGATTGCCCGTTACCACTTAATATAGTATTTTGGCCATCGCCACCGTTACCACCACCGTTGGGGGCTACGCCTCCTTTAGCAGGTGTAGCAGAGGTAGCAAATGTACCTGCATCACTACCTACTGTTCCATTTGCAGTATAGCCTGCTGAAGATCCTCCACCAGCACCAAAACCAGCAACATTGGTATTGCCTGCGCCGCCATTACCGCCACTATATTTTACAGTTCCAATACCGGCGGATGCTAAACCTCCTAAACCAGCAAGTCCGCCAGCTCCTGCTGGGGCATTTCCACCCGTTCCTCCTTTTGCAAGAATTGTTGTTGCATCTTTAAACCAAGAGTCCCCTCCTGCTGTTCCTGCTGCGCCAGCAATACCAACGCCTCCTGTACCAATAGTTACTGCATACGTTTGTCCGGGAGTTACAGTAATCACCGATTTGCTATATGCACCGCCGCCGCCGCCGCCGCCGCCGTTTTGATCTGTTTCATTACCACCACCTGCGCCACCGCCGCCCCAGGCTTCAATAATTACTGATGTTACACAGGCAGGGGCTGTCCATGAACTAGCTTGATTAAATACAGCTTGTCCAGTAATAATTATTATTCTTCCATGTGCACCATTTCCTCCATTGGTATTAAATCCAATACAAGAAGAAGAGCTTCTGTTTCCTGCACCACCGCCGCCGCCACCAGGAGCAAAACCGTCAACACCATTAAGAAACCCGTTCATATTGTTGTATCCTCCACCCTGACCACCATAGCCACCACCAGAAGGAGCTATACCTCCACCACCACCAAGAGTTTGAGCTGATGCTGCTAATGCGGGATCGCCTTTAACTCCAATAGCACTTGACCCTGCGCTTGATCCGCCACCACCACCACCAGCTGGACCAAGTCCTATACTTGTTCCTCCAACAGACCCATCACCACCAGCATAAGAAACAATTCCTGCACCTGTAGATGCCACTCCACCAGTACCTGCAACACCTGGCGATACTTGTATTCCAAATGCCCCTAAAATAGGAGCCTTTCCGCCTTTTCCTGCATTTGCAAATAAAGTTGTTGAAGTATTAAACCATGAATTTGTTCCATCCCCACCACTGGTAGGTATTGGACACCCTGTACCTTTTGCCCCACCTTTTCCTACTTGTAATGTATATGTTGTTCCTGGAACAACGGTAATAACAGAGGTTGCAAAAGCGCCACCGCCGCCGCCAGCACTCCCATTAGATGCTCCAGTAGAAGCTCCACCACCACCACCGCCCCAGGCTTGAACGGTAATAGAACTAACCCCCGCAGGAGCTATCCATGTAAATGTTCCTGCAGAATCAAAAATTGTAGTTGTACTTTGAGAAAACAATTGACCTGGTAGCATTGCTAAAACTAACATAACTCCAGTAAATAATAGCTGAACAGACTTGCTGAACGGGTATACAAAATTTGTAAAATTTACAATTAATGGATTTGCGAATAAGGCATTTTTTTGTGAAAATGTAGCTAATCCAATAGTGAAAAAGCGATTTTTGGGCATGTAATTTGTGTTCATTTTTTTTATTTTTAAAAGCCTATAAAACTCCTTTAATCAGGCAAAAAAAATAGTTTATACCGAAAAGGATAGCAAAGATATAAGAATATTTTAAAATCGCACGAACTATCTGATTTTTATTTCGGGATTTTAAAAAAAATTACTGCAATTTATATGAAAATTTTAAAGTCAAATAGTGCTTAGTTTTTTTAGTTTAAACTTTTTAGTGCTTTTTTCAGACTTACTTTTTCTTCCACAATTTGCTGTAATTGCTCAATGGCAACACGTTCCTGTTTCATGGTATCGCGGTGCCTGATGGTTACGGTATTGTCTTCAAGTGTTTGATGATCAATGGTAATACAAAACGGTGTTCCAATAGCATCTTGTCGGCGGTAACGTTTACCAATAGTATCTTTTTCATCGAAAGTGCAAGCATGGTCAAATTTTAATAAGTCCATTATTTCACGCGCTTTTTCGGGTAAGCCATCTTTTTTCAGCAAAGGCAATATAGCTACTTTTATCGGGGCCAAAAATGCAGGAATATTCAATGCAATTCGGGTTGTTCCGTCTTCTAATTTTTCTTCGGTATAGGCTTTTGACAGTACCGATAAAAACAACCTGTCCAAACCTACTGATGTTTCTACTACATACGGCACATAATTTTGATTTATTTCAGGGTCAAAATATTGTAATTTTTTTCCTGAAAATTGTTCGTGAGCTTTTAAATCAAAATCGGTACGGCTGTGAATTCCTTCCAGTTCTTTGAATCCAAAAGGGAAATTAAATTCAATATCGCAAGCAGCGTTGGCATAATGTGCTAATTTTAAATGATCGTGAAAACGGTAATTTTCATTGCCCATTCCCAATGATTTATGCCATTTTATGCGCGCATCTTTCCAGTAGTTATACCATTCCATTTCGGTGCCTGGGCGAACAAAAAATTGCATTTCCATTTGTTCAAATTCACGCATCCGAAAAATAAATTGACGTGCTACAATCTCATTTCTGAAAGCTTTTCCGGTTTGTGCAATCCCAAACGGAATTTTCATTCTGCCCGATTTTTGTACATTTAAAAAGTTCACAAAAATTCCTTGTGCCGTTTCTGGACGAAGGTAAATGATATTAGAATCCTCGGTAACAGCACCCATTGAGGTGCTGAACATTAAATTAAACTGACGTACTTCTGTCCAATTTTTGGAACCGGATATAGGACAAACAATTTCGCAATCGATGATGATTTGACGAACATCGGCAAGGTCATTATTTTCCAAAGCAGTTTTAAAACGACTCAATATAGCATCGGCTTTTGCCTGATTTTCCAACACACGCGCATTGGTGGAACAAAAAGTTTCTTCGTTGAACGATTCGCCAAAACGTTCTTTTGCTTTATCAATTTCTTTTTGAATTTTACCTTCTATTTTAGCAACGTGTTCTTCAATTAATACATCGGCACGGTAACGTTTTTTACTGTCTTTATTATCTATCAAAGGGTCATTAAAAGCATCAACATGTCCAGATGCTTTCCAAGTAGTAGGGTGCATAAATATGGAAGCATCAATACCTACAATATTTTCGTGCATTTGCACCATTGCTTTCCACCAATAATCACGCAAGTTTTTTTTGAGCTCAACGCCCATTTGTCCGTAATCATAAACAGCGCTTAAACCGTCATAAATTTCGCTGCTTTGAAAAATAAACCCATACTCCTTTGAGTGGGAAATAATGTTTTTAAAAATATCGTCTTGATTTGCCATAGCTGCAAAAGTATAAATAATATTGATGTGGTTTTTAACATAAAACCAAAGTTTTTATAAACAGGTTAAATCTTATAAATGCTTTGTGCATCCATTTACATTTGGATATTAATTTAGATATATTTGCATTTAACTCTATTGTATTATGTACCCATTTGGCATTCATAAAAAGGCGTATCTCTTCTGTTTTGTGTGGGTGTTTGTTTCCTTTAGCTTTGCTCAAAATATTATTAATGAATACAGCAATTTTGATTGCAGTCAATCAAAATTGCTAATAATACCGATTATCAAAAACAATCCGGCTAAAGCAAATCAAGTTTCGGCTGCCATTAATCAAATTGTATTTTACGAACATCGCGATCAGTTTTCGTTTTGGTATAAAATAATTGCAACGGATGAAGGGGTAATTGACTGTAAAATAAATCCGATCAACTTAACAGATAGCTATGTGGTATATGTTTATAAATACAGTAAGGATGATTTTTGCAATAAAGTTTTTTATGGCAAAATGAAACCATTAAAATTAACTGATTTTCATAAAAATAAAGATGTTGATAAAGTGACGTTTGATTTACCTCAATTTCAATTGAAGGTTAAAAAAGCGGAAGCTTATTATTTTTGTGTATTAAGTACTTCGGCTTCTAATTGCGGACATACTTTACAAATGATAGAAGCTAAGGATACGATGAATGTGAAAGCAATTCATTTCCCTTGTATTGATGAAGATGAACCTAAATCTGCATCTAAAAAAGCAATACAAAAAACACTTGCAAAAATTGCTGTACCTGCTCAAAAAACAGTGTTAGATACTATTTTTGTTACTATAAAAGAAGAAAGCATAAAGAACAAAAATGTGGAAGCCGTTTTAAAAATTAAAGAAGAGCTAACAGGTAATGCTGTTAACATTATAAATACAGGAAAATACAGTTATAAAATAGCCATCGAAAAAGGGAAAAATTATAACGTTGAATGTTCGGCAACAGGGTATAAAAATTTTGACCACAGCATTATTATCAGCGAATATATTCATCCCGATAGCAACATATTTGATATTTATTTAAAGCCCTTAAAAGCTGGAGATAATTTTGTGATGAACAATATATATTTTTATCCCAATACGTATGCACTTAAAAAAGGATCGGAAAAGGAGCTTAATTATTTACTTAATTATTTAACAAATAATCCCGAGGTAAGAATAGAATTGCAAGGATATACCAATGGTAACAATCGTTGCAAAAAAAATAAGGCCTATAAGAAAAAAGGTAGCGAATGGTATTTTAGTGGAAGCGCCAAAAAGCTATCCTTTTATCGAGCTGAAGCTATCAAAAAATATTTGGTGCAAAAAGGCGTTAATAAACACTTTATAGAAACCAAAGGTTTTGGAGGAACTAAAATGATTGTTGAAAACCCTAAAACGTTGGAGGCAATTGAAAAAAATATTCGCGTTGAGGTAATGATATTAAAAGATAGCGGATTGTAATTTTTTACTTCAGCATTTTTATGTACACTACCTTTAAGGTTGGATAATTTCTTAAGTTTGTAATTATTTAATTTAGAATATAGCGATGAATCTATTATACTGTAACAGCCTTACTCACTATTCGCGTTATAAAACACGTGTTGTTAATATTGGTGATATTCCGCTAGGAGGCGACAATCCTATTAGGGTGCAATCCATGACTACCACTGATACCATGGATACTATTGCTACCGTTGAACAAAGTATACGTATGATAAATGCTGGTTGTGAATATGTACGTATTACTGCACCTAGCGTTACTGAAGCACAGAATTTAGAGAAGATTAAAAAAGAGCTGAGAGCCCGCGGATACACTACTCCGATAATTGCCGACATACATTTTACGCCCAATGCCGCTGAACTAGCTGCGCGTATTGTAGAAAAAGTAAGGGTAAACCCTGGAAATTATGCAGATAAGAAAAAATTTGAATCCATTGACTATAAAGATGATGCTTACGAAATAGAGTTGGAGCGTATTCGCAAACGCTTTACTCCTTTGGTTAAAATTTGCAAGGAATACGGTACCGCTATGCGTATTGGCACCAATCATGGTTCGCTGAGCGATCGTATTTTAAGTAGATACGGCGATACGCCGCAAGGCATGGTAGAAAGCGCTTTGGAATTTTTACGTATCTGCGAAGACAATAATTATTACAACATTGTGCTATCCATGAAAGCCAGCAACACCTTGGTAATGGTAGAGGCTTATCGTTTATTAATACAAAAGATGAATGCGTCGGGCATGAACTACCCTTTACATTTAGGTGTTACCGAAGCTGGCGAAGGGGAAGATGGGCGCATTAAATCGGCAGTAGGTATTGGATCATTGCTGGAAGATGGTATTGGCGATACGATCAGAGTTTCGTTAACCGAAGAGCCGGAATTTGAGATACCAATAGCCAAAAGCCTTGTAGAACGGTATACTAACAGAGCATCGCATAAAGCAATACCAGAGTTCAACTTTGAATTGCCTTACAATCCTTATGAATTTAAAAAGCGTGTTACCAATCAAATTCTTAATATCGGTGAACATAACGTTCCTCGTGTAATTGCTGATTTTAGTGATAAAGCAAACATTACACCTGCTACCTTTTTTGCTGTTGGTTATAATTATTCGGTACCAATGGATAAATGGAATTTAACCGATCAGGCGTGTGATTATATATTTGTTGGTGATACCAAAGTTGATTTTGAAATTCCTGGAACATTAGGGTTGATATACAATTCCAAAACCTGGGAAAGTTTAAAAAATAAAACAAGATGTTATCCGTTGTTCAACACAAAAGAATTTTTGCAAGCCAAAAATAAATCGACAGAAATTAATTTTGTGTCGGTAGATATTGATGATTTAATTACGCAACATTTAGCATTTGAGAATGATAATACAGTAGTTTTAGTTTTTGAAACATCCAATGAACACGGTATGGCAGAGCAACGCCGTATGTTTATGGAACTGATGCAAAATAAATGTGATGCTCCTGTTATTATTAAACGTAATTATAAAAATGTATCGGAAGAAACGTTTCAATTACATTCGGCAACCGACATAGGCGCTTTATTTTTAGATGGTTTTGGCGATGGAGTGTGGGTAAATTGCCCCCGCCCTAAAGGGAGTGTACAACAGCTCCCCCCAGGGCGGGGGGCAAGGAATATTAATGCTACGGCATTTGGAATATTGCAGGCAACGCGTTCTCGCATTTCAAAAACGGAATATATTTCTTGCCCGTCTTGCGGAAGAACATTATTTGATTTACAGGAAACCACCCAAAAAATCAGAACGCGCACCGATCATTTAAAAGGGTTAAAAATTGGCATCATGGGCTGTATTGTAAACGGGCCAGGCGAAATGGCGGATGCCGATTATGGATATGTGGGAACTGGAGTTGGAAAAATAACGTTGTACAAAGGGCAAAACGTTGTAGAACGCAACGTAAATTCTGAAAATGCAGTAGATGCTTTAATTGAACTGATCAAAAAAAATGGTGATTGGGTGGAGAAAGAGGAAAGGTTATAGAAACAACGGATGTAATTAAAATAAAAGATCCAACATTCTTAAAAACATGTTGAATCTTTTATTTTAAAATTATATTAAACTTATTCTTTAATCACTTTAGTTCTGCTAATACTTCCATTTTGATTTACCTCTAAAACATACATCCCATTTGCCTGTCCTACAATATCAAACGTATACACATTATTGCTGATATTGCTTTGTTCAAACACTGTTTGTCCGGTTAAGTTCAACAATTTTAAACTGGTGTTGTTAATTGTTTGGTCAAACATAATTTTAACTTCACCGTTAGTTGGATTTGGGAATACAGAAAAAGTTGTTTCATTTTTTTTATTTTTTTCAACACCTGTTACAGCACTTTTATTTACTACTTTTAAAGAGAAACCGCTAGTTCTATAAACATTTCCTTGGGCATCTCTACCAATGGTATGGCAATAGGTACATGAGTCAAATTGCGAAGTGAAAATTTTCAAGCAAACATTATATACGCCATCGCTAGTGTAGTTGTGGTTAGGTGCTGCAAGTGTATCAGTGCTGCCATCGCCAAAATCCCAATTATAACGTTTAGCAACACTTGAAGTTATTAAATCCACGGTTAATGTAAATACATTATTGTTCTTATTAATGCTGTCATACGATGTTGTATAGTGAGCAATACAACCAGCAGTAGTAAATGTTAACTCATTACCATAAGCAGTTCCGGCAACATTTGTTTCAAAGGCTCTTACATAATAAGTAGTATTTGCCGTTAAATTACCGAAGCTACTCATAGTTGGAGTAACTGTATACGTTCCATAAAATGATACTGCAGTAGCAGTATTAATTGTTGGATTTGGTATAGTGCTATAGCATATTCCACCAGTAGCATAAGGATCGTTACCAATGCTTTTTATATTAATAAATGCTGTTGCAGAAAATGATGTAATGTATGTAATTGAATCCGTTTTTATGATTGGTAAAGTTGCAATACCAGTGGTGAATTGCATTTGTTTACCATAAGTGGTACCCATAACATTTGTAGCATACGCTCTTACATAATAGGTAGTATTTGGTATTAATTTAGACATATTACTATAACCATTATTTATGGGATAATAATTGAGCATATTAATTGCTATGCTGCTATCCGCTATAGTTGGATCAGCGGATGTTTTGAAGCAAAATCCATATCTTGTATTTGGGTCGTTACCGTTATCTACTAAACTAACAATTGCATTAGCTGTTGTAGCAGTTATCTGTTTAATAGTATCAGTAGCAATTGTTGGTAAAGCAGCATTGTTAGTAGTAAATGATAATTCAGTGCTATAAGCTGTGCCAGCAATATTAGTTGCGTAGGCTCTAACATAATATGTAGTATTTGGAGTTAAATGATTTAAACTAACTGAATTAACTGAACTAGCTATATTAACAGTATACGTTTGCGAACCATACGCCTGAATAAAATTATTATTTACAATAGTTGGATTTGTAGATTGGCTATAACATACTCCACTAACTGTATTAGGGTCGTTACCGATATTGATTAATTGAAAGCTATCAACCGCAGAAAATGCTGTAACATTTGCAATAACATTAAATTGTACTGTGGCTAAAGTTGCATTTTCAGTTGTAAATTGCTGCTCTTTACCATAAGCCGTTCCAATCATATTAGTTGCAAAAGCCCTAATATAGTAGGTAGTATTTGGGATTAAATTATACATATTATAATTTGTGTTGTAATTGTAATTTATATATCCAGTATTACTGCTATCTGCCTTTGTTGGATTAGGAGATGTGCTAAAATAAAATCCGTGTTTGGTATTAGGGTCGTTACCATCGTCAGATACTTTTACATACACAGCTGCTGTAGTTGCCGTAATATTTGTAATTGTATCGGTTTTAACTACTGCCATAGTAGCAATTTTAGTTGTGAATACCTCCTCGTTACCATAAGTAGTACCCGCAGAGTTTGTTGCATAAGGTCTAACATAATAAGTAGTATTAGGTATTAAATTATTCATAGTAACAGCGTTATAGGTATACGTTTCTAGAGCATATACAGGGGTAGTATTATTTGTAATTTCAGGTTTAGGAGTTGTGCTAAAGCATAAACCAGCACTCGAAATAGAATCGTTACTATAGTTTTGTAGTGTTATATTGCTTTTAGCATTTACAGCTGTGATTTTTAAAACGGCATCCATTTTTATTTTAGGCGCTGTTACATTTGATGGAATGGTTACCGTTGCTTGTGCCCGACAGCTTCTAGGAGCAATTGCCAAGTTTAAACTTGCAAAGGCAAAGCTTGCGATGAATAGGTTTATTTTTTTCATGATTTTTAGTTTTAAATGGTAAGTGTATAAATAATATATTATTAAAGGCTCTGCTATGATAAACGCAATACGTTTTATTAAGGGGGGGAAATAAAATAAAAAAAAACGCCAGCACATTCTTTTATGACGACGTTTAAAAAAAATAAAAACTCTTACTTATTTATAATTACTAATAGTACGAATAAAGAAGTAATTAATCCAAGGCTCTCAATGCTGTTTTAAATGCAATAGAGGTGGTTTTGATAAGCTCAAAATTGATAGTTTTATCTGCACTAATGGTTAGCGGAATAAAAGCAGAGTAAATAGTATCTTTTTTTGTAGCCAATGCTACTACTGTACATCTTTCATTTAATGGTGCTTCTTGATAAGTGAAGTTGGCATTGTTTTTCACATTTTTATACACAGCAACGGTACTTGTAACGTTTGTAAAAACCAAAAAAATATTTATATAATAACCTGTAGTATCAAAATTGGGATGTATCGTTAAATTTGTTTTTGGAGTGCTTAAAAAGTAATTGGAGTTAGCTGTATTATACCACGATCCTGTATTATTAGGAGTTTTGAATTGATACATTCCATATATGTAAACATCTGGATGCAATTGTGGTGGAAAACGGACGGTATCGGTTTTAATTACTGTAAAGGTTGGTACAGAAATAGGTTGCCATACTTTATTAGTAGTAGTTGATAAAATAGTTGGGTTTAATTCAAAGGGAGTCATTAAGGTATCAATAGCTTTACCCATTGAAGGCTGCTGAACAAAAATATTTTTACCAACAGCAATTGAAACCGGACTATTATCTTTTGCTTGCAATCCCATTATAAAAAACTCCCCTGCCGATTTTAGTGGCCCCAAAGCTGTTTGAGAAGGTGCATTGGAAAGCAACATATCGCTTTTCTTATATATATCTTTAAATTTAATTGTTATTTTTTCAGTTACAGGTGTTCCATCTAAATTTATAAACGCATTGGGAGGAATTGTTACAATTGTTCCTTGAGGAGTTGTAAAAGTTCCTCCAGCTGTTCCGCTAATAGTATCCGTTTGTTCGGCAACTCCTAAAGCATTATAAAAATTTGAAAGTGGCGTATTATATGATTGTGTAGTAGATTCGGAATTTATTATTGATACTTCCTCTAATTTATCTTTTTTACAACTAACAAATGAAATAAAAATTATGGCAAATAAAAACAATGCGGCAAACGATTTCCTAATTTTTGTCATGCAGCAAAAGTAATGATATTCTAAATTAATAGAAAAAGATATTTATCAAAACAATAAACAATTTTGAAAGTAAAACTTAAAATTCTTTTATAAACCTAACGCCCATACCAATACTGCGATTGTAATGTTTTACTGGCAATACCGATTCAATATTTTTATATTTAACCAATTGATTTAATCCGTAAATATAATGAGGTTCAAAGGAAATTAAAAAATCATTTTGCAGTTTCAGTTCTATGCCAGATGATATAGTTAAATTAGTACCAATAGAGCCTGTTTCAAAGGTATATTTTTGTTTTGTATACTTGTTTGCAGTTTTACTTTCAAATTGATAATAGCTGTTATTTTTTTGCGAAACAGGTAAATTGGTATCAAAAATAAATCCAGGAGCAACAAACAATCTAAACTTTTCTTTATCCAAAAAATATAGTTTCATTTTTAAAAATAGTTGAATGTATTGTGCCTTATAATGATAACTAAATTTATTATCCGACCAAGCTGACGTATCATCCAAACTTGTTAATGTACGATACGTTTTACTTACATAATCAATTTTTTTCTTTTGAGAATAAAAAAGCCCCGTTTCAATTAATACCCTTTTAGATGTTTTATATCCACCCGCTAATCCTATACTATATTCTGCACCTAACACCCTTCCTTTAATTGCATCACCATAATCCGCTGTACCTCCAAACAAGTTGTTATTTACCTGTTGTATTGCATAACTATTTTTATCCAATGAAACATAAATACCAAATGCGTATTTTTTATATGACGTGTCAACTAAAATTACAGTACGCGTTGCGTCTGTTTTACATAAAGTATCGGGTATAGTTGCAACCGAATCAACACAAGTTATATTGTTATCGTTTGTATTACTGTTTGTTAACTCTTCTGTTGTACTTGCCTCCAATTCAAATTTGGCATTATCGGCATCTGTATTGTTTTGTTTATTATCTTCTATACTTATTGCTGATACAGTATTTTTTTTGTTTGAAGTTGTATTTTTTTGAGTAAAATTAGTATTAAAATTATTTTTTGTTTTTGCACAAGTAAATTCTCTATCCAACACATTACTATTGTTGTTAAAATTTATTGTATTATTAAAATTATCGATGCAACTACTTAACTCGTTCAATTCAATTTTATCATTTTTTTTAGTGCTAACTTCTTGCCCTATTTTATTTAAAGAATCGTTATTAGTTTTTACATCAGTTTTATTAATCATCAAATATGCAACAATACCTGTTGTTAATAATAGTGCTGAGGCAATAGAAATTTGTAATACTTTATTAAATTTATTAATTGTGGTTAATTTAAAACCTTCGTTTACCATCTGTTGCTTTAAATTGTTCCATCCTACAACGGTAGACGATTCTTCAGGAAGATCCTTTAAAGCGTTTCTAAAAATTTCGTCAATTTTATTTTTTTCACTATCCTGCATAACTCATTTTTTTCTGTTGCATAAGTGGAAGTATCATTTCCTGCAATTTAGCACGGGCTTTCGCTAAATTAGATCTTGAAGTACTTTCATTTATCCCCATCATTTCACTTATTTCTTTATGTGTATACCCTTCAATTGCGTTTAAGTTAAACACCATTTTATATACTGGAGGAAGTTTTTGAATAATAGCTAATAGGTCATTTGCTTTAAGTTGGCTTAGGGAATCACTCTCTTCCATCGCATAATAATTACTCCCTATGGTTAAAAGAATATTATTATCAACGTAATCTGTGATGCTTCTTAAATTATTTTTTCGAAAATAGTTAATTGCAGTAGTTACCATTACTTTTCTTACCCAACCTTCAAATGAACCTTGAAAATCGTACTGATGTAAATTTTTAAATACTCTAACGTAACCCTCCTGTATCATATCCTGCGCTTCTTCCCTGTCCCTAGCATACCTCAAACACACATTAAACATCTTACTATAATAAAAATCGTAAAGTGTCTTGTATGACGCTTCACTACCTTCCAGGCAACCTTTTATGAGCTCTTTTTCGTTAATACGTTGAGTTTTAGGGTTGTGTAACTAATACAGACAATCTGAATTAAAATTGCGCTGCTTGTATTACAATATTACTTTTAATTGATTAAAGATAAGTATCTGCTTAAAAGACAAATATAAAATCCCCTAAAAAACAGCAATTACATCGTTTTTTAGGGGATTTAGTGTACTTATAAATTTAGCGTATTTAATTTGGTTTTAAATGCCTCTGTTGTTGTTTCTGTTACACTTACATTCACCGTTTTATTTGCACTAATGGTTATAGGCGTAAATGAAGAATATACTTTATTGTTATTTATAGTTAAGGTAACTACAGTACACTGTAATCCAACAGGAGCATATAAATATGGAAAGTTGAATGATCCATAACCTTGGTAAACATGCACCATAGAGTTAACACCTGTAAATACCAAAAATATATTTGAAAAAGGTGCAATTGTACTATCTGTGGGGTGAATCGTTAAACTTGTTTGCAGATAACCCGAAAAATAGTTGGAGTTATCGCTATTACACCATGTTCCCGAACGTGCAGGGTTGCCAAATTGATACAAACTATATACGTAGGATGTGATTGACGGCGTTAGTCCATCCATTTGATTATTAGCCCATGCCGGATTTCCTTTTGCTCCAGCCAAAGCGTCTACCTTTAAAACAAAGGGCCTCATGGCAGAATCTTTTGCTTGCCCATTAAAAGGTTGTTCTACTTGTATTTTTTTACCATTGGCTAATAAAACTGCAGTATCATTTACTATGGCCTTAATAAAAAACTCTCCGGCCGATTTTAATGGCCCAGTGGCTGTTTGGGTAGACATGTTGGAAAGCAACATATCACTCATTTTATAGATGTCTTTAAATTCAATTTTAACATTGCCTGTTATAGGAGCAGCTCCGCCAGTTACAAATGCATTTGCAGGTATTGTTACTACAGTTCCTTGAGGGGAAGTAAATGTTCCTCCTGTAGTTCCATTAATGGTATAAGTTTGCAACTGTACTCCGTTTTTAGTAAAAAAATCATTGGGAGAAGAATAGCTGGCTGTTGTTACCCCCACCGTTGAACTAACTGTTGGAGTTTCGTCTTTGTTTTTTTTACATTGTGTAAATGTAACCGAAACTATTCCGGTTAATAACACAATTTTTAACGTTTTTTCAAAATTTGATTTTTTCATTGTTACATTTTTTAGGGTTTACGTTTTAAAAATACGCTAATTACATTGCCTCCGCAACAACTTCTTTTACATCCGGAATCATTTTTTTAAGCAATGCTTCAATTCCTGCCTTTAATGTAATGGTGGATGATGGGCATCCGCTGCAAGAGCCACGTAATTGAACGGTTACAACGCCTTCATTAAAATTTTTGAAAGTAATGCTGCCTCCGTCGCCTTCAACTGCCGGGCGAATATATTGTTCCAGTATTTCTACAATTTTCACTTCAATTTCAGTTGTAGGTGTTTTATGTTCCATAAATACCTCTTCTTTTTTGTCAAAGGTATTGTCAACAGGCATTTCTGTGGTGGGAAGTTCATTGATAATAGGGTTTCCTTCACTGATGTAAACACGAATAAAATCACGCAATTCAAGCGTAATTTCTTCCCATTGCAAGGCGTCAATTTTGGTAATGGTAATAAAATTAGCAGTCATAAAAACAGCCTTTACAAAGGGCAATTCAAATAACTTGGCAGCCAGCGGAGAACCCTTTGTTTCTGCTCTTGAAAGGTATTGCGCCGTTGCCCCATTCTCAACCAAAATACGGTTAGCAACAAATTTCATCGAAGCAGGATTAGGAGTGCTTTCGGCATATATAATTGTTGGTTTTTTAACAATTGTGTCCATCTTTTATTATTTTTGAGCGTTAATTATTTATTGCAAAGATACTAAATTACTTAAAGAGCATAATCTATGATCAGAAAACCAGATTTTTTAATAATCGGTTCCGGTATTGCCGGATTAAGTTATGCTTTAAAAGTAGCCGCTTATGGTAAGGTATGTATGATTACCAAAGCCAGTGAGGACGAAAGTAATACAAAATATGCCCAAGGTGGCATTGCTGCCGTAATGCACAGTCCGGATTCCTACCAAAAACACATACAGGACACTTTAATTGCCGGCGATGGAATTTGTGATGAAGAAGTGGTGCGTATGGTAATCACCGAATCAACCGAACGTATTCATGAATTGATCAAATGGGGTGCAAAATTTGATAAAACAGTAAGTGGAGAATATGATTTGGCAAAGGAAGGCGGGCATTCTGAGCATCGTATTTTACATCATAAGGACAATACAGGTTTTGAAATTGAACGCGCTTTGCTGGTCGAAATTCACAAACATCCTAATATTGAAATATTGGATCACCATTTTGCTATTGATATTTTAACCCAGCATCATAAGGGAGTGGTTGTAAACAGCAGAACTCCCGACATTACGTGTTATGGTGCTTACGTGCTTAATTTGCATACCGATAAAGTAGAAAAAATTCTTGCAAAAACTATTTTAATGGCTACCGGTGGCGCAGGCAATGTATACGCAACTACCACCAATCCAACCATTGCCACCGGCGATGGCGTGGCAATGATATACCGTGCAAAAGGCAAGGTAGAAGGGATGGAATTTTATCAGTTTCATCCTACATCGTTATACAACCCTACCGAAAACCCGTCGTTTCTGGTTTCCGAAGCAGTGCGCGGTTTTGGCGCCATCTTAAAAACCATTGATGGCAAAGAGTTTATGCAAAAGTACGATGAGCGTGGATCGCTTGCCCCCCGTGATATTGTTGCACGAGCAATTGATAACGAAATGAAGACTCGTGGAGATGACTATGTATACTTGGATTGCCGACATTTGGACAAAGAAGAGTTACTCAAACATTTCCCCAACATTTATCAAAAATGCCTGAGTGTTGGCATTGACATGATGAAGGATTTTATCCCTGTAGTGCCTGCTGCACACTATATGTGTGGCGGAATTAAAGTGGATAAAAAGGGTAGAAGCAGTATCAAACGTTTATACGCCGTTGGCGAATGTTCGTCAACTGGCTTGCATGGTGCAAACCGATTGGCTTCTAATTCGTTGCTGGAAGCTGTTGTATACTCACATCATGCAGCAAATGATGCCATTGAACAAATAAAAATAATACCGCAATTGGAGGATAATGCCATACCGGATTGGAATGCCGAAGGCACCAATTATCCCGAAGAAATGGTTTTACTCATACAATCCTTGCGGGAAGTGCAGGCTATCATGACGAATTATGTGGGAATTGTTCGTTCCAATTTACGTTTACAGCGCGCATTCGACAGGTTAGAGATTTTGTACAAAGAAAACGAAGCGCTATTTTTAAAAACCACCGTTTCAACCAAATTATGCGAACTTCGTAATTTGATAAATGTAGCGTACATTATTATCAAACATGCCAGAGAACGTAAGGAAAGCAGAGGTTTACACTATACTGTAAATTACCCGAAAGAATCAAAAAAAAGCAATTGATTTTTTAGATGTGGTAGGTGCTGAATCCTATTGATTTAATTGCTATATAAGCAGGTGTGTGATATCAGTTCGAGCAAAGTAAAGAACATGCAAAAGATTTTAAGATTTTATTAATTGAACGTAGATAAGTTCGCTTTTGTCTAAATAAAATCAACTGACTGTTAATTTTTCACAAAAAGTAATAGATTTGTTTCAGTATTTTTGGGTTATTTCAAAAGAAATACCTAAAATTGAACTCAGAAAAAAATTAAGCAGGAAAAAATATGTCAATTTTTTTAGCAGTTAGCACACCCGTCGATTTTTTGCCAATGGCATTTATGTTT
>CANFLQ010000046.1 GCA_947447995.1 Bacteroidota bacterium | reverse complement strand
GTGGAAAATTTGGGAAAGGTGAGGGATTTACATTTTATCCCAAGGTCGTTTAACTGGAAATGTAACGCCTTGTTTAATTAACTCTTCCTTTATTTTCTGTTGCCATTTATAAGCCTTAGTTGTAACTGGAAAACTTAATTCTTGAATAATTAAAGCTACAGTGCTCCCAGTATTATTGGGGATTTTAGGGTTAGCTCCCTTTTCAATTAATTCGTAGGCAAACTCAAAATAGTTTAAGGCACAAAGCATATAAACTGGTGTTTGTCCCCATTTATCTTGAATATTAATATTTGCACCCATTGCCAGCAATTGCAATACGCGTTTATTATTATTTACCATTATTGCATCATGTATAGGATAAAGTCCTCTTTCATCCTTCACTTCAAGCTTGGCAATACCAACAAGTTTGTCAAAATAAAAATCATCGTCTAACTTTGCTGCAATGTTTAGTATATGTGTAAAATCTCCGTCAGCTTCTTCAAATGCTTGGTTTACGTCAACGCCTTTATTTATAAAAAAAGAAAAAACAGCTTTCTTATTTTTAAGAAATGAATAAAATATAAAAGTTAAATTATTTTTTCCTCTTATATTTTTATTTGCATCATTAATTAAAGTCTCTAATTTATTAATGTTTGACTCCTCTATTGCATCAATTATCGGATAATATTGCTCTTCAAAAAAATCCTTTCCATTGTAATTTTTCATTTCGTTAGTTGGTTTACATTTGGTTAATAATAAGCAGAATAGGTATAATAGGCTATATTTCATCATTTAAAATTAAAAATATATTAGTGTTAAAGTACGATTGGCTAAAATTTTATTTACATCCCCCTTTTTTTGATGCTCAATATTTTCAACCACTTTAGAACTTCCATGTCCAATTAAAAGCGAATCAATAGGATGCAATATTTTATCTTTCCAGGATAATTGATTTTGCGGAGCTGCAGGCACTTCGTGCCTGTTACCCAATGCCGAAGGTATGTTACCAGATAACGCAACGGCAGCAACTGATGAACCTACAACACCATAAACACTTGGAAGTGCGGACATAGCTCCAACAATTGCCCCCTTTAGCAAACCACTATTATCTTGCATAGCCGAAAGCGGATCGTTAGATGAATGATATGCCTCAATATTTTTACTACGTTCGGCTAGTGTTTCTCGGTCTACCTCTAACCTTTCCGCTGTTTTAGGGTGTAATCCTGCAGCATTTAAAGTGGTTGATTGGCAGCCTGTTTTTGCACTACCCATTGCTGCCAACCCACCGCCTAAAGAATGTCCAGTAGTTTCAATGTTACCAGGACCTAATGAAGTTGCTATTTTACTTGTCAATAAACTCGCCTGATTGTATTGTTCTGTTTCCATACCCACACCTTGGGTTAAGTCCGCTTTCACATCAGCCCATTCCCCTTCTGTACCTGCAAATGCGATTACAGTTTTAGGAGGTTGTTCAAAATCAGATTGATAAATTGCTGCCTTGAATCCAGTTTTAGAATCTACTAAATCTTTAGAATCAATACCTAATTTTTTCAACTCTTCATTATTTAATTGTTTCCAACCTTCTGGTGCTGGCGGTGCAGGCTTTAAATGAGAACTGTAAACATGGTCAGATAGGTTTGCTCGTTCTACTGCCTTATTATCGGCTTCTAACCTATTTGCTGCCGCAATAACATCTGGGTCCGAATTACTTTTCCCTTCATTAATTATTTGTTTCCTTTCGGCATACCTTTCCTTTTTACTTTTTTGTTTAGGTTTAGATTGCGTTGAGGGACAAGGAGAAGATGTGAATCTTCTTTGGGTTGTTTCCTTCATTATTTTGCTGTTTTATCCGGAATTTCAAAAATATATTTGTTAGGATCATAAAAATTATTTTCTAAATAATATTTATAAACTGTAAACTCTTTTGTTTCTAAAAAATTTTCTCCATTCAAAAAACATAAAACAATGTAAGCTGTCATACTTTCATTTTTTGTTAAATTATACTTTGCAGATGCATCAAATGATCTTTTCACAAACAACTTCAATTTTTCAATATCTTCTGCATTTCCATCGCTACACGCATTAAAATCTTTGATTAACAATTGGACGACTTTATTAATAAACCTTTCGGTCATTATTTTTTCCATTTCATCCATCTGACTTTTTTTTATCGTCAACATGTAGTGTATTTATTAAACTGTTTTATAAACTAAAAAATACTATTTTTTTACCCAAACCTAACTGGTTTTATAAACCTGTTACGTTAAAACTAGTTTAGCAATAATCAATTTCCTTGTAATTTCATTGTTGAAATTTTTAAAAATTGCTAAAAAAAAATAAAGACACAAAAGTATAATTATTATTGACTTACAGTATTTTATAAGCGATAAATATGAGTTAAATGAGGATAAAACAATAAATTAGTTGCATTGGCTTTAAAAATGAAAAAAGCTGCCTTTATGAAGACAGCTTTTAGGGGACAAATATGCTTGGAAATTGATTCAAATACGTTTTTTATTAGCATTAATTTACAGAAATATGAATATGATCCTTATGACCTGATATTGAAAATGGCTTACCCAATTTTGTTTTAATAAAAGGTCCGAAATTTTCTCTTCGATCAACAAATCTATCAAACTTCCTTTGTATAGCCTCCACTATTGCTTTAACTTCTTCACTACCAGCATATCCTACAACTATTTTGATGCCATTAATCCTTGATATATCAACAGCTTTCATTTGAGCGTGTCTGCTCGGCATTGTATGTTGATCATTTGCTGATGAAATATAAATTTTATCCAGAATATGTCCAAACGCTATATCCTTTTTAATGCAAAATCGAAGAGCATCAACAATTTTTTGATCTACATCGTTTACTACCAAAGTTGAGAATTCAACTTTTACTCCATTAATTACTGAAGGTATTGTTGCCATAAGCCTATTGATATATATATGTTTTTTTTTCTATTATTATTTTCAAAAGTAGTTTCGCTTCTTTCAATTTTTCTAAATTAGAATAAGGCTCTACATTTCCTTTCCAGTTTTGATTCAAATCACCATGCTCATCATTTGGTTCATAATAAATTAATTGAGATAGGGCCTGATAGCATATATTACCAATTGGTAATTGCTTTCCATTAAAATACGAATTTGATAAACTTTCATTATCTAAGTAAGAATAAAGTTGTTGTACTAATTCTTCTTTATCACTCACACTTTTAAATAATCTTTCTAATTCTTCTTTTTTATCATACTCATAATCATTTGTATTTTTATTAAAAACAAAACTTCCTTTAATATCCCTAATCTCTTTAATTACTTTAGGCTCATTATTGTTGGAACTTATTTGACAACCTGCTAATATTAGGCAAAGTAGAAAAAATGTAGTTTTTAATTTTGTTATGTATTTTATCATAATAAACTAAATTTCAAATTTATTTTAAATTGGAGATTTTCAGGCTAATTAATTTAAACCCGCTCCAATTATTTTTTTTAATTCATTAATATTATTAGGTATTCTAATTTTAATAGAATAAGGAATAAGGCAAGAATCTACACCAAATTTTACATTATCAGAATCGTATAAAGAACTCAGCGAATCAACTACAACTCTTTCATTGTAATAATATGTTTTATTATGTATCATACCTTTATCAGAACAAATCGAATTCATAAAACTTACAAACTCGTCACGACAAAATAATTCTCCATTGACTTTATAATAAAATACATCCTGAACGTAAATATCCATACTTTCGCTGGAATACTCGTGTTTAGCTGTGGCAATTTGTTGTAATGAATTTTCCCAAATGCGCCAAGTTTCTGAATATTCCTTTTGATTGCAAGCTCCTTTTTGAAAACTTCCGGCTGTTAAGTACAAACATTGCAAATTCATCGTATTTTTTGATATTGCAGAATCCAACACAGATTTACTATGAATTAAAGAATCAATATTCTCCATCCGATTTGCCTCATTTGATTTATTGCCAGAACTATCTATTTGGTTATTACAAGAAATAAGAACAGATGTAAGTGTAATTAAAAATATATTTTTCATGAGTTAATTTTCAAAATGTGGATTATCTGACAAGCCACCTTTTGCGTTTGTAACTTTAGAACCTTTTGTAGTTTTTCCTTGTTCATACAATTTATCTTGCTCTTGCGAAGAGCGATAAACACAAGTTAAAAAAGGTTTTGGAAAACTTGGATGCGAAGTATTCCACTCAATTACCGCCTTTTCATAAGCTGTTTTTAAACTAAGTGTTGCATCCTTAATGTCTCTTGTTGCCATATTTTTATTTTTAATAATTTCAAAGCACAAAAATAATATTATTATTGATTTATTGCGCTTATTTAACGATAAATAGTTGTTAATTAAAGATAAAATTTAAATTACTTGCATGGGTATTAAAAATGAAAAAAGCTGCCTTTGGTAAGGCAGCTTTTGAAGGGAAAGAGATGCTTGTAATTTTAGGAAATGGGAGGTGTTTTGCTGTGTGCTAGTTTTACCTTTTCCAATGCATGCATTAGCACCAAGCACTATTACCGACAACATTATTACTACTGTTTTCATTGACTTTTTAATTAAGGGTTATAAACAAACTTACACATTTTTAGCCATCCTAAAATTAAAATGCCTCCTGCAAATTTGCAGGAGGCATTTTTTATTCTAAATTAACTCAAAATACTATTGAGCAAATTTTTTCTCGTTGCGTTTACGTTCCGTTTCATCTAAATACACTTTACGTAAACGTATTGATTTTGGCGTAATTTCAACATACTCATCTGCTTGAATATATTCCATTGCTTCTTCCAAAGAAAAATTAATTTTTGGTGCAATGCGCATTTTATCATCCGTACCTGAAGCACGCATGTTTGATAATTTTTTCTCTTTTGTGATGTTTACTACGATATCATCCTGACGGTTGTTTTCACCAATCACTTGTCCCATATAAATTGGATCACCGGCTTCAACAAAAAAGCTACCTCTGTCCTGTAATTTATCAATTGAATAAGCAATAGAAGTACCTTGTTCTCCCGAAATTAAAACGCCGTTACCACGATTAGGAATAGGTCCTCTCCAAGGTTCAAATGCTTTAAAACGATGCGCCATGATAGCCTCACCTGCAGTTGCCGTTAATATATTGTTACGTAAACCGATAATTCCACGAGAAGGGATTTCAAATTCGATGTGGATTAAATCGCCTTTAGGCTCCATTATTTTTAAATCACCTTTACGTTGACTCACATACTCAATTACTTTACCTGATACCGGTTCAGGAACATCAACCGTTAAATACTCAATAGGCTCACACTTAACGCCATCCACTTCTTTAATAATTACTTGTGGTTGCCCAACTTGTAACTCATATCCTTCGCGACGCATTGTTTCAATTAAAACAGATAAGTGCAAAATACCACGACCAAAAACTAAATAAGAATCGGCTGAATTTGTTTCTTCAACACGCAATGCAAGATTTTTTTCTAATTCTTTAAACAAACGATCACGTAAGTGGCGAGAAGTAACAAATTTACCTTCTTTACCAAAAAATGGAGAGTTATTGATAGTAAACAACATATTCATTGTTGGCTCATCAATGGCAATTGGAGTTAATCCTTCCGGATTTTCAAAATCAGCAATGGTATCACCAATTTCAAAACCTTCGATACCTGTAATAGCAACAATTTCGCCTGCATCAACCGATTCAGCTTTTTGTTTACCTAAACCTTCAAATGTATATAACTCTTTAATACGTGATTTAACAATAGAACCATCGCGTTTAACAAGTGATACCGCCATATTTTCCTTGATAACGCCTCTTAATACACGTCCAACAGCAATACGACCAACAAACGATGAATAATCTAATGAAGTAATTTGCATTTGCAATGTTCCTTCATAAGCAGGTGCTTCCGGAAAAAAATCGATTATTTGATCCAATAAATAGGTGATGTCCGTTGTTGGATTTTTCCAATCTGGCCCCATCCAACCTTGTTTAGATGAACCGTAAACAGTTCTAAAATCCAATTGTTTTTCGGTAGCATCCAAGTTACAGAACAAATCAAATACCTGATCGTGTACTTCATCCGGACGGCAGTTTTGTTTATCCACTTTATTGATAACCAACAATACTGTTTTCCCTTGAGCCAATGCTTTTTGAGTAACAAAACGTGTTTGAGGCATAGGGCCTTCAAAGGCATCTACCAACAAAACCACACCATCCGCCATGTTTAACACACGCTCTACTTCACCACCAAAATCGCTGTGGCCAGGAGTATCAATGATATTAATTTTAGTTCCTTTATAACGTACCGAAACGTTTTTAGCAAGAATGGTAATTCCGCGTTCACGCTCCAAATCATTGTTATCCAAGATTAACTCACCCGACTCTTCGTTTTCACGAAACAATTTTCCAGTATGTAATATTTTGTCCACTAATGTTGTTTTGCCGTGGTCAACGTGAGCAATAATGGCAATATTTCTAAGGTTTTTCATTTTTAAAAAATAATATAAATAATTAAAGCTCTTTTTTAAGAGTGTGCAAAAGTAGTCAAATTTAATGGTTATTCAAATAGATGTAGTCTGTTATAATAAAAAAATATTACATCAAAAATTTATTTTTATAATCTTCTTGGCTTCTTCTAATCACTTCATAAGCCTCATCTTTACCATAAGTATGTGTAATTTCACAAATAGGTTTTTCGGCACCTGGAATACCTTTATAAGTAAGGAAATAATGCTTTAAACGATTAATAACTGCCACGGTACAATCTCCAATATCTTTCCAGTTTTCATATACTTCATCGCCTTTTAATACAGCAATAATTTTATCATCTGCTTCACCTTGGTCTAGCATTCTAAACCCGCCAACAATTACAGCTTGTAAAATAATATCGCTATGTGTTACTGCACGAGATGTTAATACACAAATATCTAATGGATCCCCATCGCCTTTTAATCCTTCTCTTCCAGCTTTTTTTGCAGCATATTCTGCCACTTTTTCATCACAATACGTTTGAGGAATAAAACCATACAAGCATGGAACCATGTTTGAAAATTTTTGAGGACGATCAATTTTAAGATGTCCGCTTTCTTTATCTATTTCGTATTTTACAGTATCGGTAGGTAAAATTTCGATATAAGCAGTTACAATTTTGGGTGCATCTTCGCCAATTGCGATACCATGCCATGGGTGAGCTTTAAATTGATTAATCATTTTTTTTATTTTTTTTTCGTGTTACAATATATATAATTATCATTACTAAAAAGGAGGTCAAAAGTAGTAACAATTTATTAAACCCACTCGGTTGATTGTTATGAGGCTTAAAATCAACTTGTTGTTGATTAAATTTATCATTTTCAACAAAGGGTTGAATTAATAAATTAGACCTTAAAAACAACTTTTCTTCTTCAAAAGTTCGTTGTGCTGCCAATTGATAAAAATCCTGCGAAGTATCACTAAAATATTTACGGCTATGCCCACAAAAATTAACGGCTAATTCATCAAAACGCTGAAAAGAGCAATACATCAACCATTCTTCGTTTTTAGAAAAACTCATCATACAAGCAGTTGTTGCATCAAAATTAATTTTTACATGTTGCTGCACTTTGCCTTTGTATAGTTCCTGAATTGTAAAATAAGCTGTATTGTATCCATTTGAAACCGACACAGAATCAACTTTACCATAAAAAACAACGTTGTAATTGAAACATACCTTAGCTGAAACAACTTCAAATGGTGGACAATTGCATGCGTTAATAGCTTTTGAAAATACAAGGAATATAAAAAACAGGATCTTTCTCATTCAAAAATAAAAATAATGCTAACAAAGGTAAAAAAATGAACTAAAATGGTAGATTTATTTTTTTTGAATAATTACCCAACCTTAGGAATTTTAAATACGTGTAGTATTTGAAATATTATTGCTATACTTGCATATAAAGTAATTTTATACTTAAATATTAATTTAAATTAATCTATGAAAAAACTATTAGTACTATCTTTATTGGCTTCCCCAGTACTTGTAAAAGCTCAAGCTTTTAGTACGGGTTATGTTGGCGAAAAACAAAACGGTATGGGAGGAGCAGGATCGGCTTTACCTTTAGATGCAAGCTCTGCGGGTATTAATCCAGGAAGCATGTCCTTTGTAAATGGCAATAGCATTACAATTGGAGGTGCTGCCGCAATTTCAAATACTACTTATCTGGATGCCAATAACGGTTCTTTAGCACATTCAAAAAATGCTGTAGGAACTCCTTTTCATGCGTATTTTGTTTATGGTATTAAAGATTCCGCTTCATTATTAGGTAAATTCAAATTTGGTATTGGTATTTCAACTCCGTTTGGTGGTGATAGTCATTGGGAAAACAATTGGACAGGGAAATACAGTATAGTTGACAAAAACTTAAAATCGGTTGCCATTGCACCCGCAGTTAGTTATAAAATCAACTCTAAGTTAGGTGTAGGATTAGCTTTAGGTTACTCCGAAAGCACTTTACATGTTGAAAACGCTGTACCTGTAAGTCAAACAGCTAATGTGGTTATGGATTTTAAATCAAGAGGTATGGGTTTTGGTGGGGGAATTTATTATAAGCCTACCGAAAAATTATCTTTAGCATTGGGTTACCTTTCACAAGTAAACAACAAAAGCTATAAAGGAACGGCAACATTTACAGTACCTTCATTATTAACCTCTACTTTTCCTTCTGGATCTGCTACAACTAAATCAAGCGTTCCTGCAGGATTATCATTAGGTGCTGGTTATAAAGTGAATGATAAACTAACGCTTGCATTAGATGTAAATTATGGATTTTGGAAATGTTTTGACTCCACCATATTTATTTATACAGCAGCTACACCCACGTCCGCTTTATCATCAACACGCCTTCCAAACAAATACAAAAACGCTGTTTCGGTACGCCTAGGAGCACAATACAAAATAATGGATAAATGCACTGCACGTGCAGGTGTTAGCTATGAGCAAACTCCAGTTCCTTCGGATTATGTGTACCCCGAAACTCCCGATGCTGACCGTATTAATTTAACATGCGGCGCAAGTTACGTTATCAATAAAAAATTCTCACTTGATTTTTCTTACCGATTTGTGAATGTTATGAAACGTACAAGCACCAATGTTAATAGCAAAATGAGTGGAACGTATAAAACGTATGCTCACGTTACCGGCTTATCATTAAATTATAATTTTTAATTTTTATACAGATGAAAAAAATAACTAACTATACAATTGCATTTGCAGCATCAGTAGCTTTACTAGGATCTTGCAAGCCAGAACTGGCAATACCAACAGCCTCAAAAGGCGACCTTAACTTAACAAGTTATGTTGCTATTGGTAACTCATTAACATCGGGATACCAAAACAATGGATTATTTTATGAAGGACAAAAATCGTCGTATGTAAACCAATTGGCAAACCAATTCAAATTAGTACAACCCGATTTGGTTTTTAATACACCATTTGTTGACCCAAGTTCAGTAGGCTGCGGAGCACCAACCATTACTATAGAACCCGCTTTGGATATAACTAATTTTGGAGCACTTCTTACTACTACATTTTCACTTACAATTGTTTGTACAGCACCTTATACGTTACAAACAGTAAAAAGCCCTTGTGGAGCTGAGAGTTTAGCACCCGCACCATCTGCGGTTCATGGCGACCCTTCTGTAATTTTTGACCCTAGCACTCAAGGTTACGATGCTAATTTGGGTGGTGTAAAACCTGCTCCATTTATGATTACCTCTGGTTTTCCTAATATTAAAACAGCTCCAAGTATATATCCAGCAAAAGGTCCATTCCAAAATATGGGTGTAGCAGGTGCTAAATGTATTGATGTAAATCGCCATGGTTTTGGAGGAAGTAGTTTAATAACCCTTAGCGGTTTAAGCATAACTCAAGCCAATCCTTTCTTTTCTCGTTTTGCAAAAGATCAAGCAACATCCTCTATGTTATCAGATGCTATGCTAATGAAACCTAGTTTCTTTTCATTGTTTATTGGCAATAACGATGTATTATTATGGGCATCTCAAGGTGGTGTTAGCGGAGTTGGTACATCTTCTATAACACCTGTTTCAGAGTTTAAGGATAGTATTAATTCAATGATAAAAACCTTAATGACTACAGCTACCCAAGGTATAATTATTAATGTACCTCAAATTACTGGTGCTGCATTTTTTACCTATATGCCTGCAAAAAAAAACTATTGGATAGTTGACGAAACTGGAGCTAAACGTCAAATGCAAGCTAGCGAAATGGTATTATTAACCGTGCCTCAAGATTCGATAAACTGTTACGGTATGGGGGCTACGCAAGGATACCCTATTCCCAAAAAATATACGTTAACTAATGCACAAATAGCTATGGCAACCAATGCTATTGATGGGTACAACGCACATTTAAAAGCTGTTGCTGATGCAAAAGGCTTGGCATTTTTTGATATGAATGGCTTTACCAAAGCAAATCAAAACGGTACTCACTACAATGGAATGGAAATTACTGGAACATTTGTAACTGGCGGTCTTTTTTCGTTAGATGGTTTACATTTAACACCAAGAGGTTATGCAGCAGTTGCTAACGAAATGGTGAAAGTAATTAATGAAAAATATCATTCAACACTTCCTGGTATTGATTTATCAACATATAACGGTGTTAACTTTGGAAACTAAAATTTAATACTTACAAAAGGAAAAGCCCGTAACAATGTTACGGGCTTTTCCTTTTATAAGCACAGCAAACATACTTATTCAGAATTACAAATTCTGCACTCTTCCGGTCGGCATTTCAAATGCCGACCAACTGCTCCGAAATTTTATTTCAATTTTTCAATAATCGTATCAATTACAATTTTTTGTTGTTCACCTGATGCCATAGTTTTAAAGGTCAACATTCCATTTTGCATTTCATCACTTCCAACAATCACAACAAAGGGGATTTTTTTATCATCGGCATAACCCATTTGTTTTTTCATTTTTGCATTTGCATCAGGATATAATTCAGCATTAATGCCTGCCTTACGCACTTTGGCAAGCAATGGCAAACAATAGGTTTGTTCTGCTTCACCAAAGGTTACAAAAAGTAATTTTGTTGAAGTAGAAACTGATTCGGGATATAAATTCAATTCATTCAATACATCGTAAATTCTGTCGGCACCAAAAGAAATACCAACTCCACTCATATTGGGTAAACCAAAAACACCTGTTAAATCATCGTAACGACCTCCGCCGCAAATGCTGCTGGTAAGTGTTCCAACATTTGCTTTTACTTCAAATATAGCACCTGTGTAGTAGTTTAAGCCGCGAGCTAATGTTATATCAAGTTCGCAAATTGCAGATTGTAAATTGCAAATTGTAACGGTATTGATAATCGTTTCTACTTCGTTAATTCCTTTTAAACCAATTTCGGAACTTGCTAAAAGTTGTTTTAAAAAATTTAATTTTTCAATGGTTGAACCTTTAAATTCAATTAAAGGTTGTAGTTTTTGAATTGCAATATCGTTGATGCCGTTCTCTTGTAATTCTTTATTTACACCATCAACACCTATCTTATCTATTTTATCGATGGCAACAGTAATGGTTACAATTTTTTCTTTTTCACCAATTACTTCTGCAATACCACTTAATATTTTTCGGTTATTTATTTTGATAGTAACAGGCACTTTTAATGTGGTGAATACATCATCAATCAATTGCACCAACTCCACTTCATTCAACAATGAATTACTTCCAATCACATCGGCATCGCATTGATAAAACTCACGGTAACGCCCTTTTTGTGGCCTATCCGCACGCCACACAGGTTGTATTTGGTAACGTTTAAAGGGAAAAGAGATTTCATGTTGGTGTTGAACTACGTAACGTGCGAAAGGGACAGTCAGGTCGTAACGAAGGGCTTTTTCGGAGATTTTTTTAGAAAAAAGATTAATCTCTTTATCAATTTCATCTTCTAAAGCATTTTTGGTAATTTTAGTAATACCATCCTTATTTGTATTTTTTGATTTTATTTTTGCTAGAACTGCTGTACGTATAGAATTTAGATCGTTTTCATCAATATCTGAAAAGGGGTTGCCTGAATTCAAAATCTTAAATATCAATTTATCCCCTTCATCCCCATATTTACCCATAAGTGTTTGAAGGTTTTCCATTGCAGGTGTCTCAATTGGCAAATAGCCATAACGCTGAAACACTTGTTTGATGGTATCAAATAAATAATTTCGTCTCACCATTTCTTGTGGTGAAAAATCTCGGGTTCCTTTAGGTATAGAAGGTTTCAAAATAAGTTTAAAGTTAAAAAGTTCAAAGTTTAAAGTTTTCTGAGAGGTAATCTTCTCTGCACGTCATTGCGAAGGAGGCACGACTGAAGCAATCTCACACTTTGCTCTGGTTGAGATTGCTTCGCTGCGCTCGCAATGACGCACAATACAATCAGCACATCAGCTAATCAAAAATCAGCACATCAACCTAAACGGTGAGTTTTTTGTATCTCACGCGTCTCGGCTCCACATTCCCAAGGCGTTTCTTTTTATTTTCTTCGTATTCGGAATAACCGCCTTCAAAATAATAAACAGTTGAATTGCCTTCAAATGCTAGGATGTGTGTACATACACGGTCCAAAAACCAACGATCGTGGGAAATGATAACAGCACAACCGGCATAATTTTCCAACCCTTCTTCCAATGCACGCAGTGTGTTTACGTCCAAGTCGTTGGTAGGCTCATCGAGCAACAATACGTTGGCTTCTTTTTTTAATGTTAATGCTAAATGCAAACGGTTACGTTCACCACCAGAAAGTATTCCACATTTTTTTCCTTGATCGGAACCATTGAAATTAAATTTAGAAACATACGCCCTGGAGTTCAATGTTTGTCCGCCAATTACAATGTTATCATGCCCTCCGGTCAATACTTCATAAATGGTTTTATCTGGATCAATAGCAGCATGTGATTGATCAACATAAGCTATCTTAACCGTTGAACCCACTTTAAATTCGCCACTATCCGGTTTTTCTTCTCCCATGATCATACGAAACAAAGTTGTTTTACCGGCACCGTTTGGCCCGATAATACCTACGATTCCAGCTGGAGGCAATTTAAAATTCAAATGTTCGTATAATAATTTATCGCCAAATGCTTTTGAAACATCAATGGCTTCAATAACTTCATTACCCAATCGAGGACCATTTGGAATAAATAATTCCAGTTTTTCTTCCGATATTTTTGCATCTACGCCCAACATTTTTTCGTAATTCTCCAAACGAGCTTTCGATTTTGTTTGACGTCCTTTTGCGCCCTGACGCACCCAATCCAACTCACGCAACAATGTTTTTTGACGTTTGGATTCAGTTTTTTCTTCTTGTGCCAAACGTTTTTGTTTTTGACTCAACCAATCCGAATAATTGCCTTTCCAAGGAATACCTTCGCCTCTATCCAACTCCAAAATCCATCCTGCAACATTGTCTAAGAAATATCTATCGTGCGTTACCGCAATTACAGTTCCTTTATAGTTTGATAAATGTTGTTCCAACCAATCAACCGATTCCGCATCCAAGTGATTGGTAGGCTCATCCAACAATAATATTTCTGGTTCTTGAATTAACAATCGGCACAAAGCTACACGACGACGTTCTCCTCCTGATAGATTCTTCACAGGCGCATCGCTTTCCGGACAACGCAAGGCTTCCATGGCTTGTTCCAAACGATTATCCAAATTCCACAAATCGAACTGATCAATCTGATCTTGCAATTTTGCCTGACGGTTAATGAGTTTATCCATTTCCTCAGGCGTCATTTCCTCAGCAAATTTATTGTTCACATCTTCATATTCTTTTAAAATATTTACGTGTTCCTGAGCGCCTTCGCGTACAATTTCAATAACCGTTTTTGTTTCATCTAATTGCGGTTCTTGCTCCAACATGCCAATTTTATATCCGGGAGAAAAATGAATCTCGCCCTGATAGTTTTTTTCAACGCCCGCAATAATCTTCATTAACGTGGATTTCCCCGAACCGTTCAATCCTAATATACCGATCTTAGCTCCATAATAAAACGACAAATAAATATCTTTTAAAATGGTTTTACCTGCAGGCAACGTGCGGCTCACGTTTACCATCGAAAAAATAATTTGTCTTCCTTCTGACATTTTGTATTAGATTAGTTAATGTGCTGATTTTTGATGTGCTGATTAAGAATTTAAAAATATTCCTTAATTTTTAACAGGTCGCAAATATCGTAAATTTCTATAAAAATGGGAGTTAAAGAAATTAATAAATAGCAGTTAAAAAAAACAGTACGTTTGTAAACAATTAAAAATACCGTTTAAAAGTTAAATTTTGATTTTATAAATGAATACAGCATACTTGCTTTTAGGCGGAAACAAAGGCGATAAGTTGCAAAACTTAAAAGATGCAATTTGTTTGTTAAAAAAACAAGTTGGCAACGTTTCTAAACACTCCGCTATTTATGTTACAGCAGCATGGGGCAATAGCAACCAACCCGATTTTTATAACCAAGTAATTTGTATTGAAACTACTTTATCTGCTCAGGAACTCCTAAAACAAACAATTTCCATCGAAGAATCTCTTGGACGTATTCGTACCGAAAAAAAATGGGAGCAACGAACCATGGACATTGATATTTTGTTTTACAACGATGAAATTATTGATACTCCTGACTTAAAAATACCGCATCCATACATTCAAGAACGAAATTTTGTGCTTATTCCAATGGAACAAATTGCAGCTCAATACATCCATCCTAAATTCAAAAAAAACATTACATTATTGCTATCAAATTGTAAAGATAGCTTGGAAGTAAGACGTTTAATCGAATAAATCTTTTTTTTGTATTAAATTTTAGCTATTTTCGCCCTGCTTAATAAAAAAACAGAACAACGAAATATACTTTAAGAACTAAAACAAAAATCATGAAAAAGATTACATTACAATCACTTAGCCTCACATTAGTTGCTGCTATTGGATTATCTGCTTGCAGCGGACTTGGGAAATTGGTAAAAAACTCTGATAAAATCACTTATAAAGTAACTCCCGACCCAATGGAAATGCACGGCGGTAAAGTTACTGTAACCATTAGCGGCACATACCCTGCCAAAATGTTTCCTAAAAAAGCTACTGTTACAACTATACCAGTAATTAAATACAACGGTGGCGAAAAAGCCCTTACACCAATTGTTTTAATTGGCGAAAAAGCAGTAGGATCAGGAACAAAAATTAGCAACAAAAGCGGTGGAAGCTTTTCTGTAACTACAGATAAAGTTGATTATATACCCGAAATGAAAGTGGCTACACTGGAATTAAGAGCTGCTGGACAAGTAAAGAAAAAAACAAAAGATTTGCCTGCAAAAAAAGTTGCTGATGGAATTATAGTTACTCCTTTATTAGTTAAAAATGATGAAAAAGCATTGATTGGAAAAGACAATTTTCAAAAAGTGATTCCTCGTACACAAAATGCAAACATCTTTTTTATTGTAAACCAATCTCAAGTTCGTAGCACTGAAATGAACAGCGAAGAGTTGAAAGCTTTAAAAGTTTTTGCTGCAACAGGTATTGCAAACAAATACGCATTTAAAGGGATGAATGTATCAGCTTACGCATCACCAGACGGAGAATTATCATTAAACACCAACCTTGCCGAAAACCGTGCTAAAGAAGCTACCAAAGCGATGATGGCAATGTTTAAAGACAAAAAAATGAAATTGGATACAGCAACCAAAGAAGCGTTTTACACGAAAGTAACAACGGCTGAAGATTGGGATGGTTTCAAAAAAGCAATGGATGCTTCTTCCATTCCTGATAAAGAATTAATTTTACGTGTATTAACAATGTATCCTGACGGTGAAACACGTGAAAAAGAAATTAAAAACTTGGCTGCAACTTATACCGAAGTAGCAGATAAAATTTTACCTCAATTGCGTAGAGCTGTATTAACAATGAATGCAGATGAAAATAGCAGAACAGATGAACAAATTAGTGCTTTGGCTGCTTCAACATCCGATAGTTTGTCAGTAGAAGAAATACTTTACGCTGCAACACTTACCAATGATATTAATGCAAAATTAGATATTTACAAAAAAGCTGAAATTAAATATGCTAGTGATTGGAGAACTGCTAATAACGTAGGTTATGCGTATTTAATGCAAAATAAATTAAACGAAGCGGACGAAGCATTTAAAAGAGCTGACGCAGCTTCAGTTAACAACCCAATTGTAAAAAACAATTTAGGTATTGTTGCTCGTTGGAGAGGCGACCGTGCAGCAGCACTGCAATTATACAGTGCTGCTACAAGTGCAGGTACTGAAGTAAATTACAACATGGGAATTGTAGAAATTTTAGAAGGTAACTACGCTTCGGCTGTTTCTAATTTTGGTTCATACACTACATTTAATTCCGCATTAGCTAAATTATTAAGTGGTGGAACAGATGATGCAATGGCTATACTGGACAAATCAAACGATAAAGATGCTGCATTATCATTCTATTTAAGAGCCGTTGCTGGTGCACGTCAAAACAAAGTAGACGTTGTAACTAACAACTTAAAAGCAGCTATTCAAAAAGATGCTTCTTTTAAACAAATGGCTATTGAAGATGCTGAGTTTATTAAATTTCGTGAAGATGCTGAATTTAAAGCGACTGTAAACTAAACAATATTTTTAACCTCACCCCTTCCCCCTCTCCTTGAAAAAAGGAGAGGGGTTTTTATTTACATCACCTTCTGAAACAAATCCCACATTACAACTCCTGCGCTTACTGCTATGTTTAAGGAATGTTTGGTACCGGCCTGAGGTATTTCAATAACACCATCACTTGCATCAATTACTTCCTGCTGAACACCTTTTACTTCGTTACCAAAAATGATGGCCAGCTTTTCACCTTTTGCAGGTAAAAAGTCATTCAGCATAATTGCTGCTTCTGCCTGTTCGATAGAAAATATTTTATAATTGTTTTGTTTCAGATCATTGACAGCATCTAACGTTGTTGCGAAATGTTTCCAGGCAACAGTATCGGTAGAACCCAAAGCTGTTTTTTGAATGTCCTTATTGGGCGGTGTACCTGTAATGCCACATAAATAAACTGCTTCCATCAAAAAAGCATCCGCAGTTCTAAAAACAGATCCTACGTTGTTTAAACTACGAACATTGTCGAGTACAACAATAATAGGTGTTTTGGATGCCTGCTTAAATTCATCTACCGATTTACGGTTTAATTCTTCGTTTAATAGTTTTCTCATCATCTACTTTTTCAATAAATTGTCATCTTATTATCTCCGCAAAGCTACAAAACCATTGCTGAAAATATGTTTAAAACTTTGCATTTACAGTATAATTAGGTTTTGTATTTTTACCAGTGATGGCAAAGGAAAAAGCAACAACAAAAACAACTACTGCGGAAAGCGAAACACCCTTGATGAAACAGTTCAATGGCATAAAGGCTAAATACCCTGATGCGTTGTTGTTGTTTCGCGTAGGCGACTTTTACGAGACTTTTGGGAGCGATGCCGTTAAAACAGCCAATATATTAGGCATTGTACTTACTAAGCGTGCCAATGGTTCGGCATCTCATATTGAATTGGCAGGCTTTCCTCATCATTCGCTGGATAGTTATTTACCTAAATTGGTACGTGCAGGGCAACGTGTAGCTATTTGCGACCAACTGGAAGATCCTAAACTAACTAAAAACATTGTAAAACGTGGTGTTACCGAATTGGTAACACCGGGCGTTTCTTATAACGATAAAGTACTTGATCACAAAGCCAATAATTTTTTGGCAACTGTTTACATAACCTTAACACAAGCCTCATCCGCCCTTCGAGCACCTTCTCCAAAGGAGAAGGCAAATGAAGCAGGTGTGGCATTTTTAGATGTATCAACCGGTGAATTTTTTGTAGCGCAAGGTACGCTTGAATACATCGATAAATTATTACAAAGCTTTCGCCCCAGCGAAATATTATTTCAAAAAAACAAGAAAAAATTATTTACCGAAACCTTCGGTGATAAGTTTTATAGCTATGGATTAGACGACTGGGCTTTTAGTTTAGAGTATGGCACAGAAACATTGTTAAAACATTTTGGCACCAAATCCTTAAAAGGTTTTGGCATCGAAAACCTGGAACAAGGTATTATTGCTGCTGGTGCTGCCTTGCATTATCTTTCTGATACAGCTCACGATAAGGTAAAACACATTAGCACTATTTCCCGCATTGAAGAAGAAAAATACGTTTGGCTGGACCGATTTACTATCCGTAACTTAGAATTATTCGGCTCTCAAAACGACAATGCTAGAACGCTCATTAACATTATTGATCAAACCGTTTCCCCTATGGGGTCACGAATGATAAAACGTTGGCTGGCATTGCCTTTAAAAGATAAAGCACCTATTGAAGAACGGTTAGAAGTAGTTGATTATTTTTTATCCAATCGAGAAATAAATAATCAAACTCTTGAACAGATAGATTTGATAGGGGATTTGGAACGTATTATTTCAAAAGTTGCCACAGCTCGTATTTCACCCAAAGAGGTGGTACAATTAAAACGTGCATTGTCTGCATTAGAACCTATTAAGAACACACTTGAAAAATCGGATAATAAATCTTTACAAAAGATAGCAGAACAACTAAATCCTTGCAAATCGGTTATTGAACGTATCGAAAAAGAAATTATGCCCGATCCGCCTTACCTTGTTGCTAAAGGAAATGTGATTGCAATGGGAGTAAATTCCGAGTTGGATGAATTACGAAAAATATCGTATTCGGGTAAAGACTATTTATTACAAATTCAGCAACGCGAAAGCGAAATCACAGGTATTTCTTCCTTAAAAGTGGCATTTAACAATGTATTTGGATATTATTTGGAAGTAACCAATACGCATAAAGATAAAGTTCCAGCCACCTGGATACGCAAGCAAACGCTTACCAGTGCTGAGCGTTACATAACACCTGAATTAAAAGATTACGAGGAAAAAATATTAGGTGCCGAAGAAAAAATAATGGCACTGGAACTTAAATTATTTACCGATTTGGTAATTAGTTTAATGGATTTTATTCCTGTAATACAGCTGAATGCTTCGTTAATTGGCAGGTTAGACTGCCTCTTATCTTTTGCTACCATTGCTCAAAAAAACAATTATGTCCGTCCTCACCTTTTTGAGAATGATGTACTCGACATAAAAGACGGACGCCATCCTGTTATTGAAAAACAATTGCCCGTTGGCGAAGAGTACATTGCCAACGATGTTTACTTGGATAGCGAACAACAACAGATTATTATTATCACAGGTCCCAATATGTCGGGTAAATCGGCATTGTTACGTCAAACAGCATTAATAGTACTAATGGCTCAGATAGGAAGTTTTGTGCCTGCTAAACATGCCAATTTAGGCCTTGTAGATAAGATATTTACACGTGTTGGTGCTTCGGATAATATTTCTTCCGGCGAATCTACCTTTATGGTGGAAATGAATGAAACAGCAAGCATCCTCAATAATATGTCCACCCGCAGCTTAATTTTATTGGATGAAATTGGTCGCGGAACGAGCACCTACGATGGCATTTCCATTGCCTGGGCTATTGCCGAATACATACACGAAAATCCTTCTGCAAAAGCAAAAACCTTATTTGCCACACATTACCATGAGTTAAATGAGATGACGCATAAGTTCCCACGTATCAAAAATTTTAATGTTTCGGTGAAAGAAATCGATAACAAAATTATTTTCATGCGTAAACTTAAGTCTGGAGGAAGCGAGCACAGTTTTGGTATTCACGTTGCTAAAATGGCGGGGATGCCGAAAAAAGTTTTGGACAGAGCTAATCAAATATTAGTTCAGTTAGAAGGAGAACGAGGTTCGGAAAACAATATCAAAGATCAAAAGGGATTTGCACAAACGAAGAAAGCTGTTAACTCCCCTTTAGAGGTTGTGGGCAACGGATTTGCTCCAGCAATTAGTAGCAAATCTAGCTCCCCTTTAGGGGCTGGGGGCGTTACTGGGGGCTCAGATCTCCAGCTCAGTTTTTTTCAGCTAAACGACCCCGTTTTAGAGAATATAAAAGACGAACTTCAAAAAACAGATATCAACACCCTTACTCCTGTTGAGGCATTGATGAAACTGAATGAGATCAAAAAAATGATTGGCGGGTAAAAAGAGTTCAAAGTTTAAAGTTTGAAAGTTCAAAGTTATAAAGTTCAAAGCCCTATGGTTTATAGTTATTCCAAACAATTTTGAACTTTATAACTTTGAACTTTAAACTTATTTTATAAAAAACTTGGCAGAATAAAAAAAATACTTACTTTTGCAATCCTAATAAACGCGAAAGTAGCTCAGTTGGTAGAGCGCGACCTTGCCAAGGTCGAGGTCGCCGGTTCGAACCCGGTCTTTCGCTCCAAGAGAAAGCCTCTTATTTGAGAGGTTTTTTTTTGAAAGTTGAGTGTTATACTCAACAGAATGCCCAGGTGGTGGAATTGGTAGACACGCAGGACTTAAAATCCTGTATTCATTGCGAATGTATCGGTTCAAGTCCGATCCCGGGTACAAAAAGAGAGAGCTTAGGCTCTCTTTTTTTATACCCAGTGTGCGGACTTGGGGTGCGGAAATTCTCGTTTTCCTAGGGCAATTGCATTATAATTAACAATTGATTGATGAGAATAAATTAGAGAATTAGGTTTTTCGTATTATCTTAAATCGGACTTTTCGTACAAAAATGGAAAATCCGATTAGGCATTTTAAGAGTTTAGAAGATC
>CANFLQ010000045.1 GCA_947447995.1 Bacteroidota bacterium | reverse complement strand
GTCCAGCCATCGAAAGAATGTGTAATGCTTGCCCTAAAACCCGCAACAATTGATGTTATTGGCACAAAGCCAACACCAAATCCTCCAAACTTTTCCTGAATACTATGCCTAAGATCCTGAGAAATAAGATCGCCTTCAATCATAGAATCACCAAAATAAGCAATGCGTGTTTTGTGTTTGCCATTTTTAGTGGCGTTCAAGGCCTGAAAAAAATGAGATAAAGCGGATGATGTATCTGTTTTAAAATCTACAATATTAACATTTCCCAGTATTGACGGCGGTATTACTTTATTTTCAGTTATTTGATTGGTTGGTATAGAATCGAGAACAGGAGTTAATTTAAAATTCTCTTTTTTTTCTATGTCAGAAAATAGGTCAACCTTTTTTGTTTTGAATCCAAAAATGGTAATTTGATTATCGAATTGTGTAACAATAAATAATACAACAGTAATAACCAGTACCATTACAAAAGGTTGGGAATGCTTGTTATAATTGTTCATTGAAGGGTTAAAAATAGGCTGTAAAGATATGAAAGTAAAATACCCGATTATTATTTTAATTAAGATTGTTTTGCTTTTAAATATCCATTTACTAGTGAAGTAATATTAGGAAGTAAAATTTCTAAAAAAACAGGATATTTACTAATCGTGGTTACCTCTTTATTTGCTAGAGAGACTATGTGTATTGGAGTAATATTATATCCGCTAGAATCAAATAATTCAACTCTATCAAAATATATAAAATTGGCATCTAAATTTGAATACCCAAAATTAAAACGCTTTTTTATTTCATCATAAGGAACAAAATGCCCTCCACTTTCAAATCTTATTTGAACCCGCTTTATGGCTTCATCTGTTGAATCCAAACAAAAAAACACCATCTCTATACTATAACCATTTTCTTTGAATTTGTTAATCCAATACATAGGTGTTGAATTAAAGTTGGTTTCATAACAAAAATCAATGTTTTTATTTATTGAATTCTCAACTGCATCATCTAAAATAGTCCTTGTTTTATTATGGCACATTGCATCCTTTAAATCAAAATCTTGAAGAGTTTTGTATATTTCTATAAATCTCTTATCGTAGTCAAAGGGAATTACAGAAGAATCTGTTAAAATACTTGAAAAGGTTGATTTGCCAGAACCATTACATCCAGCAACTACCAATAATCTAGGTTTAATAAGCAAATAAAGGGTTATTTGTAGGAGGTGTTGTTAAATTGCGCTCTTTCAATCTACGCTCATAAAGTTCAACTTGTTTGTGAACCTCTGGCATTACAGACTCTAATTTTTGTTGAATTAATTCTATACGAAGCTCCACGCTATTTTTAAAATCTTTATCATTCATTGGGTGTAGTATTTAAAGGGTTAAAACTACCTTACTGTTATGGGTAGTCGGCAACTTTACCGACACTACATAAAATTTTACACTAACAATATAATTAACTATAGACAAAGGTAGCAAATAGTTTTTTATTTGTAAAGTATTTTGTAAAGTATTAGTTTGCAGGGTAAATTCATAACAAAAAAGCGCCATTTCATTGCTGAAATGGCGCTTCTCTTTATAAAAAAATCACTTCACATCAATTAACTCAACATCAAATGTTAAATCGGCTTTAGCTGGAATGATTGGCGCACGACCTTGTTCGCCATAAGCCAAATTATAAGGAATCACTAAACGTAATTTATCTCCTACGTTCATTAATGCAATGCCTTCTTCCCAACCTGGTATAACTTGCCCTTGTCCTAGAGGAAATTCAATTGGTTCACCACGTTCTACAGATGAATCAAACATTTTACCATCAGCCAAATAACCTGAATAATGTACTTTTACAGTTTTACCAGGTACAGCTCTATTAGTGCTCGTACTGCGGTTTACTTCGTAATAGGTTAATCCTGAAGCTGTTTTTTTGGCTTCCAAGTTTTTAACGTCATACAAAACAGGTGGTACCACTTTTTGAACATCTATAATTTCTACGTCAAAAATCAGATCTGATTTTTCAGGTATTACAGGCGGGCGACCTTGTTCACCATACGCCAATTGATAAGGGATAATCAATTTTGCTTTTTCGCCTTTACGTAATAATGTTAAACCTTCATCCCATCCTCTGATAACTTGTCCCACACCTACTTTTAAAGTAAATGGTTGATTGCGTTCTACGGATGAATCAAACATTTTACCGCTTGTAAAATATCCGCTATAATGCACCGACGCTTTTGAACCTACAGTTACTTGTTCACCAGCCTTGTTCGCTTTCACCATCACATATTTTAAACCGCTAGCTGTAGTTATGGTATCTTTACCTGTTACATCCCAAGGTTTAAGACCTTCAATTACATCTAACAATTCAATATCAAATATCAAAGTTGAATTAGCCGGTATTGATCCTGTAGCTTGATTGCCATATCCTAATTCCGGACCAAATTTAATGGTTGCTTTATCTCCTACTTGTAATAATTGAAACGCTTCGTCCCATCCCTTAATAACTTGCCCTGCACCCAAGGTAAATGTAAAAGGCTGGCCACGTTTTACCGAAGTATCAAACACGGTATCATTTAATAATTTACCGGTATAGTGCACCACTACTTTATCGCCAATAGCTGGTTTTTTACCTGTTCCTTTTTCTTTAATTGTATATTCCAGTCCAGATGCGGTTTTCATAGTTGTTTGTTTTTTATTTGAGCTTTTTTTCTCCTGTGCATTTATGTTAAACGCCAGAATAGTCAAGGTTATAAATACTAACTTTTTCATATTATTTAGCAGGTTCAAAACTTAATAATTCAACATCAAATACTAAAGTAGAAAATGGAGGAATTGGGCCACCACCTTGCGCACCATATCCTATGGAAGACGGAATAATTAATCTACCTTTTGAACCTGGGCTCATTAATGAAATACCTTCATCCCAACCTGGTATTACCTGTCCCATACCTATAGGAAATTCAATTGGTTGGTAAGGTCTTCTTTCGTCAAATAAACCTTCTTGTTTTGCAGTTGCTTCATCGCTGGTATCAAAAATTTTACCATCCAATAAACGTCCGGTATAGTTCACTTTAACAATGCATCCTTTACCAGGTTTAGCACCTTTACCTTTTGTAGTTTCAATAAAATACAACCCACTTGCTGTTGGCTTTGTAGTAATTTTACTTTCCGCTAAAAAATTAGCCAAAGCTTTAGGTTCTTCATTTTTACGAAGTTCGGTCATCACTTTTTGCTCCTCCATTTTTTTGTTTCTTTCCTGCTCTACTTCTGCTTTACCTGATATTTTTTCAAGTTTAGCTTCAAAAGTTAGCATACTTCCTTTTTCTATATAAGGAGGAAGTTCCTTAGCCATAAAAGTTTTTAAATAAACAGAATCGGCACTAATCATAAAGCTTGCACTATCTCCAACCGACATCATTAAAACAGCATCTTCAAAACTTCCTTTAAAAGTTGGTTTACCTAATGGAAATTCAATATAATTATTTCCATTGGGATTCATTTTTTGAGAATCAAACAGAACAGAATCTTTACTGTTTTTATAAGACATTTTAAGTCTTACCACATCACCTTCTTTTGGTTTAACACCTTCGGCATTTTGATTGTAAAATTTAGAATACACACCATTATCACTCAATTCGTATCCGGGATAAGGCGATTTGTTACAAGCTGTGATTACTAAGCCGGCAGCAATTGCTGTAAAGGCCAACTTTTTAGAGAATTGATTTTTCATTTTTTTGCAGTTAATAGCGAATAGTTAATAGTTAATAGTTAATAGTTAATAGTTAATAGTTAATAGTTAATTGTTAATTAGTAGTTATTATAAATTATTTAATGTTTTATTTTAGTTCAGTAATCAATTGTTAATAGTTGAACGTTTAATAACTATTAACCATTAACTAATAACTATTTTTTAATATTTAAAAGTTCAATTTCATACACAACGGTTGTATATGCAGGAATAATTTTAGTTGAAGATCCTGTTTCTCCAAAAGCAAGGTGCGAAGGTATAATAAATTTTGTTTTGGAACCTTCATTCATCAAACTTATTGCAGTTTCAAAACCTTTTATAACCTGTCCCTCTTCCCCCAATCTAAATTCTAAGGGTTGTCCACGCACATACGTTGATTCAAATTGTTTACCGTTTAAAAAGAAACCTTTGTAATTAATAGTTACCTGATTTCCGCTTTTTGCACGTTCACCAACCCCTTGTTTTATGGGTAAATAATACATTCCATTGGAAAGCTTAGAAAACTGAGTTTGATTGGTATCCAGATACATTTTAAGTTTACAACGTTCATTGATATCAAGATCTTCAACAACATCCTTATATCTTTTAAATTCGTTTTGATACCCCTCATTATTTAAAATCCCAGCCAATTTCACTTCCACCTTAACAAGACTACCTTTAGGTAAAAAAAATGGCAATTCGGCACTAAAAAATTTCTGAAAAAGAGAGTCGGAACTAACAATAAACGAAACACTATCTCCCACATTCATTTTAGTTAAACCTTCTTCAAAACTACCTTTAAATGAAGAATGGCTAAAAGGTAAAATAACTAAACCAGTTTCATTGTAGGAATAACTATCCATAAAAACAGAATCGTTTATAGTTTTGTAGGTAATTGATAATTGAAGAAGATCCCCGGCACTTGGTTTTATTAAACCATCACCAATTATTTGTAATTTATAATAAAGTCCTGATTCGGTTTTAGAATATCCTTTATAAGGGGAATTATTCCAACATGAAACAAATGTAATGGCAGAAATAACCAAGTATAAGTAACTGTTTTTCAAAAACTTAAAAACATCGCTTATATTGATTTTACAATTCATAATTCACCCTTCTGTAATTTATTTATAAGCACTCTATTTTCGATTCATTTTAATCAAAAATCCAACCTTAATTTCTTCCATACAATACCTGCCAAAAATTGTTATTAACTTATGCTTGTTCAATAAAAGAGATAAATCAAATTAACCATCTGATTTAAAGATATTTACAAATAAAAAAATGTTTTTAAAATACGCCTTTTTTATGTGCAAAAAATAGATGAGCATTTTTACCCGTAAATTATCAATATATTTGCGCAAAAATATTTTTAGATATTATGCAAAAAATAATTGAAGCTGCTTGGGAAAACCGAGAATTATTAAAGGATGAAAATACCAAAAATACAATTCGTGAAGTAATTGAATTATTGGATAAAGGTAAATTGCGTGTGGCTGAACCTAACGGAACAGAGTGGAAAGTAAATGAGTGGATCAAAAAAGCCGTGATTCTTTATTTCCCGATACAACAAATGCAAACCATAGAGGTAGGCATTTTTGAATATCACGATAAAATGAAATTAAAGACCAATTACGAAGCCTTAGGTGTTCGTGTTGTGCCAAATGCTGTTGCCCGCTATGGTGCTTATTTATCTAAAGGCGTAATTTTAATGCCTAGTTATGTAAATATTGGCGCTTATGTGGATAGCGGAACTATGGTTGATACTTGGGCTACTGTTGGCTCATGTGCTCAAATTGGTAAGGATGTTCACTTAAGTGGCGGAGTTGGCATTGGCGGAGTTTTAGAACCCGTTCAAGCTGCACCGGTTATTATTGAAGATGGATGTTTTATAGGATCCAGATGTATTGTGGTTGAAGGTGTACATTTAGAAAAAGAAGTGGTATTGGGCGCTAATGTGGTGCTTACTAAATCAACCAAAATTATAGATGTAACAGGTTCTGAACCAAAAGAATACAAAGGAATTGTACCTGCCCGTTCAGTAGTTATTCCCGGTATGTATACTAAAAAATTTTCTGCCGGTGATTTTCAAGTCCCCTGCGCCTTAATTATTGGTAAACGTAAGGAAAGTACCGATTTAAAAACTTCATTAAACAATGCCTTGAGAGAATACGATGTGGCCGTTTAAGTTTGAATGAAGAAGACAGAAGTTAGAAGGAAGAATTATTAGAGTTTTGATTATATTTTTTTTGAATGAATATAGCGTTTGATGCCAAAAGGGCGTATTTAAACACGAGTGGTTTGGGAAATTATTCCCGAACCCTCATTAAATCGTTGAATAAATATTACCCAAGTAATCAATATACCTTATTTACTACCCGACAAGCTGAAAATGATTTTCAAAAATACGTTTCAAATCAAAAAAACTTCAGTATTCATGAGCCTATAAATTTTATTGATAAAAAAATTAAGGCGCGTTGGCGTTCTTATGGAATTACAGACCTGTTGATTGAAAATAATATAAATGTATATCATGGTTTAAGTAACGAACTCCCTTTTAATATTAAAAAGTTTAAAGGCAAAAAAATTGTTACCGTTCATGATCTTATTTTTCTGCGTTATCCAAAATTATATCCGCTTATCGACAGTAAAATTTACAATAAAAAATTCCGTCATGCCTGTGATATATCCGACATTATTATAGCTACAAGTGAAGAAACCAAACGTGATATAGAAAAATACTATTTTATTCCCGAAACTAAAATAAAGGTGGTTTATCAGAGTTGTGATGAAAACTACTATATACAACCTACTCCCGAACAAATTCAAAATGTAACTTCCAAACACAATTTGCCCGATAATTACTTGTTGTATGTTGGTACTATTGAAGAACGAAAAAACCTATTGACCATAATTAAGGCTCTTGAATTTGTAAAAGATATACCTTTAGTAGTTGTTGGAAAAAAATTAAAATATTTCAAAATTGTTATGGAATATATCAAAGAAAAGAAACTTAAAAACAGGGTCATTTTCTTAAAGGATGTTACTAATGAAGATTTACCGGTAATTTACCAAAAGGCACATGTTTTTATTTTACCTTCAATTTCTGAGGGTTTTGGTATTCCGATTATTGAATCCCTTACTAGCAAAACACCTGTTATTACTACCCAAGGAGGTTGTTTCCCTGAGGTTGGTGGTCCTGATTCAATTTATGTTCAGCCTAACGATGAAAACGAATTGGCAGAAAAAATAAATTACCTTTTAGATTCCGAGAGCACTTGTAAACAAATCGCTGAAAAAGGGTTTGAATATGCTCAACTATTTCATCCCTCAACCATTACAAAACAATTAATGACTTTATACAACAGTTAACTAATTGTATTCACACCTAAAACACCTAACCTAATGGAAGAAGAAATTAAAAACACCTTAGAAGTTCTTCGTAAAGGAGGTGTTATTTTATATCCTACGGATACTGTTTGGGGCTTGGGTTGTGATGCTAGAAATAAAGAAGCCGTTAATAAATTATTTAAAATTAAGGAACGTGCGGAATATAAAAGTGTAGTTGTATTAGTTTCGGATGAAACCATGATTAACCGCTATGTAAAAGAAGTGCCGGAAATAGCATGGGAATTAATGGAATCGGCGGAAGAGCCTTTAACCATTGTTTATCCCGATGGAAGGATGCTTGCTGAAAATATTATAGCTGCCGATGGAAGCGTAGGTATTAGATTTGTAAAAGATGAATTTTGTAAAAACTTAATCCACAAATTTGGAAAACCAATTACATCAACTTCTGCAAATATTAGTGGTGAAAATGCTCCTTCCTCCTTTAGCGACATAAAGCTGGATATTTTAAACCGAGTGGATTATATCGTAAATTTACGCCAAAAAGAAACCATGAATGCAAAACCTTCTACTATTATTAAAATTGCATTGAACGGAGAGTTTAAAATAATCCGAAAATAAAAGAACATGAAAAGTTTATTTAATACCGCAGATAATCAGGAGATGGTGAAACGATTTAACTCTTTAACACCTTCCTCACAAGCCCTCTGGGGAAAAATGAATGTTGCACAAATGTGTTCCCATTGTAATAACGCTTTAAAAATTGCCTTTGGCGAATTAAAGTTAAAACCCAACATAATAGGATTATTTTTTGGTGGTATTGCCAAAAGAATGGTAATTGAAGGGAATCGTGAAATGAAAAAAAATCTACCTACAGACAAATCCTTGATTTTGGTAGATAAAGGCGAATTTGAAAAAGAAAAAAAAGCTGTTATAACCATTATACAACGCTTTTCACAAAATGGACCCAGAGGATTAGCAAATGAAAAACATCCGTTTTTTGGTAAACTAAATACGGAGCAATGGGATAAACTGTCGTGGAAACACCTTGATCATCATTTACGCCAATTTGGTGCTTAAAACATTATCATTAGAATACAATTCGTGAATTTTCAATCTAATTTAACCCATCCTGTTTTTAAAATCATTTCGGAATGTGCCGATGAGATGAACGTACCTGCTTATGTTATTGGTGGCTGGGTGCGAGATTTGCTATTGAACCGACCGAGCAAGGACATTGATATTGTTATTATAGGCAGCGGAATTGAATTGGCACAACAGGTTGCTAAAAAACTAGGCGACAATTATCATGTAAATGTGTATAAAAGTTTTGGTACCGCTCAACTTGTTTTTGATGAGTTTGATATTGAATTTGTTGGTGCTCGTAAGGAGTCTTATCGTTCAGAAAGTAGAAAACCTATAGTGGAAAACGGAACACTCGAAGATGATCAGAACCGCAGAGATTTTACAATCAACGCACTTGCCATATCACTCAACTCCAAAAATTATGGGGAATTGCTTGATCCATTTGATGGTTTAAAAGACATGAATTCTAAAACCATCAGAACTCCATTGAATCCTGACATTACTTATTCTGACGATCCCTTAAGAATGATGCGTGCCATACGTTTTGCAACACAACTTAATTATACCATCACAGAGGAATCGCTGCAAAGCATTACCAAAAATAAAGACAGAATAAAAATCATTTCTAAAGAACGCATTACAGACGAGTTAAATAAAATTATTCTTGCCCCTACCCCATCCATAGGATTTAAACTGCTGTTTGATACCGGTTTGCTGCATAAAATATTTCCTCAAATGATTTTGTTGTATGGCGTTGAAAATAGAAATGGTAAAGCACATAAAGATAATTTTTATCACACCCTAGAAGTGTTGGACAATGTTTGTAAAAAAAGCGATGATCTTTGGCTGAGATGGGCTGCTATTTTGCACGACATTGCCAAACCGCAGACCAAACGTTTTGAACCCGACCATGGCTGGACTTTTCACGGGCATGAGGACAAAGGTTCACGCATGGTACCTATTATTTTTGCAGAATTAAAACTGCCTTTAAATGAAAAAATGAAGTTTGTTCAAAAATTAGTGCTGCTTCATTTACGTCCCATAGTACTTGCAAAAAGTGAAATTACTGATAGTGCTGTTCGCCGATTATTATTTGAAGCCGGTGATGATATTGATGACTTGATGAAACTTTGCGAAGCAGACATTACATCAAAAAACGAATACAAAGTTCAAAAATATTTGAAGAACTTTGAATTGGTGCGACAAAAATTAAAAGATATTGAAGAAAAAGATAATATTCGCAACTGGCAACCTCCAATAAGCGGAGAAGATATTATGAAAGCCTTTAACATAAAAGCCGGAAGAGAAGTTGGAGTTATTAAAAATGCTATACGCGAAGCCATTTTAGATGGTATCATAAAAAATAATTTTGAAGAAGCTCAGAAACTGATGCTTGAAAAAGGTAAGGATTTAGGTTTGGTATCTTCTTCAATTTAATAAACAATACAATTATACATTTTATATTTAAAACAGATTTTGTATTTTTGTTTACAAATCAATCAGCATTTAACGAAAATCAAACAGCAACCCTTGTATGGCAATTTATAGGTTTAAAGTAACGTTTGAAGATCACGAGGAAGTTTACCGTGAAATTGAAATTAAATCCACTCAAACTTTTGAGGATTTTCATTTCAGTATTATAAAATCAGTTGATTTTATTGGTGATTATGATGCTTCCTTTTTCATAAGCGACGATTATTGGCGAAAGGGCGAAGAAATTGTACTTCGTAATTTACCGGAGACTCATTCTAAAAAGCACAAGGAAGAGGTAGTTCCTAAACGCCTGATGAATAAATGTAAGATGGCATCCTTGATAGATGATCCTCACCAAAAATTTGTTTATGTATATGATCCACATAGTCACTGGACGTTTATGGTTGAATTATTAAAAATTGTGCCTGACGATATAAAAGCAAGTTATCCTAAATGTGCTAAGTCGGTTGGTATTGCTCCTAAAAATGTAAAAGCCCCAATAATACCTTCTGTTATTGAAGATGATGAAGATTTTGATGATGAACCTCATACAGACGATGAAGCCTATCAAAATGCTCATTGTGAAGATGGAATTGCAGAACTTGAAGGTGAAGAAGGTGAATTAGAGGAAAGTGATGATAATGGAGAATTAGCTGAAGAGGCTGAAGAAGATGGAGCAGATTTTGAAGATTTTGCTGACCAACAATTTGAGGAAGATTAAAAAATCATACTCTTAATAAGAGATTATAATCATACCTACCTTATCGGTAAATAATTGAATCAAATAAAATCTATTATTGTAATTGCAGGCCCTACAGCAGTTGGCAAAACGGCTATGAGTATTGCTGTTGCAAAAAAGCTTAATTGTCCGGTCATATCTGCTGACTCCCGTCAGTTTTTTAAAGAAATGAATATTGGCACCGCAAAACCTAGTGCAGAAGAAATGCAAGGGGTACAACATTTTTTTATTGATTCACACTCCATTACCGAAGAGTATAATGTAGGTAAATACGAGGCTGATATAATTTTACTTTTAGAAAAATTATTTCAAAGCCATGACTATGTAATATTAGTAGGCGGCTCCGGACTATATATTGATGCTGTTTGTAAAGGTTTTGATAATTTACCGGAAGCTGACTCTGAAACAAGAAATAAAATAAATGCACTATTAGAATCAAAAGGAATAGAAGGGTTACAGGAACTTTTGAAAGAACTTGATCCTGTTTACTACAATCAGGTAGATATTAATAATCCCCAACGTATGAGTAGAGCTTTGGAAGTATGTATCACTTCCGGCAAAACATTTTCAGAACTAAGATCTGGCAAATCAACAAAACGTAATTTTAATACTATTAAGATTGGACTTAACACTTCACGAGAATTACTTTATTCTCGCATAAACAATCGCGTTGACGACATGTTGAAAAATGGATTGCTAGAAGAAGTTAGAGGATTAATACCCTACAAACACCTTAATGCATTGCAAACTGTAGGTTACAAAGAACTATTTGCTTACCTCGAAAATCTAACAGATTTTAATACAGCCATGGAATTACTAAAACAAAATACCCGTCGATTTGCCAAACGTCAATTAACATGGTTTAGAAGAGATGAAGAAATGAGATGGTTTGATCCAAATGAACAAGAAGCAATTTTTGAATATCTTGATATACAATTAAAGAAAAATTTTAAAAAGCCGCTTTAATTTACAGGCAAGGGATATACAATATGTTGAAAGTATTTAAAGAATATGCAAATTTAAACAGATCTTTACATAACCTGTTAACGGTACAGTTTTTTGTTCAACTGATTAATGTTTCCTTTATTGCCATCCTGCCTTTATATATGAAAACAGAAGGTTATAGTGATGCTCAATACGCTCACTTCACGTTCTATAGATATTTTGGAATACTCATCCTTGCTTTATTTTTAGGGATGTACATTAAAGGTAGAAAAGTTATCCCAATGTTTTATGTTGCAGCTATTGGTATTCCTTTTTTTGCATTACTTATTCTTTTTGCAGTTCAAATACATTCAAATACTTTACTGATTATTGCTCATTTATTATGGGGTATGACGTATACTTTTATTCAAATACCTATACTGCCTTATATTCTACGCAATGTACCTGTTGAAAAACAAACCTTTGCCATTTCATTAAATTTTGCAACCTGGAGTATTGCTAGCATTACAGGAAGCTTAATCATTGCTATTTTTAATAAAATAGACCCGGTATTTTTTAATGAACACAATCTATTATTGGGTATTTCATCCATTAGTTTTTTAAGTATTTATTTTGTGGCAAGGATTAGTAAAAAAGAACATGTACCTACTGCTAATGTTAAAAGAGAAACATTTAGGGAATATGATTGGGGAACCATTTTACCAGCCTTACTACCCACTACTATTTTTGCTATTGGTGCCGGCTTTATAGTTCCATTTATGGGATTATTTTTTGCCAATGTTCACCATGTAAAAACATCTACCTTTTCGTTCATGAATTTTTTAACCGCAGTTTTGGTAACATTAGTAGCCATGTATGTACCTGTTATAAAAAGCAAGTTTGGCTTTCAAAAAGCTATTCCAACAACCCAATCCTTCGCAATTATAGCACTTATTTTAATGGCAACAACTGAGTATTACAACCATTTAAGTTTTGCTGTATTTATTGCTGGCACTTTTTTTTTACTTCGCCAACCCTTAATGAGTATGGCTGTACCCATGACCTTAGAAATAACCATGAAGTATGTTGGAGAAAAAAACAGGGAAATAGTTAGCGGTTTAAGTTCGGCCATTTGGTCGGGTGCAGCGTGTATAAGCGCAATCGGATTTGGGATATTTCGACATTTGAATATTTCTTATGTAAACATTTTTTTTATTACTGCGGTGTTATATTCTATTGCAGTTGCTTTGTATAAAATATTACTTCGTAATTATGATAAAAAGGTGAAAGAAGGATTAATAGAAGAGATATTAGTTAAATAAAATTAACCGGACACATCTACATCAAAACCTCATAAATATTTTGTCCGCTAAAATCTAATGTGTTACTTTGTATACACACACTGGCATCTTTTAATTATTAAATTATACTATTAAAAAAATGGAACAAAAAGACGTAGTAATTGTTGGTTCTGGATTTTCGGGACTTTGCATGGCAATTAAGTTAAAAGAGGCTGGCATGAATAATTTTACCATTATAGAAAAAGAAAATGAAGTGGGCGGAACTTGGTATGTTAACACCTACCCTGCTGCAGCTTGCGATGTGGAATCACATTTATACTCATTCTCATTTGAACCCAAAGCCGACTGGACACGAACCTATCCTAAACAAAAGGAAATTTTAGAATACCAAAAACATTGTGCCGATAAATACAAAATCCGTTCACATATAAAATTTAATACAACTGTTACTACCGCTGTATTTGATGAAAAGGAAAATACCTGGGAAATTACCACCGATAAAAATGAAAAGATAAAAGCCAAGGTTTTTATTACCGGTGTTGGTCCTTTAAGTGATCCTTTGTACCCAAGCATTAAAGGGCTAGAAGATTTTGAAGGCGTTAAATTTCACTCCGCACACTGGGATCATACTTTTGATTATAAAGGGAAAAAAGTTGCTGTAATTGGTTCTGGAGCCAGTGCAATTCAATTTGTTCCTGAACTGGCAAAAGATGTAGATAAATTAGTTTTGTTTCAACGTACGCCTCCTTGGGTATTTCCTAAAGCCGACAGACCTTTTGAGGAAAAAGAATTAAAATATTTTAAATATGTGCCTGGTTACCGTTGGTATTACCGTCAAAAAATATATTGGACGTACGAAAAAATGGCTGTTGGATTTGTGAAAGATCCTAGTCTATTAAAAAACGCTTCCAAATCTATCGAAAAATATATCCGAAAAACATTTAAAGATCCTATAATGCAGGAAAAACTAATTCCTAAATATACATTGGGATGTAAACGTGTTTTATATGCTAATAACTGGTACCCAACTTTACTTCGTGAAAACGTAAGTGTTATTTCAGATAAAATAGAGCATGTAAATAAAAATAGTATTACCACAGCAGATGGCAATGAATATCCTTTAGATGCTATTATTTATGCAACAGGTTTTAAAGCCACAGAACACCTTTCAAAAATTCACATTGTAGGCAAAAAAGGTGTGGTATTTGAAGAGCTTCGCAAAAAAGACGGAGATGCGTATTTAGGAACTACTACTTATGGTTTTCCAAATATGTTTATGCTGGTGGGCCCTAATACAGGTGTTGGACACACTTCTATTATTTACATCATTGAGTCGCAAGTAACATATATTATGGACGCATTGAAATACATCAAAAGCAAAAAAATTAAAAGCATTGAAGTAAAAGATGAAGTTTTGAAAGCGTATAATGTGGAGTTAAGTAAAAAAATGGAAGGTACTGTTTGGAATGCTGGAGGATGCAATAGTTGGTATAAAGATGAAAAAGGGAAAATACCTACTGTATTGCCCGACTTCACGTATAACTTCCGAAAAATGACTAAAAAGTTTGTTGCGGAAAAGTATATTCTTAATTCATAAGTAACTGTTTAAATTTTTTTAATCCTAACACCTGAGCTATTTTATAAAAAACATTAAAATGTTCTGATAGCGCGTACACTACTAGGTATACTTATATTTATATCCTGACGACCATTGCCAAAATCCTGAAACCATGTATCATTTTTATTGATAGTAGATGACCAATAGTAATTATAAGAAAACCCGCCAATGATTGACCGTCTCATAAATAGTAAACTTAATTCCAGTTTTGAAGGAAGGTACCAATCATCATATTTAACTTTACCTTCTTTTATTTTATATTCATCACATAATTTAGCAGCAAAAGTTATATCTGGCGGTACTCCTTTATATGAAAGTATGGTATTTGTATTTTTTTTTCCAGAACCAACACCATCTCCAGTTTGTAAATTATAATCACCAAACCATCTTACCCCTTTATCCTGATCAATCACAGAGGCAATTAAACCGTGTTCTCCCCCTTTAAAAACAAAAAAAATAATTCCACCGCCAAAATGTTCCCCAATTTTATGTTTAGGTACTATACGAACATTTTCATCTTGAGCATAAACATTTATTACCGTTATAAATACTATTAATAAAACAAGAAGTTTTTTCATAAATCGTAGTTTAATTATCAATTAAAAAATTATCTCAAATATACACAAGGGAAAGTTAGAATATTATTAAAAAAATAATTTACACATAAACTTACCTGCCATAAAATACATTAACGATTACAAATTCCTTTAAATGCACAATACTCACAATTTTCAATATGCGGAGTTTGAGTAAATTCTGTTTCCGTATCCAGTATTTCTTTTAGTATAATAATCAGCTGTTCTTCAAAGTTATTCAACACCTCAACATCCAACAAATCACTGCCATTTATTTTAACCGTTTTTAAGCCTCTACTCAATTCACGGAAAGTGATAATTCCAGAAACAATATTATTTTTAATAATTGGATTATTTTTTTGATACATCCAGGCGTACATCAACAACTGAAAGCTTTTTGCCAGTCCTGCATCCTGTTTAAGCTCAAGCCAATCTGTAAATTTTAATTCCTTATCTTCGGCTTTTCCTGTTTTATAATCTATTATATGATGCGCAGCTCCAACAGTATCTATACGATCGGCTTTACCATGTAATTTAACTTTTTGCGTTCCAATGCTTAATATTGTGTCCAATGTTTGTTCCAGTGCTTTAACAATAATTGGTGTCCCTGCTTTCTCACACTTTTTAATGGATGAAATTTCTGAATCTAAAAAATTATTTAAAAACTTCAAGGCTACTTTTACCGTTAAGTAATTTTTACCATAACTTATTTCCGACTTACTGTATTCTTTTTCAAAAGTTTTTATGGTGAGTTCCTCCACCAATTGCTTCATCTCTTTTATATCAGCTACTGTTAATTTTTTTCCTATAAATGGTTGGTACAATATTTCCAACACTTCGTGAATGGAGTTTCCTAATGTATCAGCACCAATGGTTTCTTCCACCTCATCGGCTTCTTTTAAACCTGCAATGGCTTGAAAATAAAATTGTAAAGAACAATTGCGGTAGATATTTAATATGGAAGGTGAAAAGCCTTTTTCAGCTCTGGCAATTAATTTTTCAACTACTTTTTTTGTTTTAGGAATACTTAGCACATTGCTGGTATTACTAACATTTACAGGAATACTTACCAGCTTTTCCTCTATTACCACCTGCTTATTTACTTTTGGTAATTCGTAGAGTAATTGAGTTAAAAACCTACTTTTTTCGCCACTGCCCAAGGCATCGCTTTCGGTATTATAAATCAAATAAATATTTTTTGCGCGTTGCAACAAACGATAAAAATGGTAGGCAAAAATGGCATCCTTATCACTATAAGTTGGCAAACCGAAATAACGTTTGAGCTCAAAAGGAATAAATGAATTCACGGTTTTACCCGAAGGCAGAATATCTTCATTACAGGATAATAATATTACATTTTCAAAATCAAGTGTACGAGTTTCCAACATACCCATTACCTGCAAACCCATTAAAGGTTCACCATAAAAAGGCAGTGTGCTGCCACGAACTATTTGTTTAAAGATGGTTTGTAAAGTGGTTATATCAATAATACTTTCGGGATAATCGAGCTGTAAAGCCTGTATCCGTTTTAATATTTTTGTGTATGCAAATAGGTATTCCAATTCCAGATTGGTTTTGTTGGCACCATTTTTAGCTTGTTGAGCTATTATTGAATTTTTTAACGTCTCTATTAAATAACTGATGCAGGCTATTGCATCGGATGGTGTTTGCCAATAATCAAAAACAGGTTGAAAGATGTGCAACAATTCGGGTTGTTTTTCTGATATAATGTTTTCGACCGTTGACTTAGCAGCAAATACAATGTTTCTATCCTGTATGTTTTTAATGATTGGTTTAACTGAAAGTCGGGTTGCACCTAAAACCTCCGAAACAAGCACTGCGGTGTATGGGTGACTTAACAGACTTAACAACTCTTTATGATAAAAGCTGTACTTTGCTTTTCCCTGACTTAATTTTATTGCATTAATATGAAGATCAAAAACCAAATCAAAATATCCGGCAATGGGCGTATTTTTGAGCGGATAGCCCATTGTAACATTTATATCCAGTATGTTTTCGGGTAAGGAATGTAATACAGGGAACAGTAAATTTTCGTCGGCAAGCACCAAAGCGGTATTTTGTAAACTTTCATATTCCTTTTGTAAATCAGTTACAATATTACCAGCCAACTTTGCCTGTGCTACATTTTTAGCAGCCCCAATAACTATAATCTTCTTTTTTTCGGTAGCGAGTAAATTCTCGTCAACAATCAGATTTTTATCTAAATTATTAATAGTTACCGAAGCACCTTTTTTTAACTTTCCTTTTTCGTTGTATTTCCGAAAAAACTTACCTGCCTCTTGTTTGGGATCATTGATATAATAACTATCGGTATCCCAAATAATTTCGGCTTTACCTCTGTTCAATAATTTTTCAATAATTATTTCTTCCGCTTTGTTGAGAGCGTTAAAACCAGCAAATATTATCTTTTTCCAAGGATGTTTATTTACCCTTTCCTCCACATGTTCGGCTACAATTTTATAAGCAAGCCCCTGATATGAATGATGTTTATCTAGCAATCGTTTTGAAAAATTGTGATAATATTCACCTAAGGATTGCCAGAAATGTAAATATTGTTTTTGAAAATCGGTAAGCCCTTCTTCGGTATTTAAGCTCCAGGTTTCTAGCTCTTTAATGTCTTTCAAATTACCAAACAATTGTTCTACATCTACCAAGTATCGATCTATTTCATTCAAATCGCTCAATAATATTTGTCCCCATTTACTAAATTCATCAAAACTTTCGGCTCTATCTTTACTAACGGTTTTCACGGTTTCGTAAAGTTCAAAAAGCAAGGTAGTTGAATCTGCAATTTCCAACTCGGCTAATAATCCCACAAAATCTTCGGTTGCTAAAATCTCTGGAGCCCAAAATGTTTGACCTAGATTTTTTGCAAAATGAGTTTTCATAAACAATCCTGCCCTGCGATTGGGAAGTACTATGCAAAGATCACTAATCCCCTCTCCATATTTTGAGCAAAGATGTTGAACCGTTTTTTCGAGGAATGATTGCATTGGGCTAAGGTAATAATTAAATGTGTTTCATTTTTATGAATGATCCTTTAAGGGCATATTATAGTCATTCAAATGGTTAGGAAAACAAATTAGGCTTATATACCTTTGCTTAAATTATTATACCATATTTTTTACCCTAATGCAAACTTCCATTACTTATCCTCAATACCGTAAATATTTAAACGGGCATAATTTTTTCAAGATTATTTCCGACAAGGAATGGGAAGAAATTCAGGTAATGGGCAGCAAATATAGTATTCATCAATTTAAAGTAAGTATTTTCCCTGATAGAAATTACCTATACGATATGACCTTTGATTATGAAAAAAATTGGGTAGCTATTGATAATGCCGAATACGAAAAAATAAAAGCTAATATAGTATAAGTGCAAATTATTTTTTTCTACTGCTCAACTTGCTACTTCTATAATCTGTCTTCTAAATTCTGTCTTCTAAATTCTACCTTCTAAAAATTAATCCCCCCACTCTTTATACTCCAATAAGGGGACAAATTTAAACTCTCCGTATTCGGTTTTTTCAAATTTTTTATCCGCTATTTTTTCTATTAAGGTCATGGTTTGAATTTTGTCACCCAAAGGAATTACCATTCTACCACCAACCTTTAATTGATTTAGCAAATCATCCGGAATCATTGGAGCTCCTGCCGTAATAATTATTTTATCATACGGTGCAAATACCCAATTGCCTTTGTAACCATCTCCGTAAAAAAATTTGGTATCGTAACCTATGCTTGGTAAAAACACTTTTGTTTTGTCAAACAATTCTTTTTGACGTTCAATTGTAAACACCTTAGCTCCCATTTCCAGCAATACACACGTTTGATAACCCGAACCTGTTCCTATTTCAAGCACTTTTTCTCCTCGTTTTAAATTTAGCAATTCAGTTTGAAAAGCAACAGTATGCGGTCGGGAAATGGTTTGTCCGGAACCTATCGGAAACGCTTTATCTTCATAAGCGTGTTCTATAAATGAGCTGTTCAAAAACAAATGGCGGGGAACCGCCTCTATCGCTTTCAATACCTCTGCACTCTCTATTCCCTTTTCTTTTAAAAGCGAAACCAATTGGCGGCGTAAGCCTTTATGTCTGTATGTATCTTGTAGCATGTTTTTAAGTAGGACACAAAATTAACATATTAGTACTCATAAGTCGCAGGAATTTATCAATAATGGATTGTTGAATAAAGTATTTTTGTTTTAAATAAAATTGAGAACATGATAAAAATAGGAATAGTTGGAGCCGGACATTTGGGTAAAATTCATATCCGTTTGTTAAAAGAAATCGATAAATTTAAGGTTGTCGGTTTTTACGACCAAAACCCCGAAGCTGCCGAATTGGTAGAAAAGGAATTTGGAATCAAACGGTTTGAAACGATGGAAAGCCTACTGGAAGTAGTAGATGCAATTGATATTGTTACTCCTACTTTTGCACATTTTAATTGTGCTTCCAAATCAATAAAAAAATCAAAACATGTTTTTATTGAAAAGCCTGTTACCAATACCATTGAAGAAGCTAAAATTTTAATGGGGCTTGCCAAAGAGGCTGATGTAAAAGTTCAAGTTGGTCATGTAGAGCGTTTTAACCCTGCTTTTATTGCCGCTAAAGATTTTTGCTCCAACCCCATGTTTATTGAAACGCATCGTTTAGCGCAATTTAACCCGCGTGGTACCGATGTTTCAGTTGTACTGGACTTAATGATACACGATATTGATATTATTTTAAGTGTTGTAAAATCAAATATCAAACGCATCAGCGCAAGCGGTGTGGCTGTTGTTAGTGATAGTCCGGATATTGCCAATGCCCGCATAGAATTTGATAATGGTTGTGTGGCCAACTTAACCGCCAGCCGCATCAGCATGAAAAACATGCGTAAATCACGTTTTTTTCAAAAAGATGCGTATATCTCTGTCGATTTTTTAGATAAAAAAGTGGAGGTAATTCGTCTGATAAATATAGACCCTGAAAAAGAAGTAGATCCTTTAGCTGTAATCATAGACCTTGGTAATGATAAAGGATCCAAACAAATTTATTTTGAAGGACCTAGCATTTCTCCGTCCAACGCAATAAAAATGGAACTGGAAACATTTGCTGATTCTATCAAAAACAATACTACACCATTGGTAAGTATTGCTGATGGATTTAATGCACTGGATGTTGCCTATAAAATTATTGAAAAAATGAAGGTAACAGCTAATTTTATTGATGAACCAGGAATGAATTAATTTTTTTACCACGGAGGCACAGAGAAAAAAGAGTTGCACGGAGTTATATTTCTAAACATTTGCGGCTAGTTCAGTACATTTAATTAAATTTATCGGTAAAAACAGTTTTGTGCTTTCTAATCCAGCACATCGCAAGGCTGCCAACCGTCACATTGCCGTCCTCGTTCTTGCGGGCGGCAAAGAGCAAACGCTGCCCTCAAAACAACAACACGCGCCAAAAAATTTTACTCCCCGCCCCTTCGTGGGTAGTTTAGTGCTTACAGACAGTTTTTCATAGCACGTTTAGAAAGTTCAGATATTATAATGTATTTAAAAAAATCATTATACTTTAATAAGTAAATTAGCAACTTATAATTCAAAATATGGCATTAAGCTGGAACGAAATAAAAGACCGAGCATTACACTTTTCTAAAGAATGGGCGGACACTTCGAACGAAGAAGCTGACGCAAAGCCATTTTTGGTTGAGTTTTTTAATGTGTTTGGAATTAGTAGTAAAAAGGTTTCGACTTTTGAACACAGAGTAAAAAAATTGGATGACAAAGACGGATATATTGATCTACTTTGGAAAGGAACAATTTTAATAGAAATGAAAAGTCGAGGTAAAAACCTCGACAAAGCATATCAGCAAGCGAAAGACTACTTACACGGACTTAAACAACACGAATTACCGAAATACATATTAATCTCCGACTTTGAAAACTTTAGACTTTACGACCTTGAAGAAGAAAAGAACGTTGAATTTAAACTAAACGACCTTGTAAGTAATGTTCAAAATTTCGGATACATTTTAGGTTATCAAAAAAAGGTTTATAAAGAACAAGACCCTGCAAATATAAAAGCTGCGGAGTTAATGGGAAAACTTCACGACCGCTTGAAAGAAATAGGTTATGACGGACACCCATTAGAAGTATATTTGGTTCGACTTTTATTTTGTTTGTTTGCTGAGGACACTACAATTTTCAACAAGCAACAATTTCAGGACTACATAGAACAACGCAGCAATGAAGACGGCAGCGACCTTGCCGCAAAAATTCAAGAATTATTTCAAGTTCTAAACACTTCAAAAGAAAAACGTTTTAAAAATCTAGACGAGCAACTTGCCGACTTCCCTTATGTAAACGGGAAATTATTTGAAGAATCATTGCCTACGGCAAGTTTCGATTCTAAAATGCGACAAGCATTGTTAGACTGTTGTTATATTGACTGGAGCAAAATATCTCCTGCAATTTTCGGGTCCATGTTTCAAAGCGTAATGAATCCAACCGAACGTAGAAACCTTGGCGCACATTACACAAGCGAAACAAATATCTTAAAACTTATTAAACCCTTATTTCTCGACGACCTTTGGAAAGAATTTGAAAGCATAAAGGGAAACAAAAACAAACTTCCAGAATTTCACAAAAAAATAAGCACCCTTAAATTTCTTGATCCTGCTTGCGGTTGCGGAAACTTTCTTGTAATTACATACAGAGAATTACGCTTATTGGAAATTGAAAT
>CANFLQ010000044.1 GCA_947447995.1 Bacteroidota bacterium | reverse complement strand
TGTCTACTATTGGTACATGCACCACTCCAAGCAATTTTACGGGTACTATTACTGTTGGCGGTGGATTGGTTACCACAGGGGGCAGCAATGTACAAACACTTTGCATTAATACCCCAATTACACCTATAAAATACATCATTATAGGTGATTCGGCTGACGTAAGTGGTTTACCCGGAGGAGTAAGTGGAAAAATGACAACAATAGGTAGCTCTGGCATTTTTACAATAAGTGGAACACCAACTATTTCAGGTATATTTGCTTATACAGTTTTCACAAATGGATCATGTGGATCACACAGTAGTTTTACGGGTACATTAACTGTTAGTGAAGCTAAAATTAGTTTAACCTCTGCGCCTGGAAGTGATTCACAAAAAATGTGCGCAAAAACATCAATAACAAACATAACTTATACAATTAGTGGAACAGGAACTAAACCCAATATTTCCCCTAATCTTCCAACAGGCTTAATAAGTGATTATACTGGGGGAGTATTTACTATTTTTGGGACACCCAATGTTGCCAAAGGAACATATTCTTACACCATAACACCAACAGGAACTTGTATAAATAATACAGCTATATTCACTATTACTATAATTAACCCCATTGCTAAATTTACGGCAGATCCACTTCAAGGTTCTCCTCCATTATTTGTTAATTTTACAAATGAGAGTAGCAATGCTAACATATATAACTGGACTTTTGGCGATGGAAACACAAGTAAAATTTATGATTCAAACAACACCTTTACAAAACCAGGAATTTATACAGTACAATTAATTGTTTCGGAAAACAATCAATGTTTAGATACTGCAACCAGTACAATTACCGTTTATGATTTGGCAATACCCAATGTGTTTTCACCTAATGGAGATGGCATCAATGATATATTTACCATAAATCCAACTGGGGTTGGCACTTTAAATATAGAAATATATAACCGTTGGGGAACCAAAGTGTACGAATGGCACTCACCTGAAGGCGGATGGGATGGGTACAACAATGCTACAGGTTTAATTTGTGAAAATGGCACTTATTACTATATCGTAAAAGAAACCGACATATTAGGTAAAGAATTTGAAAAAACAGGATTTATTACTTTGGTAAAGTAAGCGTTATTTATGACAAAAAAAAGCGAATAGAAACTTATTCTATTCGCTTTTTTTTGGGGATTTTTTTTTAGCATTACCCCTTCAAAGGTCTTGCATACGTTAACACATCTTTATCGGTAATTACTTTATCACATAAAATAATTAAGCGCTCTACAACATTTCTAAACTCACGTATATTCCCCGTCCAATTTATTTTTTGAAGCTCTTTAATTGCTTCTTTTGTAAACGATTTAAGTGGCATTCCATAATCATCACAAATTAATTTTAAAAAATGATCCGCTAACATTGGAATGTCCTCTTTGCGTTCATTCAACGCAGGAACATGAATAAGAATTACGCTTAGGCGATGATACAAATCTTCACGAAAATTTCCTTGTTCAATTTCTTTTTGCAAATCCTTATTGGTTGCAGCAATTACGCGCACGTTCACCTTAATTTCTTTATCACCACCAACACGTGTAATTTTATTTTCCTGCAAAGCACGCAATACTTTGGCTTGCGCCGAAAGACTCATATCCCCTATCTCATCTAAAAAAATGGTTCCACCTTCGGCTTGTTCAAATTTACCTTTACGCTGATTGATGGCTGATGTAAATGCTCCTTTTTCATGTCCGAACAATTCGCTTTCAATTAACTCACTTGGAATAGCAGCGCAATTCACTTCTATCAAGGGAGCTGCAGCACGGTTACTTTTTTCGTGTAACCAACGTGCCACCAACTCCTTTCCACAACCATTACCACCTGTTATTAAAACACGAGCATCGGTGGGAGCTACACGTTCTATCATTTCTTTAATTTGGTTGATAGCTTTGGAATCGCCAATCATATCAAATGTTTTACTGATTTTTTTCTTCAACACTTTAGTTTCTGTAACCAATGTTGATTTGTCCATCGCATTACGAATGGTAACCAATAAACGATTCAAATCAAGCGGTTTTGCTATAAAATCAAATGCGCCTTTTTTAACCGCTTCCACAGCCGTTTCAATATTACCGTGCCCGGATATCATTACTACAGGCGTGTCAGAGGATGTTTGCATTAGTTTTTCCAACACTTCAATGCCATCCATTTTAGGCATTTTTATATCGCATAAAACAATATCATATTTTTCCTTTTCCATGGAAGCAATGCCTTCAATTCCGTCAGCAGCTTCATCCACCTGGTATTTTTCATATTCAAGTATTTCGCGTAAGGTTCTACGAATACTTTTTTCATCATCTATCAATAATATTTTTGCCATATTTTTAAGTGTTGAATCGTTAGTTTTGAGTCATTAGTAAACGCCTAAATTTTTCAATCAGCACATCGTTTCATCTATAATCAGCACATCAATTTAGTGTATACTTTTCTAAATCTTTTATTCTCATTTTTTCTCTACAATTTTTATCTCTTCTGCTGTTAAATCATACAGTTTATAAACCAATTCGTCAATTTTATTTTCAAGTGCAGTACTGCTTTTACCTTGTTGTTTTTGTGCAATTATTTTATCAACTAAGTCTGTTATTTGTTTTTCTTGCTTAACAGTTGGAACAGGAATTTGTAAAGGAGATAAGGCTTGAACGCTTATAATTAAATCTCCAGTGCCTGTTTTAGGTGCAAAACGGTTTAATTCATTTTCAATTAATTTGGAATTTAAAACACCAACCAAATATTTTAATTTGTCACCTGTTGCTATGCAAGTACTATCCAATGTGTATGTACCACTTTCATCGTAACTAAAACGAAGCTTAGAACCAATGCGTTTCCAAATAATTTTAGGGAATCTTAATTCTTTCCAAAAAGCTATTGTATCTTGAGTTTCAAACCATTGATTTGATGTTTTTTTTCTTGCTCCAATTTTACCTGACTGTTCTAATTTTGATTTGCCAAATTTTAATAAATGATTTTTTATAGAAGGATATTTTTCAATATCTAATTTTAAAGAAGGGAATGCTGCAATAATATAAGAATTTGAAGAGTTTGAGAAATACTTTTCAGTTTCCCTTCCTCTAAACAAAGGTTTGATAATTTTATCAGCACTTTTATGTTCTTTTATTAAAAGCCCCTTTGTTTCCTCATCAATCAGAAATGCTTCATTAAACCCCGTTTTAATTCCAAAATTTATTTTCAAATCCCATTCAGATAAAGGTTTTCCGTGTTTGGTTATTTTATTATAAATACCCCAATTTTCTTCGCTTTGAAAAATCCACGCCCCAAACAGAAAAAGCATTTGCTCATATTCTTTACCTTCCTGCTTAATAACATTTTCTAAATTTTCGGGCATTTCCAAAACATCAACATAAGTAAATGTTTTTGATAGTTGCTCCTTTTTAAATTGAACAATTGCAGCTTTTACGGTTGCTTCATCAAAAATATTTACTTTATCAAATTCAATTATTTGCTGTAATGTAGTGTTTTGAATAAGATAATTACGAAGCTTTTCGCCATAAGTAACTTTAAAAAATTTATTTGAAACAATAAAAGACAGTTCGCCTTTAGGCTTTAAAATCTTATTACCTAATTCAAAAAAATAAGTGAGAATATCTGCACTGCTATTAAACACAACAAAATCTCTTTCCAATTGAGGTTTTAAGTGTTTTATTTCTTCGTGCCTTATATAAGGAGGGTTTCCAATTATTACATCAAAGCCCTCAAATTCACCTTTATTATTAAGTATTTCAGGAAATTCAAACCTCCATTCAAAAGCATTTTTGTAAATAGCATTACTTTCTATTTCTCTAATTTCTCTTGTTCTTGTATTTATATCTTCCTGTAGTTTTTTGATCCGTTCACTATTTTGCTTTTTAAAATTACTATTTCCATAGTCTGCCTCTTCCTCCTTAAAAATATTGGGTGCTACTAATAAATTGTGTTCATATTGAAGTTCCTGTAGTTTTTTATATTCTTTACTATTCTTACTAATTACTGTTCTAAAATCACTTTTAATACTGTTTATTATTTGCTGCAAACCTCGTTTTACATCTCTACTTTTTTCATTTTTGTATTCATTCACAAAACCTCGGTACGCTTTTATATCATACTTAATACTTTTCAATGCTTTACTTAAATCAGCATCCAAAGCAAAACGGCTAATTAAACTGTTTCCACATTTTATATTTATGTCAATGTTTGGTAGCGTTTCCAGTTCGGTAAATTTTGTTTCTTTTTTGTAATAAGCACTTTTCAGCAATTCTATCCACAACCGTAAACGGCAAATTTTAACGGAATTTGGGTTAATGTCCACGCCAAACAAACAGTTTTCAATAATGGTTTGTTTTTCCTGAAATAGCGTTTTTTGAACTCTATTACTTTCTATATTCTTTGGATTATAAATAAAAATATTTTCATTTTCGTCGGTAATATTTAATTCGTCATTTTCAATTTCAATTTTATAATCCCTAAGCATTTTACCATTTTCATCCATCAAAATACCCAACTCACTTTTAATGGCAATTATCTCATTTAAAGCAGAAACTAAAAAGTGCCCCGAACCAACAGCCGGGTCGCATATTTTTAAGGAATTAATAATTTGGTTAGCTTCTTTTTTATCCTCTATTTTATTGTATAGTTCATCAAACTGTTTTAAATTCCACTGTTTAACTTCATTAAATTTTTCAACCACTGCCAAACGTATACTTTGTTTGCACATATACATAGTAATAAATGCAGGGGTAAAAACAGAGCCATCCTTATAGCCGTTTATTTTTTCAAAAACTTTGCCTAAAACAGATGCTGTAATTATGGTTTTATTTTCCTCTTGCACATCTTCAGAGCCTTCACTGGAAAAATCATAAGCATCTAAAAATTGAAAAAAGTAATTGAGCGTAGGTAGTTTATTAGCCTTTTTTTTGATGTCTTTTAATATGGTGGTTCCTATAAATTCTAACTCGCTACTATTATCAAGCGAATTTATTTTTACGGTATGGTCTTCCAGTTCACTAATCTCAAAAAGTGAGCTGTTTAAATAAGGAACACGGCTGTATTTTGCTTTAATTAACTCCGTTCTATCTTTTACATTTACTGCTAATACTTTGTGAAAGAGTTTGAAAAGTTCATCAAAATCGTGAATGGTTTCAGTATTTAAAAACCTGTACTCCTTGTTCCCATTATGATAGCTTATTAATTGCCCTTCCAGTAATTTTAGGAATAAAATTCTGTTTATCCAGGTAATTACAAGCTCTAAAGAAATATTAAATATCTTATCTTCTTTGTTATCTCCGTATATAGATTGGTCAGGCAAACGATGCAAAACATCTTCGGTATTCAAAGCCTCAATAGTTAATTCAATAAGAGAAGCTGCATTGCGATTTTCTTTTTTTCGGCGGATAATATTTTTACCTCCCTCTTTCGCTTCTTCTAGCCCAATTATGTGAAGGAGTTCTTTATAAAACTTTTCGTTGAGTGAATTGCTGTCGTTGGGCGTTGCAATTTTTAATAAATGTTGGGGCGATAATATTTTAAACAGCGCAATTAATTCACGGTCGTCTTCTTTTTTATTGTTGCGTAAAATGGTATCGTATTTTCTAATATCAAAATAAACACAAGGGATTTCAACATCTAGTTTGGAAACTATTTTGGCAATTTCCTCATAAAAAAACGGATTATCTTTTTTATCGTTCTGTTTAGTTTCGTAAAGTTTTTTTATTTGCGTATTGCGATATATATACTTGTCGAAATAATTTGCATCAATAATGTACCACTCATTAACATTGGTAATTATTAATTGTTTTAGTTGGTTATTTTTTGCTTGATGTCTTTCGTCTAAATAATAAAGTATAAGTTCGTGTAATGCTTTTTTATTAGCGTTGGTAGCAAACACCATTTCATTAACATTGTTTGGTCGTTTGGCTTCTATTACAACCCCAACTTCACTATCCGTAGTTTTACCTAAATGTATTACCAAATCCTTTTTATCCTTGGTATTGATGGCATTCGTATGTCGGTAATAAGTATCACGCAAAAAATCGCGCAAATCGTTTTTTAAATGTTCTTCACTTTCATCTTTAGGTCTTTTTTCTATAACGCTAATTTTGTCGAGCAAAACAATAAGATTTGTTTTAAAAACATCAATTTCACTTCTTAAAGGTTTTTGCTTTAAAAAGGCTTTCAATGCTTTTTTCGGTGTCTGCGTTACTAACTTCATCAAATATTTAAGGTCAATTATTTAGGTCGTAAAGATACGTTTTAAAACCGTTTTTTTTAGTCCAAAATTGCCGACAAATTGTCTAGGTCTTAGGTTCAAAATCAGCGCATCAAACTATCAAACATCACCCCTTCTTTCAAAGAATACGTTGATAATCTCATTTTTTGAATTGCGAACGATTGAATAATAAAATTTAATAATATACTTGAAACAACAATCATATCCACACGCATTTCAATCAAACCTTGCATCTTCATCCGTTCTGCTGTTGTTGATTTTAATATCAATTTGTGAATTGCCGTTATATCATTTAAGTTGAAGGTATATTCCTTTTCGCCACTCAATACAGTTCCTGTATAAAAACGAGCCGAAATCATATCTGCAAGGGAATCAAAGGAACCCGAAGAACCCACCAATTCTGTTACCGGAAACTTTTTTACTGCGTCAAACAATGGTTGTAACTCTGTTTTCAAATAATTTTGAAGGCTCTCAATTTGATCATCCGTAATAGGATTCGAAGGATTTAACATTTCAAGTAATCGGGCCGCACCCAATAAAAAACTTTGTTTCCAAAATATGTGTTTATCGTTGGCAATTATAAACTCCGTTGAACCTCCGCCAATATCCATTATCAGCGATAATTTATCATCAAAATGTACCGCCTGCCTTACACCCAAATAAATTAATTCCGCTTCTCTATCGCCTGATATTATTTGTATTTCAATAGATGTTTCTTCTTTTATTTTAGCAACAAATTCAATTCCATTAGAAGCACCTCTGATTGCAGATGTAGCAATGGCATTAACTTTGTGTACATCATATTTTTCAATAATTTGTTTGTATTCTTTTATAGCATCCACGCCTCGCTTAAAAGCTTCCGGAGTAATAAATCCCTTGCCTATTCCACCTTCGCCAAGCTTTACAGAAATTTTTGTTTGAAATAAAATTGAATACGATTTATCTTCATTCACCTCTGCAATAAGCAGATTAAATGTATTGGTACCCAAATCAATTATTGCAACGCTATTCATAATAAATTAAAATTTCATAATTGATATGGTAAATTAGTCATACCCTAATTCGCAATCGAAAAAACTGAAGATTGGGCTGGCTTTAGCTGTTTTTAAATGTGCTTGACTTGCGTGGTAGCTATTTCTTTTTTCCTTTATTTAATTGTTTAATCTTTTTTTCTTCGGGTAAATAATTGTCTTTTGAAATAACTTTCTTCCCTGTCCTGCTTTCAAGTTCTCGTCTTGCATTACCAGCAACAGCACCACCCAACGTGGCTGCTTTATGATTTTGTATAAATCCTTTGGGATTCTGCGTCTTTACAATTTCAGTAGTTGAAGCCTCGCCAAGCATTGAAAAAATTAATTCAAGGTCAGTCATGTGATCTCTGAGATTTTGGCTTTTCAACCCTTTTACTTTTTTGTATTGTGAAGGTGTTAAGCTGAAAGTTGCTTTTGAAATTTCCGCCGTAAGTATGGAATATTCTTTCTGTTCTTTTACACCCCTATTTTTCCATTCTTCAGTCAGTTCTTCACGAATAGCAATGCTGCGCATTCGTTTTTCAATCCAGTCGTCTGGGTAACCTTTAAGCTTATATAATTCCCTTGTCCGTTGTGTAGCTAATTCCGGGTTTTCAATTTCATCTAATCTGTCGGAACCAACTTGAGCTAACCAAAGTTTAAATGGTTCAGCTTTTGCGGATGGGATGGATTGAATAATCCTTAAAAGCCCTTTTGTGTTTGCAGCTTGAACTTTACGTCTTTTACCGTCTGCTGCTTCCATTTCAACTAGGGTACAAATTGTACCCCAGTTGCTTTTAAGCGACTCATCACGGCTAAGCATTTTTTTTATGTATTGCTTAACGTCTGCGCTGTCAGTAAGCACTTGAATAACATCTTGAACAGAAAAATACCATTTCTGATCTATTTCATTCCAAACAGAACGTATCTGTTTGCTTTCAAATAATTTAATATTACTCATGCGGCAAATTTAATAATAATACAGGGTAACGTGATGGATAATTAAAAGGAGTTCTTAAAAATCAAATAAATCTTTAATTTTCACATTGAGGGTCTATGGAATGCAAAACTGTCGTATTATCCCTTATAAAAAAGCCATTTGCCTAATTCTTTCCAGGTAATTTTTTTACCATACATTAAAATTCCTGTACGATAAATTTTTGCGGCTACCCAAGTGGTAAAAATAAAACCAAGGATTAATAAACTCATTGATAATGCCAATTCCCACATAGGAACTCCAAAGGGCAATCTTACCATCATTGTGATGGGAGACGTTAATGGGATTATCGAAAACCAAAATGTTAACGAACTATCCGGCTCTTGCATTACGTAAGGAGCAACAATTAACGACAAAATAAGTGGAATTGTTATTGGCAACATAAATTGCTGTGTATCGGCTTCGCTATCTACTGCAGAACCTACCGCAGCAAAAAAGGCACTGTATAATAAATATCCTGCCAAAAAATAAAATACAAAACAAAGGATAATTGCTCCCATATCAATGGATTTAAAATCGTTCCAAATTTGAGTTACTGCATCCGGTTTTTCAATTTTTTTCATGTCCATGTATTTCAAATCAGCACCAATTTTCAGAATCTGATCTTTTTGCTGAATTTGTTTCTGTTCAATATTTTTAAGTACCGTAACACTGGCAACACTATACAATGCAAATGTTAAAACTATCCACAACAAAAATTGAGTTAAGCCCACCAACGCCACTCCTACTATCTTTCCCATCATAAAGTGAAACGGTTTTACCGAAGATAATATTACCTCTACAATACGATTTGTTTTTTCTTCCATCACACCGCGCATCACTTGTGTTCCATATAAAAAAATAAACATATAGATGAGAACACCTGCTCCAAGCCCTATTGCCATAGAAGTACCTGCATCTTGTTTTTTACTTTTACCGGTAGTTTCCAGCTTTTCGGATAATACACGAAACCTTGAATTAACCTCAGCATCCCTTATTGCATCAATATCAACCTTATTATGAGCCAATATAACATCGTACATCATTTTACTTATTGCTGAACCAACATATTCCTCCGTAGCAACTCCAATTGGTTTTTTATAAAAAAACTTTATTGTTTTTCCGCCTTCCAAAATATTACGGGGTATGTACAAAATAGCATCGTAATCGGTATCGTAAAAAGTATCCTGAGCGGCATTAAAACTAATGCCCGGATAATCAAACTGAATTAATTCTTTTTCAGGAATAAGGTCGCTAAACAAATAACTTTCGTCAATCACTTCAATTTTTTGAACGCTGGGTTTTTGCATGGTTAACCAAATAGGTACAATCATCAAACCAGCCATCAACAATGGTCCAAGTATCGTCATAATGATGAACGATTTTTTACGAACCCTTGTTAAATATTCGCGTTGAATTATTAAAAATATTTTATTCATTTATTTTTTCTTTTTCACCACTAAGACACCAAGAACATTAAGGATCACTAAGTAATTTTCAATGTATTTTATAGACTTTGATGTTTACAACTCTTAAATATATTATACTTCTTACCTTTATTTTCTTTGTGGTTCTTTTTGTTCTTAGTGCCTTAGTGGTTAATCTTTTCTACTCTTCATTTATTTTTGCAATAAAAATATCACTCATACTTGGTACAATTTCTTTAAAGGAATAAATTTCAGCTACCGGCATCACAGCATGTAACAATTGATTTGATTTTGTAGCGCCAACCAATTGCACCATTGCTTTACAGCGATCGCCATCAATAGTATGTTCAATTAATTTACCGAATGTCCACAATGAATTAGTAAAACCCATCATGCTTCCCGAAAATTCAATTTCATATACATTGGTCTTAAATTGTTTTCTAATTTCTTTGACAGAGCCATCCAATATTTTTTTTGATTTATTAATCAAAGCAATGTTATCACATAACTCCTCCACCGAACCCATATTGTGAGTAGAAAATAAAATGGTAGCCCCTTGCTCACGCAAATTCAATATTTCATTTTTAATAATGTTGGCATTGATAGGATCAAAGCCACTAAAAGGCTCGTCCAATATCAATAATTTAGGCTCGTGCAAAACGGTAACAATAAACTGAACTTTTTGTTGCATGCCTTTGGATAACTCTTCTACTTTTTTATTCCACCAGGCATCTATTTCAAATTTATCAAACCAGTATTTTAATTTTTTACGTGCATCTGATTTCGACATTCCCTTTAACTGAGCCAAATACAACGCCTGTTCACCCACTTCCATTTTTTTGTACAAGCCACGCTCTTCAGGTAAATAACCAATTTGTCCGATGTGTTTTTGACTTAATTTTTCGTCCATAAAAAAAAGTTCACCGCTATCCGGACCTGTAATTTGATTGATGATACGAATAAGAGACGTTTTACCGGCACCATTAGGTCCAAGTAAACCGAAAATACTTTGAGTAGGAATTTCGAGCGATACATCGTCCAACGCAATATGAGTTGCATAACGTTTTGTTATATTTTGTGCCGACAGTATATTTTGCATCGCGTATGCTATTAACTAATTTATACAATTGTTAAATATAAAAAAAATCCCGACTACCTGAGGCAATCGGGATAAATTAAAAAAATATACAATTATGTTTTGTTAATTTTTTTATTCAAAATATTGTTTCATTCTATCAAAAAAGCCTCTATCTTTTTTACTTGGATGAGGTTTAAAATTTTCAGAATCTCTTAACCCTTCTAAAATTACCTTTTCCTCTTTTGTTAAGTGTTGCGGCGTCCATACATTGATGTTTACCAAAATATCTCCACGTCCATAACTGTTAATTTCGGGCAATCCCTTTGCTTTTAAACGCAACACTTTACCACTTTGAGTTCCTGGCTCTACTTTTATTTTTGCTTTTCCATCAATGGTTGGTATTTCTATTTGAGTTCCAATAGTAGCGTCCACAAAACTGATAAAGTGATCATAAAATAAATTTACACCATCACGTTTTAGCAATTCATGTTCTACTTCCTCAATCACAACAATTAGGTCGCCTGCAACACCTCCTCTTGCGCCCATATTGCCTCTTCCACCAACAGATAATTGCATGCCTTCCGCAACGCCTGCCGGAATGTTGATACTTACTACTTCGTCTTCACGTACTATTCCATCGCCGTGGCAAGATGTACATTTATCTGTAATGGATTGACCTTCGCCACTGCAAGTTGGACAAGTGCTGGTAGTTTGCATAGCACCTAAAATAGTATTGGTAACGCGGGTTATTTGTCCGGAACCTTTACACGTTGAACAGGTATTAAATGCTGAACCATTTTTAGCACCGCTACCGTTACAAGGTTTGCAGGCTACGTATTTATTTACTTTAATCTTTTTTTCTACCCCGTTCGCAATTTCTTCAAGCGTCATTTTTACTTTTACACGCAAGTTGGAACCTCTATTTACACGCTTGCCGCCTCTTCCGCCGCCACCGCCAAAATGCCCACCGAACACATCTCCAAACTGACTGAATATATCATCCATGTTCATGCCACCAAAACCGCCGCCGCCATAACCACCTCTGCCACCACCACCATTTCCACCCATTCCTGCGTGACCATATTGATCGTAACGTTGTTTTTTATCCGATGTACTCAACACTTCATAAGCTTCAGCCGCTTCTTTAAACTTTTCTTCAGACGCTTTATCTCCGGGGTTTTTATCCGGATGATATTTAATTGCCATCTTACGATATGCCTTTTTTATTTCATCAGCACTTGCGTTTTTTTGAACTTCCAGTATTTCGTAATAATCTCTTTTACTCATTTATTGTAATGTTGATTTTTAAATAAATAATTTACTCCCCCTATAGCCTATTCGCTATTAACTATTAACTATTTTCTAACTTCCAATAACCACCTTTGCAAAACGAATAACCTTACCATTCAGCATATATCCTTTTTCTAATTCATCCACAATTTTCCCCTTAGCATCTTCTGTTGGTGCAGCTATGCTAGTAATGGCTTCGTGCAAATCGGTATTAAAAGATTCGCCTAGCGATTTCATCTCTTCCAATCCTTTTTGAGTAAGCGTATTCTTCAATTTATTATAAATTAAATTTACACCTTCGTTAACTGTATTTATATCTGTTGTTGCAGCATTTGATTTGATAGCGCGCTCAAAATCATCAACTATTGGCAACAAACTTTTAAATACATCTTCACCCCCCGATTGAATTAAATCAACCTTTTCCTTAGCTGTACGTTTACGAAAATTGTCGAAATCCGAATATAAACGTAAATATTTATCATTCATTTCAGTCAATCTTGTTTGTAGCTCTTCTATTGGATTTGCTGTTACTTCTGATTCTGTTTGTTGAACATCAACCTGTTCTTCATTTTCATTAGCTTTGGCGCTTGCCGATTCATCCTGTTTTGTAGTCATGTTTTTAAATATATTTTTAAAGTTCATTGTATATTTATTCGTAAACAAAAATACCGATCTTTTATTAAGAGATATTTCCTATTCCGCCCTAGTCAAATAATTTGCCACCAAATATAATCAGACAAATTGACATATCTATATTAAAAAAAACAGACAGAACCCTTACGAATTCTGTCTGTTTTTCACTAAAAAATTATATCTTATTTTACTATCAATTTCTTCAATTGATTTTCTAAATCTGCACCTCTTACATCCCCTCCTTTTGCAACAATAATTCCGTTTTCATTAATTAAAAATGCCGACGGAATGCTATTTATCCCATAAATAACGGCACCTTTCGATTGCCAAAAACCCAAATCACTTACATGATTTTCCCAAATTAAACCATCTTTTGCAATGGCATTTATCCATGAATCCTTATTTTGATCCAGCGACACGCTGTAAACCGTAAAGCCTTTTGCACTTTTACTAAATTTAGTATCCTTATACTTGTTGTATGTTGCTACAACATTAGGATTTTCGTAACGGCAAGGACCGCACCACGATGCCCAAAAATCAATTAATACAATTTTACCTTTTAACGAAGATAATGCGATTTCTTTTCCTTGAGGATTTGCAAATTTTAGTTCGGGAGCTTTGTTTCCCACATTTGTTCCAACTTTTACATTGTCTGAAATTGTTGTTTCAAGTCCTCCTTTTTTGGCTGCACCAACAAACCCAAACCCCATTACAGAAACAGCGGCCAACACAAGTAATACATTTGCTTTTTTCATTGTGATTATTTTTTAATTAAAATTTATCGTTACTTTCTAACAATATCTGCGCCAAGTTTCTGAAGTCTAGCTTCAATATTTTGATAACCCCTGTCTATTTGTTCAATGTTATGAATAGTACTTTTTCCTTTTGCCGAAAGTGCTGCTATTAACAAGGAAACACCGGCACGTATATCCGGCGATGTCATAGAAATACCTTTCAACTGATGTTCGCGGTTTAAGCCTATTACCGTTGCTCTGTGAGGATCACAAAGAATAATTTGCGCCCCCATATCAATTAACTTGTCTACAAAAAACAAACGACTTTCAAACATTTTTTGATGAATCAAAGCTGTGCCTTTTGCTTGTGTGGCAACTACTAAAATAATACTTAACAAATCGGGGGTAAAGCCAGGCCAAATAGCATCTGAAATGGTTAATATGGAACCATCGATAAATGTATCAATTTCATAACTTTCCTGTGAAGGAATAAAAATATCATCTCCTCTACGTTCTAATTTAATTCCCAATCGTTGGAAAACGCTTGGTATAACGCCTAAATCATCAAAAGAAACATTTTTAATGGTGATTTCCGACTGTGTCATTGCTGCAAGCCCAATAAAACTGCCCACTTCAATCATATCCGGCAACATACGATGCGTTGTACCGCTCATTTTTTCTACACCTTCAATAAGTAAAAGATTAGAACCTATACCCGTAATTTTAGCCCCCATCCTATTCAGCATTTTACACAATTGCTGAATATAAGGTTCGCACGCTGCATTGTAAATAGTTGTTTTACCTTTTGCAAGTACAGCAGCCATAATAATATTGGCGGTACCTGTTACCGAAGCCTCATCCAACAGCATATAACAGCCTTTTAAATTGGTTGCTTCAACTTTATAAAATTCACTCTCATCGTCATAAACAAACTTAGCACCCAAGTTTTGAAAACCAATAAAATGGGTATCCAATCTGCGTCTACCAATTTTATCTCCTCCTGGTTTTGGGATATACCCCTTTCCAAATCGTGAAAGCAATGGGCCTACAATCATTATAGAGCCACGTAAACTACCTCCCTTTTTTCTGAACTCCGCTGTATTCAAATAATCAACATTCACATTATCTGCCTGAAAGGTATATTCATCAAGCCCTGTTTTTTCCACTTTTACCCCCAAATCCCTCAACAAGTCAATCAATTTATTTACGTCAATTATATCGGGAATATTGCTTATAACAACTTTTTCGGGTGTCAATAATACTGCACACAATATCTGCAATGCCTCATTTTTAGAGCCTTGTGGAATAATTTCACCTTTCAATTTTTTTCCACCTGTAATTTCAAATACACTCATTTTTTTAGTTTAAAGTTTGAAAGTTTAAAGTTCAAAGTTTTTTAGCTAACACGAATTACGAATAAAAAGCCCGTTATCTAACCAAATGCAAATACATCTTACGAACAGTTTAATTAACATAAATTTAGTTTAAAGTTATAAAGTTCAAAGTTTAAAGCTATGTTGGCTTTTATGTAATGTGTAAAGTAGTATATTTGGAAAATTTCTGACCATTCATTTTCAAAATAATTTTTCAATTTAAAGCTCAATGCAAGAAAGGCATCTCGATAAGGATATTTATTTCCAAGAACAAGAATATACTACCCAAAAATATGTAATCCCCTACGTTCAGGATTTCCTAAAAGTGGATAAAAGCTTACACGTTCTTGAAATCGGATGTGGTGAAGCCGGTAACTTAAAACCATTTTTGGATATGGGTTGCAATTGTGTTGGTGTGGATATGAATGAAACAAGGATTGAATTTTCAAAACAACGTTTTGCAAATCATCCCAACAAACAGTTACTTCAGCTAGTTACTGCCAATATATACGATAAACTGGATGAGTATAAGGAAGAGTTTGACTTAATCATTTTACGTGACGTTATTGAACACATACACGATCAGGAAAAGTTTTTGCATCATGTAAAAAAACTACTCAAACCAACAGGCAAAATATTTTTTGGTTTTCCTCCATGGCAAAACCCGTTTGGCGGACATCAACAGATTTGTCACAGCAAATTTTTATCTGTAACGCCATATTTTCATTTGCTTCCCAACCCTTTGTATGTTGGAATGCTAAAGCTTTTTAGGGAAAACAAAACAATGATCGATGATCTTTTAGAAATAAAAGAAACCGGGCTAAGCATTGAACGATTTGAAAATATTCTAAAAAAGGAAAACTGGAAAATTGATAGAAAAACATTCTATTTTATCAATCCGAATTATGAAGTAAAATTCAAATTAAAACCGAGAGAATCCTACAGCTTTCTTTCTAAAATTCCGGTATTGAGAAATTTTTGGGTAACAGCTTGTTATTATTTGATCTCAAAAAAATAAATCTAAAACGGTTTACGTTTAAATTTGTTATTCTGATTGTTGGAAGATCCGGAATTATCCTTTCGGAAACCACCATTATTATTTTGTTTGCCGTTGCTCGATGGTTTCTTTTTATCCCTGTCTCTACTTTGATTTTGGGTACGCGGCACAAAAGTTTGAGTACTACGCAAAGCTGTAGGATCAGCTAATTTAAGCCCCCCCTTAGATAGCTCATCCAATTGTTTTAAAATCACCTCATCATTTACCGAATCGCGGTTCCAGGCAAGGTAAGAGCGTTTCATTAAATTGGCAATTTGCTCTGTTAAAGCGTTTTTTTCTTCGCCATCAGGATATTCTTTTGCTTTGGCTATAATTTTTTCAACTGTTTTGCCATAATGTTTGTAGCGTATATCATTGCTCGGATACATCACTCTGTCGGGTTTTGTTTGAAAGGTTTCGCGAGTAGGTTTTGGATATGGAGAATCTACATCCAATTTAAAATCGGAAATTACAAAAATATGATCCCATAATTTATGTTTAAAATCGGTTACATCTCTCAAATGCGGATTTAATTGCCCCATCACATTAATGATGGCTTGGGCAACCTTGTTGCGCTCTTCACGGTTTTCTACTGAAATGGCAAAATCTATCATTTTTTGAATATTTCTTCCGTATTCGGGGATAATCATGTGAGGCAAACTGGTATTGTAATCCATTGTTTTTGGGGTTATTTTGGGAAATAGAATGTGGAATGGTTGACAAATATAGAAATTTTGTGGCATAAATTACAAAAAAATGTTTTTTTGTAAGGCATATATTATTAAATTTGCCACTCAATAATAAAAATAATAAAATTATTTATTTTTAACATAAAATCCATTAAAATGAAAACATTAGTTTGTATTAGTAACGTGCCTGACACAACTACTAAAATTAGTTTTATCAATAACGACACGGCATTTAACAATGCAGGCGTTCAATTTATTATCAACCCTTACGATGAATGGTATTCACTTGTACGTGCCCTTGAGTTAAAAGAGGCGGCAGGTAGCGGTAGCGTAACTATCCTTCACGTTGGTGCAGCTGATAGCGAAGCTACTATCCGTAAAGGATTAGCGATAGGTGCAGATGATGCGGTACGTATTGACATTGAAGCGAACGATGCCTTTGCTGTTGCAGAACAAATTGCGGCTTATGCTAAGGACAAAGGATTCGACTTGATATTGGCTGGTAAAGAAACAATTAACTACAATGGTTCAATGGTTGGCGGTATGATTGCTGAATTATTGAACTTACCATTTGTATCAATGGCTACCAAATTAGACATCGCAGGCACAACTGCAACAGTTGAGCATGATATTGATGGAGGAACAGAAGTTATTGAATGCGCATTACCATTGGTATTATCTACAAATAAGGGAATGGCTGAAGCGCGTATACCAAACATGCGTGGAATTATGGCTGCACGTACCAAACCATTAACTATTGTTGCTCCAATTGCTACCGAACAACTAACAACTGTTGCTTCATTCAAATTAACTCCTGGTCGTACAGATTGCAAAATGATTGATGCAAGTACACCTGAAAAATTAATCGAATTACTACATTCAGAAGCTAAAGCTATCTAATTCTTTCAACGAAAAAGTGATACTAATAACTAATAACTAACACCTAATAACTATAAAAATGTCCGTTTTAATATATACCGAAATTTCAAAAGGCAAAATCAAAAAATCTTCGTTAGAAGCCGTTAATTACGGAAGCAAAATTGCCGCACAATTGAATACAACCGCTACTGCTATTATTGTTGGCGATGCTGATGTTACCGACTTAGGTAAAGCAGGTGCAAAAAAAGTTCTTAAACTTAAGAACGACAAATTAAATAGTCTTGATTCATTATATGTTACGGCAGCAATTGAACAAGCTGCTTCTGCTGAAGGTGCTACAATCATCATTTTTGCTCATGACTTTACAGGTAAAGCAATTGCACCAAGACTAGCTGCAAGATTAAAAGCAGGCATGGTTGCCGGAGCTGTTGATAACCCTACAGTTGCTGGAGATGTGTTTTCTGTAAAAAGAAATCTATTTTCAGGAAAAGCCACTGCTGTATACAATATCAACTCAGCTAAAAAAGTAATTACAGTATTGCCAGGTTCATTCCCTATTGAATTAACAGGTGGTACAGCTGAAGTTGCTGATTTTGCTGTAAATTTAGATGCCGTAAACTCTCCTATAAAAGTAAAAGAAGTAAAACAGGATACAACAGAACTTAGTATGTTAGATGCTGACATTGTTATTTCTGGTGGTCGTGGATTAAAAGGACCTGAAAACTGGGGTATGGTTGAAGATCTTGCAAAAGCTTTAGGTGCAGCAACAGCGTGTTCTCGTCCGGTAGCCGATATGCACTGGAGACCACACCACGAACATGTAGGACAAACAGGTTTTGCTATTCGTCCAAAATTATACATTGCTATTGGCATTTCAGGAGCTATTCAACATTTGGCAGGAGTTAACGGAAGCAAAACGATTGTTGTTATCAACAACGATAAAGAGGCTCCGTTTTTCAAATCAGCTGATTATGGTATTGTAGGCGATGCTTTTGAAATTATCCCTAAATTAGTTGCAGCTGCAAAAAGTTTCAAAGCAAACCAGTAAAATGTTGGATTTATTTAATATAAATAGTGCGTTATTTATTTAAAAATTTAACTAAATTTTAATTTCCAATATTAGTATCCCCCCTTACTCTAGGGGGGATATTTTTAAAATACAAATTGTGAAAAAAGTTTTATTAGAAATAGTTGGTTTATCTTATAGTCATACCCAAACAGGAGCTTATGCACTTGTTTTAGGCGAATCGAAAGGGAAACGTAGATTGCCAATCATTATTGGAGGTTTTGAGGCACAAGCCATTGCCATTGAATTGGAAAAAATGACTCCTAGTCGTCCGCTTACCCATGATTTATTTAGAAGTTTTGCAAAAGAATTTAATATCGTTGTTACCGAAGTAATTATTTACAATTTGGTTGAAGGTATTTTTTTTGCTAAACTAATTTGTAATAATGGTGGCAATGAAGTTGAAATAGATGCGCGAACATCGGATGCAATTGCATTAGCTGTTCGCTTTAATTGCCCTATAAATACGTATGAATTTATTTTGGCGCAAGCAGGTATTATATTGGACGAAGAAGCATTAGCTGCTGCAAATGATACTACCAACCAATTGGATACATTGGAAGTGGAAGAAACTGATTATTTAAAAAAATCTGCTGAAGAATTAAAACAAATGCTTGATACCGCTCTTGTTGAAGAGGATTACGAAAAAGCATCTCAAATACGAGATGAGTTGAATAATCGTAAAAAATCTTAAAATACTTTATTCAATATATTTAGCATGAAACAATATCATGATTTAATGCGTCACGTGTTGGAACACGGAGCTACAAAAACAGACAGAACAGGTACAGGCACTGTTAGCGTTTTTGGTTATCAGATGCGTTTTGATTTGCAAAAAGGATTTCCATTACTTACCACAAAAAAACTTCACCTCAAATCAATATTACACGAATTGCTTTGGTTTTTGAAAGGCGACACCAACATTAGTTATTTAACAGAAAACGGAGTACATATTTGGGACGAATGGGCCGATGAAAAAGGCAACCTTGGTCCTGTTTATGGCTCACAATGGCGCAGCTGGCCAACAGCCGACGGTAGACATATTGACCAGATCACACAAGTAGTTAATCAAATAAAAACAAATCCGGATAGCCGCAGAATGATAGTAAGCGCTTGGAATGTAGGTGAAATTGATAAAATGAAATTACCCCCCTGCCATGCTTTTTTTCAGTTTTATGTTGCTAATGGAAAATTGAGTTGTCAGCTTTATCAACGCAGTGCCGATATTTTTTTAGGCGTACCGTTTAACATAGCCTCCTATGCTATTTTAACACTAATGGTAGCACAGGTTTGCGACTTACAACCTGGTGAATTTATTCATACCCTTGGAGATGCCCATCTTTATTCTAATCATTTGGAACAAGCAAAATTACAATTGAACAGAGATTTGAAAAGTTTACCTATATTAAAGATAAATTCGAAAAAAAAAGATATATTTGATTTTTCATTTGAAGATTTTTTATTAGAAGGTTACGACCCGCATCCGCATATTAAAGCAGCGGTTGCAGTTTAACGTTAATATACTAATTTCCTATCTAAAAAAAACTGAACTTATTAAAAAAAATAATCGTGAAAAAAAAAATAATTATTCTGTTTTTCTTATTTTTTTGTGTTACAAATTTTTATGCACAAACAGAGGAACGTGCACCTAATGGGCCACGTGGCGTTAAAAATAAAAGAGATGAATTGCGTCGCCGACAAGAGGTTTGGAAAACCTATAATGTAAATGGTGATTTAATAAGTGAAATTGAATATAAAAACGATAAAAAGGAAGGAAAATGCACTATTTTTTACCCAGGTGGTGGCGAAGTAGGAGAAAAAACAAGAGAGGAAAGCCAATATTTTGACGGAAAAAAAGATGGTCCATTTATTAAAAAATACTTATCTGGACAAGTATCCGAAGAAGGTGAGTATAATTTAAAATTAAAAATTGGTAAATGGACTCAATATTACGAAGATGGTCAAATTAAAACAGACGGGAATTACGTATTAGGTAAAAAGGATGGAGAATGGAAAACCTATAACAGAAAAGGTGTATTAACTAAAACCACCAATTACTCATACGTAGCACCTGCTCCAACACCTAAAAAAAACGATAGTAAAAAGTCTGGAGTAAATAAACCAGGAGCAAATAAGCCTGTACAAAAAAAATAAAATGGCCATTAGTATTATCGTTGCTGTTGCAAAAAATAATGTTATCGGAAAAGACAATAGCTTGATTTGGCATTTACCTGCCGACATGAAATATTTTAAAGACAAAACATCTGGACATTGTGTAATTACTGGTAGAAAAAATTACGAATCCATTCCTGAAAAATTTCGCCCCTTACCTAACAGAACAAACATTGTAATTACAAGAAAAGTAAATTATGCTGCGCCTGAAGCTATAATAGCTGGCTCAATTAATGAAGCGATAACAAAAGCAATGGAAATTAGTGATAAAGAAATTTTTATCATTGGAGGAGCTGAAATCTATAAACAATGTTTCCCATTAGTTGATAAGCTATATATTACCCAAATTAACTATACCTTTGACGGCGATGCCTATTTTCCGGAAATTGATGCTACAGTTTGGAAACAAACAAAAATACAGGCTTTTAAAGCCGATGAAAAAAATAAATACGACTATTCTTTTAATGAATATATAAAAAGGTAAACTTAAATTAACGAATCTGATAATAAAAACAATTAAATATATTTTAGAACATTGTTTTATTTAAAAAATATTTAGTTATCTATATTCAAATACTCCTCTAATAAAGCCAATTTTCCCTTTCAAATATTGCTTAAAAAAGCAGATACGTTAAAAACTAAACTGGGCAAATTTATAACAAGTATATACTAAATTCCTTAAAAAATACTAATGTAAATATTTATACAATGAATCAATATTAACATTTTCAAAAAATAATGTTCCAAATTTTTTGTCGGTTAGTAAAATTTCAATTGTTTCATTTTCAGGAGTTCTTCTATTCGTATAAATTAAAGAAAAATTGGGTCACATCCATTTTCTGGGGAGCAAGTTCATTAAGCAAATAATTTTTCAAGTCTAAAGAGAAAAAAACTAACATCAGTTACCCCTCTTAAATTGGCTCTAAATCCTTTTATTTTCGAGTTGAAGGATTCCGCATTAGCATTAGAGC
>CANFLQ010000043.1 GCA_947447995.1 Bacteroidota bacterium | reverse complement strand
TTAAGCCCACCAGCGCAGATGGTACTGCATTAAATTGTGGGAGAGTATGTCGTTGCCACTTTTAAAAAGCCCTTTCCATTAACTTGGAAGGGCTTTTTTATTTATATTAATACTATATTAGAGCAAATTTTGGGTCAAGCATGATGTTAATGACTTCTAAAAAATTATTATTTTTTCTTTTTTTTATTCCTCAATTATTATTTTCTCAAAATAACGATTCTATTAAGGATGTAAAAAATACACAAACTACTATTTATTTTACCGCAAACCAGTTTGAGTTTGAAGATTCTATTCAAACAATAAATTATACATTAACTGGTTTTCAAAATTATTTATTTAAGAATCATTTAGGGAATAGTGGTTTGGCATATAATGATATTATTTGTCAGAACAATTTTGATTCCAATGGATTTAAATATTCTAAAAATAATTACCAAAATTATTTTTTCTTTCCTCAAAAAATTAAATTTTATAAAACAAGAACTCCATATACTGATCTGTTTTATGTGTTAGGCTCAAAAAAGGAGCAGATTTTTAAAATGACATTCTCTTATAATGTAAATAAAAATTGGAATATTACTGCTGAATTTAATCGAGTTCGTTCTGATGGTTTTTATACCAGACAAAATACGAATGATAATTTTATTGTTGTTTCCTCAAATTTCAAATCAAAAAATAATAAATATTATTTTTTGGCGAGTTTTATTTATAATGGTATTAAAAATGCGGAAAATGGAGGAATGGTTGATGATACAATAGTTTCAAGTAACACGGTTAATTTATTAAAAGCCAATAGAAGTAATATAAATAAATCTGTATTTTTTAAACAATATTTTAATTTTGGTAGAAAATCTGTTGATACCTCAAAGTTGGCTGTAATTATTCCGGAAAACAGATTGATATTAATCTCTCTATTAGAACAAAATACTTTAGTATTCCAAGATATTAGTGGTAATAGTGGTTATTATTCCAATACATACTACGATTCTTTAAAAACATATGATTCCACCGCTAATTATAAAATAGAAAATGAATTAGTCTGGAAACGATTAAATAACAATAAATATAGAGGGTTGAAAGATATTTTAGGCTATGGTATTAGCATTAAAGATCAATTTATTGCAATTAAACAAAATCAAATAGATACTTTATTTAATAATATAGCTGTAGGTGTTAATTTTTTTAATATATATACTAAAAATAAATTTTGGTGGGATATTTCATCAAAATATTTTTTGACAGGTTATAATAAAAGTAATTATTTAGTTAATACATCGATCAAAAAATGTGTTAGAGATAGTTTGAGTACCCTTATTTTAAAGGCTGAAATAAAATCTCAAAGCCCTGATTTTATTTATAATTATTATTCATCTAATCATTTTGAATGGGATAATAATTTTAAGCAGACTAAAATTGCACATTTAGGAATATATTTTTTAGAACAAAAGCATAATTTTTCTGTGGGAGTCGACTTTTCCAATTATACAAATCTATTGTACTTCGATTATAAAGGACTTGCAAAACAAAATGTTGGAACTACTTCTGTAATGAGTGTGTTTTTGAAGAAAAATTTCAAGTTTTATAATTGGAATTTGAATAATAAGATTAATTATCAATATATGCCTGGATTAACTGCTCTAAGAGTGCCAGAGTATGTTTTGGAGCATTCGTTATTTTATTCCTTTCAGCCATTCAAGAGAGTCATGAAAATGCAAATAGGAGCATCCCTTTTTTATTTTCCTGAATATTTTGCAAATGCATATAATCCTTCTACAGCACAATTTTATTTACAGCATGATAAAAAATATGGTAATTATCCATTCATTGATTTTTTTATAAATGCTCAAATTAAGACAGTTCGTATATTTTTTAAAATTGACCATATTAATAGCGGATTGATGGAGGGGGATTATACATTAACACCTCACTATCCAATGAATACGAGAGCTTTTAAATTGGGTATTTCCTGGAAGTTTTTTGATTAGTTAAATATTTGATACAATATCAAAAACCGTTGGTAAAAAACTTTAGGAAGTAATAAAGAAAGAGTTTTTGTTAAAAGAATATTTAAAATGGTTTTAATATCCTTTTTTGCTGACAATAGCACAGGTTTTAGATTATTATAATTACCCTTAATGCCTTTAGTGAGGCTACAACTAGAATAACATCATTCAGAATGTTAGTTGTTAAGGTAACCAATAAATTTTTATGAAAAGTTTAAATTTAGTAAAACGACTACTTAAGAAACAGCAGCAGAAAATTTTTTATATCCCATTTCTTTATAGCCAATCATTTTATTTTTTTCAGGATCCCAAACCTTTAGTCGAAGGCATTTGCGGATATCAGAAAATTTTAGTGTAGTTATTTTTGGAGATTGAAGTTCCGATACGCTTGCCATGGCTTCGGGTAAACGGTAAAAAGGTATTCTTGAATTTAAGTGATGTATGTGATGAAAACCTATGTTTGCAGTAAACCACTGCATTAGAGGATTCATTTTCATATAGCTGGATGATTCTAAAGCAGCATTGGCATAAGTCCATTCGGTATTGTTTCGAAACATAACTCCTGGAAAATTATGTTGTGCAAAAAATAAATAGGCACCCAACATGTGGGATAAAAAGAAAGGTATAAAAAATACTAGAAAAAATGTAAGCCAGTTATAATTAACAATCAATAATATTGCAAGGCTAAAATGTATTATTAAGCTAACTAATGAGTCCCAATGTCTGCGAGCACTACTTAGGAATGATTGTATCGATAATCCATACATAAAAACTGTAAAATATGCAAAAAACATATTTAAAGGGCTACGAACTGATAAATAGAAAAATCGTTCGGCTTTAGATGCGCTTAAAAATTTTTCTCTCGTCATGATAGGGTAGGAGCCTATGCTGGCACTGTATAGTTTTGCATTATGATTATGGTGAAAATCATGTGATCGTTTCCAAATACTTGGAGGTGAAATCATATATATTCCAAAAAGTGTAAAAAGGATTTTAGCTAAAGGTGATTTATGTAATATTGTATGATGTAAATAATCATGGTAAATAACAAAGGATCGCGATAATAATAATGCACTTATAATGCTGAAAGCTAATTTCCCTAAAATAAAGGGCACCCAATAGGTTGCTAATAATGAAGCTATAAGTAGCAATAACGTGCTAATAGTATGAAACCAACTTTTCCAAAGTATTTCTTTAGCAAAAGGTTTAGTAGCTAGAATAAGTTCTTTTTCTGTACGCATGGAATACAAAGTTAATTAACATTTAATAAAAAAAAAGTTTTTTTATGCATTTCGATTCGTTATTAGATTAAAGCAATTTTTTGGCAGATTAATGAGCTTTCATTTTTGCTGCAAAAACTTTTTTGAATTTTTCCACTTTTGGTTGGATGATAAACTGGCAGTATGGTTGTTTGCCATTTTCATTGTAATAATTTTGATGGCAATCTTCGGCTTTATAAAAAGTTGTTGCGGGGCTTATTTCTGTTATTACTGGTAATTCCCAAGCATTAGAAGTATTTAATTCTTTTTTGTATTTCTCTGCTAACTCTTTTTGTTTGTGATTATGATAAAAAATTACCGATCGATATTGAGTACCAATGTCATTTCCTTGTCTATTTAGTTGAGTAGGGTCATGGGTTAGCCAAAATGCGGCAAGTAACTCATCATAGCTTATTTTTGATGGGTCATATATTATTTCAACTACTTCAGCATGTCCAGTTGTTCCAGAGCAAACTTCTTTATAACTAGGATTTTTAATTTGCCCCCCTTCAAATCCTGATTTTACTGTTAGAATACCATTTAGTAGAGAAAATTGAGCTTCTATACACCAAAAACAACCTGCTCCAAATGTAGCTGTATCCATATTTGTAGTTTTTGTAATGGAAATTAAATTTTGATTTTCAGGTATTTTTTTTGAATATTTTTCTAGAGCACAGTTTGAAAATAATAATGCATTACAAACAAGAAAAACAGGGGCAAAAAATAATCTATAATTTGCCATAGACTAATAGTTATTATATATTAATTAACCTGTGGACTGACTTATAAAGCAAATAGAGTTGAATTTATTTCAACAACTCCAAAGCCTCTTGTATCGAAATATATTCTTTGTTAAACAATGCTACTACAAATGGATCCGATACGCCATGAGTTTTTATTATTTCATTTTTATATGCGTCAGCTTCTTTATAAGAGCTAAAAGTCCCTGCGACATAACGCATCAAACCACTTATTGTCCTTTCGCCTGTAAGGTCTTTTAATTTAGCAAAAACAATCAATTTATCATCGGGAGGTTGATTTTTGAAAACACCAACTTGTACTTTAAATTCTATTAAATCTTTATTAATAGTACTAACTATTTTTGGCTCTTCAACAATATCTAACTGATCATCTTTTTTAGCTGGTGTAGCTCCCGCCTCTTTTAATGTTATTCGTTTACCATCTTTATATGCAGTTATAAATGCACCAGGATATCCATTTAAGTTCATTTCCAATTTATGTTTTACAGCATCGTCAAATGAATTGAAAGAACCTGTCATATATTTATAAAAGCCATCATCTGTTTTTATTTCAATTAAGTCATGTATACCTCGGAATATTTTTTTAGATAAAGGTTTTTTACAAGCGCCTATTTGAACACGCAAAACTACTCCAGGAACATTGAGTATATTAGTTGTTTTGGTTAAATCAGTAGAGTTTTTATTAGTGTATTTTTTTTGAACAGTTGTTTTCTTTATCGCTGTTTGGTTTTTAGTTGTAGTTTTTGGTAATTCAATTTTTGGAGTGTCATCTGTCATGTTGAATAAATCCACCTTAGTAATTTCAACACGTTTTGTTTGTTCTAGAACGACCTCCATTGCTTTACTTTTTTTAGTTACTAATGTGTCTTTATCAATTAAAGAAAGTATAGGTTTTACTTCTTCAACTTTATGAATTGTTGTACTTACGAGAGGTTCTTGATTGGTTGTTGTTTTATTCTCAATTTTAGATAATTCATTTGTATGGACTATGTATTCAGGGTAGTTAATATATCTTCCAAATTGTTTATAAACAAGTTTAGCGGTAAGTCCGTTAGCAATAAGTTGTTGTTTTCGGAAATTTGCATCCATTAGGTTATTAAAAATACCAACAGTATAAATAGTAGTTGAATCATTTAAGTTGCTGCTAGATATGTCAGGAATGCTAAGAAATTTTGTCATCAATTCAGCTGGAAGTCCTTTTTGATATGTGCCTAAAGTAATGCTATATAATCGTTGATTTGGATCTTCTGTAACTTCAGTTCCTTTGTGATAGCGAATGACAACTTTTGCGTATTTAAGAGATTCATCTAAATAATGAGTACGTTGGGCTAAAATTGATGAATCGTTTAACTGTACACCTTTAATATCTACCCAAGCTTTAGGAGGAGAATTTAATTCGTTGTCTTTATAATTAGCATAACAGTCTGCATCATCATCAATAGGGCAACCTTTATAATCAACTGCCACTCCTGATGGAGTACATTGGCATGAATCTAATGGATCTGTAATACCGTCTTTATCATAATCATATTGATCGAGTGCAAAAAAGTCAACATTCTTATAGCGATCTTCATTATTGCCTTCTTTATTTTTTCGTTTTGATTTTTCAAAATTATAATGAATAGAGCAGGATGTCATCATAAATTTATCGTTTTTATTATCTCCTTGTCTATTTCCTTTACTCATGAATGTAATACCATCTATATAATCGGTAAAAGTGAAGTGTATAGTAGTTCCTAATTTAAAATAAAAATAATCATTAATCTTAAATTTAGCACCAAAACCAAGGGGAATAGCAAAGGAACGTTCGGCATATTTACCGAAGCCATCCTTATTCATTTCTCGTATATCGGACTCATAAGTATAATCACGTTTAAGGGGTACTGCATTTACTGCATTTTGGGCACTTTGATCTATATTGCGGATAGTACCATCAGTCCAGTAATAATATTTATTGCCATTTTGATCATAAGCATCTGTTTTTGATAAAAACTCAAATGATTCCACACCTAAAGTGATATAGGGGCTTGCCGTTCTTGATGCGGGAAGAAAATGACCAAAATTATATTCAATGTTAATTCCTCCTGCTCGTATTTGGGATTCAAAATTAATATTTCTATTGTTTTGAGTAAGTCGTTCGTTTGCTCCGAGTTTACCAAATAAAACATAAAAATTAAATTGGAAATTTTCGGAAATTTGCTGGGATACGGAAAGGTCGTAGGCAATTCGGCTTACGGTAGGTGATTGAAAATGTTTGGAATATACGTCACCATAAAAAGAAAACAAGCCAGTCCCTAGCCCAATTGTTGGGGGGGCACTAAAGTTTCCCTTTAATTTGGTATTTATTGTTTTTGATGTATCGGTAGGGATGGCGGCAATTGGTTTATAATTAGCAGAATCACTCTCTTGAGCTAAAGAGAAATTGCAGTATAATAATAAAAGTAAAATTGCTTTTGTAACTTGTTTCATAAACACAAATATAATAAAAAACTCAATTCAACACCATTAAGATGTTAATACTGAGTTTACCGTTTTTTGATATTAAAAACGGTTATTTATACCATTTTTGACTAGTTATCATTAATGCGTCTTGAACAGTTGTACGTCTTCCTGAATTATATGCAACAACCCAAGGTACTATTACAGCTTTAGGTATTTGTTCACGGTGATCTCGCGCTTCTTTATATATAGTGTGGAGTCCAACTACATACTTCCTTAACCCTTCGTGTAGTTCAAGTTCCAAAGGTTCTGTAATGGTTAATAAATTAGTTACAATATCAATAGTCTTTTCTTTGCGCAAGGCAAGTACTTGTACTTTATAACTAATGTTTCCTTGCGATTTACCAATGGTATTTGCGGCCATCTCATCGGCTATTTTTGGTTTTTTTTCGATTGAATTTGGTTTTATTGTTTCACCCTCCGTTTGTTTTGTTTGTGGCTGTTCTACTAATTGATTAACAGATTTTGAGCCTTTTGTATTCCCCACAATTTGGCTAGCAGTAGCAGTGGCAATTTTTACAGAAGTTGGTAATAGTACATATTTTTGAGTTTGGTTATTATTAATAAAGGAGAATGTGCCTTCTAGAATTTGATCGCCATTAACATTGGAATCCACAGATACTTTATATGATATTTTGAATTCGGTCTCGGAGGGTAGTGTTCCCCAAACAAATTTCACTTTTTGGTCTACAAATGAAAAAGCAGCCCCCTTTCCTTCAATTAAGGTAGCTGTAAATCCTATGGGGAGCGTTTCTATAAATTTTGAAAAACCGCCTAAATTACCTTTTTTAAGTGTAATTTCTACTAAAAATTCACCAGGAGAGATTGAATTGGCTACTGTTTTTCTTCCTCCTGCTATTGTAATTTGGGCTCCATTATCAGTAGTTACAGTAGTTGGCTGAGTTTGAGTGTTTTGCTCTCCAATAGTATTGTTAAAAGTAGCAGCTAAATTACTCGTATCTTTTGAAGGAGAGGCTGGAGTAATATCTGGTTGCTCAATTACAGGTTTTGTTTCCATTGTTAAATTAGGGTTTTGAGCAATTGTAATAGGCTTTGCTTCGTTACCAACAGTAATAGTAGACGGTGTAATTTCTACTGTTTGTTTAAGATTGTCGGATACATAAGAAAATTTACCTGCTAGGATTTTAGCTCCAGTTGTTCCTTCTGCTACATTGACTTTATACGATACTTTAAATTCTTTATCAGCTGGTAGCGACATCCAAATAAACTTTACAGATTGGTTTACGAAAGTAAACGATGCGCCGTTATTTTTATCTTCCACAGCTGTAAAGCCTACTGGCAAATCTTGTTGTAGTTTAGCAAAACCACTGCTATTCCCTTTATTTATGGTTATTTCTACCGTAAATTCAGTACTGGGTTTTACGGTTGCAGGAATATTTTGTGTGATTGTAACCACATCTGCAAAGAATAAATGATATATCAACAGAGCGAAAGTGTTGAAAAGTAGGGCTGTGATTTTTAACATAATTTATTCGTTATTAGTCCCGATAGCTATCAGGTTCATTAAAAATTATTGTTCAAAAAATAAGTCGATTAATTCATTTAGTTTTTCAACAGTAAAATCTGCATTGCCATCAAAAAATGAATCTATGGCAGAACTAATTTCTTCTATTGAAATAGCTCCATCATTATTTTTATCTGCATTTTTTAATTCTGAAGGTATTATTATATTTGTTTGATGTTTATTAGGGTCTTCTTTTTTTATTTCACTTGGTGTTTCTATAAAAGCGTGTAGACGTTGCGACGCCAATTCATCAAATTTTTGTTGGCGATCGGCAATCATTTGTTCCGTTTGAGTAACACCTTTTTCGTTTACAAACGCACCTTTTTTTGTATTTGCTTCTAAATCTAAATAATCAGGAACCCCGTCTTCGTCTGTATCTATCGGACAGCCATTTGGTGTAACTTTAACCTCTGGAGGTGTTCCTAGACACTTATCATAAGTGTCTATAACGCTATCTCCATCTGTATCTAATTTGTCAAGCTCAGAAAACTTGACTGAACTGTGAACGTTGTCATTAATATTTATATCAGCTTTTTTACCTAAAGTATATTGTGCGCATACATTTCCATAGATGTAACTATCGTTTTTACCACTTTTAACATTATCTATCCAATCTGTAAAAGTTATAAAATAAGTTCCACCTAATATTACATGCAATTTTTCCGTCATTCGTATATTTAATCCACCACTAATTGGAATGTAAAGTGAATTACGTTTATAAGGGGTTGAATCTTTTAATTGAGTTTCGTAGGTGTAATCTCTTTTTAAGTAGTTTGCACTCGAACTATGAGGGTCGTTTTCGGGCAAATTACGAATAGAGCCCCCCTGCCAGTAGTTATATTTTATACCGTTCGCATCTTTTAAATCACCATAAGGGTTAAATTTCAAGAATCCAATTCCAGTTGATAGGTATGGAGCAAACTTTGTAGAGTCGGTTCCAAAATGAATTATGAACTTTAAATCAACTTGGGTAATCTTCGATTCAAAATTCAAATTTCGAGACTTGCTAGTTTCACTATCTGCTAGTTTGCCTATTAATCCACTTATAGAAATACCAAAGTATTTTCCGATACGTTGTTCGGCAGTAAAATTAAAGCCAAACCTCCTTTTAGTAAAGGGCTTAGAGCCGATGTCTCCTTTAAATGATAAAATCCCAGTACCAATTGCAATTGAAGGTAGTCGCTTTATAGTTTTGTTTTGAGAAAAAGCTATTCCCGAAAAAAATAATATAGAAGTGGTTATGAGAATTTTTTTTTTCATTTTTTTTTATTGGTTTAATTTTACCAACAATAAACACTTCATGTATTTTGTTATATAAAACAAAAATATAATATTTTTTTTCATTTTTTTTTAAATAAGTTTTGTAATTGTAAACAGTTTGGTGTTAATAACCGCTATTGTTTTGATTGGTAAAAATAATTAACACTTGATTAGTATTTACTTTTTTGTTAATGCTAGCTAAGTGTTGTAACTTGTTTTTATTGGTATTGTTTAAATTTAAAAATTGGGTTTTAATAAGTATTTGGAGTAAAATTCATTGATAATATATACAGCTTCGTCAGCTGTATCCACAATTTTAAATAATTCAAGATCTTTTTCACTAATGTTGTGCTCTTGGTAAAGCATTGTATCTTTAACCCAATTCATTAGGCCCTCCCAATATTTTTTACCAACTAGTACAATTGGGAAGTGAGCAACTTTATTTGTTTGAATAAGTGTAATGGCTTCAAACAATTCGTCCAATGTCCCAAAACCTCCGGGCATAGCAACAAAACCTTGAGAGTATTTTAAGAAAATAGTTTTACGAACAAAGAAATAATCAAAGTTTACATTTTTATCCTGATCAACAAATTGATTAGAGCTTTGTTCGAACGGCAAAACAATATTTAATCCAACGGATTTTCCGCCGCCAGCTCGGGCACCTTTATTGGCAGCTTCCATAATGCCGGGACCACCGCCTGTAATTACTCCATAACCTTCGCGTGTTAGTTTAAAAGCTATTTCTTCAGCTAGTTTGTAATAAGGGTTATCTTCTTTTGTTCGTGCAGAACCAAATACTGAAACACATGGACCAATGCGACTCATTTTGTCAAAGCCTTCAACAAACTCACTCATTATTTTAAATATTTGCCAGGAGTCGGATGCTTTTATATCATTCCAATCTTTAGATGCAAATGCATTTCTTATTTTATCTTCGTCTTGATTTGTCATAATTGAAGTAGTTGCCCCACCTAACCTTCCCTGAAGGGGAGGGACTGAAGCACAAATTGTTGGTTAATTATATTTTATGATGTATATACTCAATAATATTTGCAAATATAATAATCTAAGTTAACATTCTTCCCCCTTTAGATAGGGGCATTTCTAGTTTTAAATATTTTGCAGTTTCTCCAATATTTATTCTAATAATATCTTCGGGTGAGCCTTTGCAAAGTACAGTTCCTCCTGCATTTCCTCCTTCTGGTCCAATGTCAATGATATGGTCGGCAACTTTTATAATATCCATATTATGTTCAATTACCAAAACGGTGTTGCCGCTGTTTACAAGTTTATCAAGTACTTCTAGTAATATTCGGATGTCCTCAAAATGTAAACCTGTGGTTGGTTCATCTAATATGTAAAACGTATTTCCTGTATCTTTTTTTGATAATTCGGTAGCTAGTTTTACACGTTGAGCTTCGCCCCCCGATAATGTTGTGCTTTGTTGCCCAAGAGTTATGTAGCCCAAGCCAACATCGTGCAGTGCTTTTATTTTTTGAATGATACTGGGGATACTTGCAAAAAAATCAACTGCTACATCAATGGTCATGTTTAATATATCGCTTACTGATTTCCCTTTGTATCTAATCTCCAACGTTTCTTTGTTGTAACGTTTACCGTTACACGTTTCGCAACTTACATATACATCGGGTAAAAAATTCATTTCAATGGTTCGTAATCCTGCACCCTGACAGGTTTCGCAACGACCTCCTTTAATGTTGAAAGAGAATCGTCCTGGTTTATATCCTCGTATTTTTGCTTCGGGTATTTCGGCAAATAAATTACGAATATCTGAAAATACATTGGTGTAGGTTGCAGGATTGCTGCGAGGTGTTCGCCCAATTGGTGATTGGTCTATTTCAATTACTTTGTCAATATGCTCCATGCCTTTTATTGATTTATAAGGCATGGGCTTTTTTTCGGAACGGTAAAAATGTTTGCTTAAAATAGGGTAAAGAGTTTCATTTATTAAAGTTGATTTGCCGCTACCCGAAACGCCTGTTATGCAAATCATTTTCCCTAAAGGAAATTCTACAGTTACATTTTTTAAATTGTTGCCTGTAGCACCACTTAATAATAGTGATTTGCCATTTCCTTTTCTTCTTGCGGAAGGAATTTTAATTTCTTTAATTCCGTTAATGTATTCTGCCGAAAGTGTTTTGAATTTTACGATTTCTGTTGGTGTGCCTTGAGCAATTACATTGCCACCATGCACTCCGGCGCGTGGCCCAATGTCAATCACATGGTCGGCGGCAAGTATCATTTCTTTATCGTGTTCAACTACAATTACAGAATTGCCAATGTCTCTTAAGTTTTTAAGTGCATTTATCAATCGTACATTGTCGCGCTGATGCAAACCAATACTAGGTTCATCCAATATATAAAGTACACCAACCAGTTGTGAACCTATTTGTGTTGCAAGGCGTATGCGTTGCGCTTCACCGCCCGAAAGGGTTTTAGAGCTTCTGTTTAGCGAAAGGTAATTTAAGCCAACATCTAATAAAAATGAAATGCGGGTACGAATTTCTTTTAGTACTTCTTTAGCAATTGTATTTTGTTTGGTATTTAATCGGGATTCAATTTCAAAGAACCATTCATTTAGTTCATTGATTCCCATTTCCGATAATTCGGCAATGTTTTTAGTATCGATTTTAAAATGCAGTGATTCTTTTTTTAAACGAGCCCCGTTGCACTTGGTGCATGGAATTTTATTCATAAAACTTTGCACCCATTTTTCCATGGTGGGCGAACTTTGTTCGTCGTTTTGCTTGGCAATAAAATTAGCAATGCCTTCAAATGCCATACTATAGCCTGTTGAAGAGCTATCTGAATATTGTTTTATTTTAAAAATTTCATCGGAGCCAAATAAAATAGTATTGATGGCTTCTTCTGGAAGGTCTTCAATAGGAGTATCTAAAGTAAAATTATATCTATCTCCAATAGCTTCTAATTGATTGAATATCCAATTAGACTTAAATGCCCCTAAAGGCATGATGCCTCCTTTTTTTATAGATATTTTTTTATCGGGAATAATTTTGTTAATGTCAATTTCAGAAACCATACCTAATCCATTACAATTAGGGCAAGCACCGTAAGGCGAGTTGAATGAAAATAAATTTGGTTGAGGTTCATCATAAGATATTCCAGAAATTGGACACATCAAATGTCTGCTGTAATATTCTACTTTTCCGTAATCATCATCAATTTTCCCTTTTGTAAAAGGTTGTATCATGATAATGCCTTTGCCTTGTTTCATTGCCAGTAGCAATGATTCTGAAATGCGTTGCCGCGATTCTGGGTTTACTTCCAAACGGTCAATCACAATTTCAATGTCGTGAACTTTGTATCTGTCGAGTTGGATGCGCTTTGTGAGTTCGATAATTTCACCATCTATCCGTACTCTTAAAAATCCCCATTTTTTTATTTGTTCAAATAATTCTCTATAATGCCCCTTTCGTCCTTTAACAATAGGAGCAAGCATTATAATTTTTTGCCCGGTAAATTTTTCGTCAATTAAATTTAATATCTGATCATCTGAATAACGCACCATTTTTTCTCCTGTAACATAAGAGTAAGCATCCGAAGCGCGAGCGTATAATAAACGTAAAAAGTCATATATCTCAGTAATGGTACCTACTGTAGAGCGCGGGTTTTTATTTACTGTTTTTTGTTCAATGGCAATTACGGGACTTAATCCTGTTATTTTATCTACATCGGGGCGCTCCATATTACCCATAAATTGACGGGCATAAGCCGAAAAGCTTTCCATATAGCGGCGCTGACCTTCGGCATAAATGGTATCAAAGGCTAGGGATGATTTTCCGCTGCCGCTTAATCCGGTAATTACAACTAATTTATTGCGTGGTATGGTAACATCAATGTTTTTAAGGTTATGCACACGCGCCCCTATCACTTCCAAAAAATCACTTTCGCTAATTATATCTGTGGGCATTTAAGTTTTAATTTAAAAATTTGAAAGTTTAAAGTTAGACAATTATTTTAAAGCAAATAACTTACATTTTAAATTTTCAACTAGTAATTCATCGGTATTCGAAAATGTATTGTAAATTTTTAAATGTGAGGGTATTATGATGGGATAAATAAAAAAACTGCGTGTTTTCTCAGTTGACATTCACTGCTTACAAATATACTTTTGACTCATATTAATATTCATTTTTTATAGTGTATATAAATTTTTAATATGGAGTATGCTGAAAATCCAATCAAAGAGTAGGCGAAAAAAAAATATATTATGAGCAAAATAATTTCAGACAAAATTTCAGATGTTTTTGTGCAGCCAGAGCGCTCGCACTTTACACACATGCTTGCAAAAAACGCCAATTATTTCGGTAATATTCCTGGCAGCAAGTTAAAACCAATTTTTAAACTCATTTCGGATACTAGTTATGAGCAATTAACATGTGTAGGTTATAACCCTTACACCGAAAATATGGAGGCTACCTTCTCCATTAAAAAACCCGCAGGTTATTCAGGTAATTTATGCCAAGCAGGATCATTTGAACATGTTAGATTTTATCTTGACTTTCATGACGGACTTGGTTTTATTGACCAAGGAAGTGTGGCTGTGAATGTACACGACATTGCAAATAAAAAAGATTGCAACGGAGCGTCTATTTTACCTATTCAGTATGTAGCAACTCTGAAGAAAAAAACAAGTAGATTTTCTAATTGTCGTACTCCTCTTTTGCCAACATTAAAAGCCATATTATCTTGGAGCGTTGATCCTCCAGCGGCATCTCCAACATGGACTCCAACATGGGGAAATGTAATGAATTGCGATGTTCAAATTAAACCTTCTTGGGTTTTTAATCCGAAAGATTTAACAGTTGATTTGTCTAATTACTTTGAAATAGCAGCAATTTCGCCCAACTTAACAACAAAGCAATTGTTGGAAATAACAAATGTTGATGTTAATCTATTGTTACCACAACCCGTAAATCCTTCATTTACCGATTTAGTAAATAAGTATGATACGTTAAAAATTCCAACAACGCGTACTGTTTATAAAAAAGTATTAAACATGATTAAATATCCTACATCGGAATTAACGATGGTGGATAAATCAATGTTAGAGAATTTAAAAATAGACATTCATCCAATTATTGATAACCTTATTGCTTTACCAATAGATACATCAAAAGCTAATGTAGATTTTGAAGAATTAGAATGTGTAGGATTGGATTTAGCAACCGAAAGTTTAGTGGCTACTTTAAAAATAAAAAAGAAAACAGGATTTATTGGCAATCTGTGTGATGCAGGAAGCAAGGAATACATTTCGTTTTGGGTAGATTGGGACGATAAATGCTCATGGCAATATGTAAATACTGTGCAATTAAAAGTGCACGATATTGATATGAAAGGCGATCATTTATGTTATTCGGTTTCCTTGCCTTTGGATGCTACTTTTCATAGAAAATTGTGCGCTAATCCAAATGTTATTAAAGTAAGAGGGGTATTGTCTTGGAATGTTGCTCCATCAACAACCAATCCTAATAAATTAGAATATTATGGAAATAGAATAGACAGCCACGTACAAATTAAACCAGGGAAGCCATTAAATCCAAATGATATTAAGCCTTTGTTTAATATTATTGGAGGTATTGATGTTGATCATGTAAACGATGCAACAGGATTAACTTCAGCGGGAGCATTTTTTGCATACAATGGAGTTGCTGTGCCTACAGGTGCGTCGTTTGGAGGAATTGTGGTTGTAAACGGACCCTCATTTCCAGGCTACCGTTACAAAATCAAAATTACCAATTTGTTAGAAGGAACGTTTACTTATGCAAGTAATGCATTTACTGTGGTAGGCTATATAAATTCAGGAACTGGAGGAGCTGTAAATCAATATACAACTCAAACTCCTGATGCTGGAGGATATTATCCGTTCTTAAATCCAGAACAAAACACTTTAAATGTATTGGCGCGTTTTGCTCCTGGGACAGATGATAAATTTTTAGTTGAAATGGAAGTGGATACAATTTCAGGTGTATTTTCTAAAAGAATACAAATGGACAATACCTGGCCAGTAATTCAATTGAACGTTAATGATGGAGGTGATTGTACGCATTATACAAAAGGCGATACCATTACGGGTAATTTTTATGTGTACGATAAAAATATTTACTCTTGGAATTTTGCGAGTACATGGGGTACTGGTACTGCTGCTGCTGCTGGCACAACCAATACACCTCCAATGCCCAGTAATAGCTTCAGCATTGTTACTCCAGGCAATGCTTATCCTTGTGGTAGTATTTCATTATCTGCTGTTGATAAAACAATTGTTGATAGTCAAAGTGTAGGGCATTACGCTCATGCATCTTACGCTATTTGTTTAAAAGATAAAAAATAAATGTTAACCCTAAAGAGTTGTCGGAGTAATTCCGACAACTCTTATTTAATTTTTTTACAATGAATGAAATGGATAAATATTTAATTATTACTATAGTAGTTTGGCGATTAACGCACCTGATAAATTCCGAGGATGGCCCATTTGATATGATAATCAAAATAAGAAAAGTAGTTGGAAATTCTTTTTTTGGAAAACTAATGGACTGCTTTTACTGCCTCAGTATTTGGATAGGATTTACTTGTGCTTGTTATGTAACCATCGAGATAAAAGAAGTTATTATTTTAACCTTATTTTATTCTGGTACTTCTATATTACTTGAAAAATTAAGCAACAAAAATTTTATTTAGTATGTGTAATTGCAATCAAAAACGTACCTTGTATTCGCAGGAGCATAATGCCAATAATAAAGGGATGGTAAAAGTAAAACGTATAGAAAATAGCCCCCTTGTTATAAATGGCGACATTACTGGCAGGGCTTATGTATTTAGAGGTTTAAACGAAATAAATTGGGTTGACAAAAGAGATGCATTAAGTATGTTTGAAAAAGATGGGTTACAATTGGTTTAAGTACTAAATTGATGCCTAATAATAGATTTTTCATTTTAGGAGATATAACCTTAAAATGCTTACTTTTATAAAGTATTCCAACTTCTTTTCCCCATGCCATTTCAATTTGACAATACCTATTTAAAATTAGATAAAGGATTATTTTCTATCATCAATCCCACCGAGGTAAATGACCCTAATTTAGCTTTATTTAATACAGCTTTAGCCAATCAGTTAGGCTTGGATATAACAGAACTTGATGAGCAAACTCTTGCAGATTATTTTTCGGGAAATAAATTAATTGACGGTTCGCAGCCTATCGCACAAGCGTATGCCGGTCATCAGTTTGGGCATTTTAATAAATTGGGAGATGGACGAGCCATTTTATTAGGAGAACACATTACTTCTGATGGTAATCGGTTTGATATACAATTAAAAGGTTCGGGCATTACGCCTTATTCCAGAAGAGGGGATGGCAGAGCCACCTTAAGTTCTATGCTTAGGGAATATGTAATTAGTGAGTCCATGTTTTTTTTAGGTATTCCCACAACACGAAGCTTGGCGGTAGTAAGTACTGGTGAAAATATTTATCGCGAAGGCGCCTTGCCAGGAGCTGTTTTAACAAGGATTGCAGCAAGTCATATACGTGTAGGAACATTTCAGTACGTACGCAATTTTCATTCAAAAGAGGTTTTGCAAGAATTTACAAGCTATACTATCCAAAGGCATTATCCAGAGTTGTTGTCTGCTGAAAACCCTGCCCTTGCTTTGTTAAAAACAGTAATGAACGAGCAAATAAAATTGATAGTAAATTGGATGCGCGTGGGGTTTATTCACGGGGTAATGAATACCGATAATACGAGTATTGCAGGAGAAACCATAGATTATGGTCCATGTGCTTTTATGAATGTATATAATCCAAAAACGGTTTTTAGTTCTATTGATCAGGATGGAAGGTATGCATTTGATAACCAGCCAAACATAGCACTATGGAATATTACTAGACTTGCAGAAGCCTTATTGCCTTTAATAGACAACAATACGGATAATGCAATTGAAAAAGCCAAAAATATTTTGGAAACATTTCAACTACAATTTAATGAAATATGGTTGGCGATGATGCGAAAAAAACTAGGCATTACAGATATACAAGAGGAAGACGAATTATTAATTTCTAGTTTATTAGATTGGATGCATCTTAATAAAGCAGATTATACCAATACATTTATTCAACTAAGTGTTCCTGACTTTAGTATATCTGAAATATACACACAAAAAACATTTATTACTTGGCTTACCAACTGGAAAAAAAGAATTAATGCTGGAAAGGAAATACCAGAAACGGCTTTAGAATTAATGCAATCCTGCAACCCTGTTTATATTCCCCGCAATCATACTGTGGAAGCTGCTTTAAAATTAGCTCAAAAAAAAGGTGATCTTACATTATTTAATCAATTGCTCAAAATCCTTAGTAAACCATACGATTATCAAGATATGAATCATTTCTATCAAGCTGCTCCGCAACAAGATGAGGAGTGTTATAAAACATATTGTGGAACGTAATACTCCAACGTTTATTTAAACCTATCCACTACTTCGTTTGGTTTTTTTTGGAATGCTTCGTTCTCTTCTTCGTCCAATTCCAACTCTGCATCCTTTTCCCAAATTTCCATTTCGCAAGGTTTGCAGTTAAATTTTAATTTGTAGGCATTTTCTCCATGTGTTAAGGTAAGCGGTTCTACCACTTTTTCGCCCATGGTTTTTCTTTGAAATCGGGCACATTTCCCTAATTCATATTTAACACAATATTTGGTTACCATTACTCTGGATTTTCCAGGTTCCCATTGTAATTCAAAAGCTTTTTCTATGTCGGTTACTCCATGTCGTTTATAAAATGCTTTCGCCAAATGATTGGATACATTGTATGTAAAATCCAGCTTCGTAACAGGGTAGGGGTGATTGGTTTTTGTTATTTGAAATTCTTTTCTGTGGTATTCGTTTACACGGATGTCAATAAGCTGCTCCAATACAACCCTTCTTATTTCGTTTATTTTAGAGATTGGTAAAAACCAATTGTTAGAAAATTCAATAGTAATATCATCAATAACAAAAGGCGTATTCCCTGTTTTTGCAAGATTTTTTTTGATGTTAGGGATTGTTGATTCTGCATTTTTAGCAACTTCTTTTTCTGATGTAAAAGAAGAAATACTTTTATGCCCATCTTCATCAATAGCTTGTAATTGAAACCCATTGCTGGTTTCTGTAAATTTTAAATGCACGCCAATTTTTCGGATAGCACTGTCTTCGCGTTCAACCAATTTATTGAAAGACGCATCCGAATTTCTATAAATGAGAGTGCCCAGTTTTATTGGTTTAATGAAGTTTGGAACAACAATGTTGTTAACGATAACATTTACCTGAGCTCCATCGGGCTCACCATTTTCATTCACAAAATAAAGTCCATCACCATTATTTAGTTTGTCGGAATTTTCAATTACATAACCATTGGCTTTTACTTCAATAAGTTTTCCTATTAATTGTCCTTGTGATTTCGGACTTTCCCATGAACCAATTTTTTCTGTGCGTTTGTTTACAAAATAGTCCGTATAGCCTCTGTTAAAGCTTCTGTCCATTTCTGCTTCAAAATTGTATTGCGTTCTTCCAGAACTTGCTTTTTGATAAGTATCGTTATTTTCTAGGAAGGCATCCAATTTTTTACGTAAATAGGACGTGTTGTTTTTAACGTAAACAATATCTTTTAAGCGACCTTCTATTTTAAACGAAGTAACACCTGCTTCAATCAAATTGGGCAATTGGTCGCTCAAGTCTAAATCTTTAATGGATAATAAATGGCTGTTGGCAATCAATGTTTTTCCTGTTCCATCCACCAAATTATAAGGCAAGCGACAGTTTTGCGCGCAAGACCCTCGGTTAGCACTACGTTCACCATTTGCAATACTCATATAACAATTGCCACTAAAAGAAACACAAAGAGCGCCTGAAACAAAAAATTCCAACTCTACATCGCTTGCTTCACTTATCTCTTTTATCTGATCTAAATTTAATTCCCTTGCCAACACTACACGTTTCATCCCTGCATCTGCAAGAAATTTTACATGCTTGGGATCTCTGTTATTAGCCTGAGTGCTTGCATGAATAACAATTGGCGGCAAGTCCATTTCCATGATTGCCATATCTTGAACAATAAGGGCATCCACCTTAATAGCATATAATTCATGGATTAATTTTTTACAATCATCCAATTCGTGTTCATACAAAATGGTGTTCATTACCACAAAAACTTGCGCCTTAAAAAGATGAGCATATTGTACCAATTCGGCAATATCTTCAACGGAGTTGGTTGCATTGGAACGTGCGCCAAACTGCGGAGCGCCAATATATACAGCATCTGCGCCGGCATTAATGGCTGCCATGCCTTGCATTAAATTTTTGGCAGGGGATAAAATTTCAACTTTCTTTTTCATGTGTTGCAAAGGTCTTCATTTATTTAATTGTTAGCAAGTTGAAAATTAGCTTTTAAAATATCTCAATCTAATAATTTGCCTTTTACCTCATATAAAAAAAACAGCGCAAAACCTCTTTTTTTATAGGCTTGCGCTGTTTAATATTTTATTTTAGTTGTTATTTATATAATGGAAAATCTTTCATCATTTTATTTACATCCTTACGTACTGCTGTAATTACTTTTTCATTTTCGGGATTCATTAAAACTTTATCAATAAAGTCAACAATTTTTGGAATGTGTTTTTCTTTTATTCCGCGTGTTGTTATTGCAGCTGTTCCAACACGTATACCTGAAGTAACAAACGGAGATTTATCATCAAACGGTACCATATTTTTGTTTGCAGTAATATCGGCTTTTACCAATACATTTTCTGCTAATTTACCTGTTAGGTTTTTAGAACGTAAGTCAATTAACATACAGTGGTTATCGGTACCGCCCGAAATTACTTTGTATCCTTTGTCAACAAAACATTGCGCCATAACTTTAGCATTTTTCATTACTTGGATGCAATATTTCATATAGCTATCTTCCAAAGCCTCACCAAATGCAACAGCTTTAGCCGCAATAACGTGCTCTAACGGTCCGCCTTGTGTACCAGGAAATACGGCAGTATCCAGTATTTGTGACATCATTTTAATTTCACCTTTAGGTGTTTTTTCACCCCAAGGGTTTGGGAAATCTTTACCAATCATAATCATACCACCACGCGGCCCACGCAATGTTTTATGTGTAGTGGTAGTTACAATGTGGCAATAGGGAAGTGGGTCGTTCAACAAACCACGGGAAATTAATCCGGATGGATGAGAAATATCGGCCAACAATAAGGCCCCTACTTTATCTGCTATTTTCCTTAGTTTTTTATAATCCCAATCGCGGGAGTAGGAAGAAGCACCACAGATAATCAATTTTGGTTTTTCTTTGATGGCAATAGTTTCTACTTTATTAAAATCGATACGTCCTGTTTTTTCTTCTACCCCGTAAAAAGAGGGAACGTATAGTTTTCCTGAAAAGTTAACAGGGGAGCCATGTGTAAGGTGTCCACCATGAGAAAGGTCGAAACCTAAAATTTTATCACCAGGCTTTAAAACGCCCAGCATAACTGCTGCATTTGCTTGCGCTCCTGAGTGTGGTTGTACGTTTACCCATTCGGCATTAAATAGTTTTTTTGCTCGGTCAATTGCCAATTGCTCTATCTTATCAACTACTTCACAACCGCCGTAATACCGTTTATTAGGTAGTCCTTCAGCATATTTATTGGTTAGCACAGATCCCATAGCTTCCATCACTTGTTCACTCACATAGTTTTCGGATGCGATTAGTTCAATGCCAACGGTTTGGCGATTTTTTTCTTCGGCAATCAGTTCAAAAATAACTTTATCTCTTTTCATATATTCTAATTTTAAATGGATTTTTCTTTAACAAAAGTAAAATATATTTAAACATACCCCATTTTGTTTTTTAACAAATTGTTATTAGTTATCAATAAAATGCATGCTGTATTCTTTGGTTTATATCTTTTGATTTGTTTAGGACTAATAAATTGTTAAAATTATTTAGTCCTAAATTCCTGCAAAATGCTATCTTTGTTTTCCGAAAAAAAAGCGCATAAATCTTATGACATTAATAAAATCAATTTCAGGTATCAGAGGTACTATTGGTGGCAAATCCGGTGAAGGATTAAGCCCCTTAGATGTTGTTAAATTTACTTCTGCCTATGCAACATGGATTGCAGATACAGTTCAACCCGATGGGCAAGATACCAAAGCTAAAAAAATAAAAATTGTAGTTGGTCGAGATGCTCGCATTTCTGGCGATATGGTTAATAATTTAGTGCTTGGAACCTTGCAAGGGATGGGTGTAGATGTGGTAGACATCGGTTTATCAACTACACCAACAGTTGAAAT
>CANFLQ010000042.1 GCA_947447995.1 Bacteroidota bacterium | reverse complement strand
TGAAAACTTATCAATAACTAGGCGGGTTGGACTAAATATACTTAAAACAGATACTACAATGAAGGTAGGAATCGCTGCTAAAAGAAAGGCGGCAGGATGGAACACAAAATATTTAGAAAAATTATTAAATTTATAATGCAATTGCACTGACACCCCCTCCCTTTGGAGATGGGCAGGGGTGAGGCTCATTATTCTTCCTCCCAAATACTTTGTATATTCGTACTATTAAATTTTCAAATTATTGCCTATGAAACGCATCGCTATATTTCCCGGATCATTTGACCCTATTACTAAAGGGCACGAAAATATTTTATTGAGAGCCTTACCCTTGTTCGATGAAATAATAATTGCCGTTGGGGTTAATAGTGCTAAAAAAAGTTTTTTTACCTTGGAACAGCGTACCAATTGGATTAAACAGGTATTTGAAAATGAACCCAAAGTACGCGTTGAAACATATACTGGACTAACAATCAATTTCTGTAAAAAAGTAGGCGCTAATTTTATTTTACGTGGTTTAAGAACCGCTACCGATTTTGAATTTGAAAATCTTATCGGACAAAATAATAAAGTAATGGCTCCCGAAATTGAAAGTATTTTTATGATTCCGATATCCGAACTTTCTGCTATCAATTCAACCGTTGTGCGTGATATTATCCGCAATGGAGGCAACCCAACGCCATTTGTCCCTACATCTATTAACGTATCTGAAATGACACCGTCCGCATAATCACAACATCTATGAATAACAAATTGTATTTGTTTTTAGTTTTTAGTTTCGTTCAATTTTATTCTTTGGCTCAGCTTGTTACCATAAAAGGTATTGCTAAAGGGTATGAAAATAAAGAGATAGGAGCGTGGGTTACTAAGGATTTTATTTCGAATACTGAAAAACAACTTACTTTTTCTACTATCGATTCGGTAGGTAATTTTTTACTGGAATTTAACAGCAGGGAAATTCAATACCTTACCTTGAAAATTGATAAAAGCATTGCCTCACTTTACATTGAACCAAATAAAAATTATGAGGTAATCATTATGCCTCCCGATTCTACTACATATCAAAATCCCAACCTGGAACACGATGTTAACATATCCATAAATCTAAAAAGTAAAACGGAAATAAATGCGCTTACTATGGACTATGATAAGCGTTTTTACGATTTTTTAATCAGAGAATATAAAGCTTTTGTAACGCGTACCCCGCAACAAAAAATTGATACATTCAAACTAGCAATGAATAATTTTTATGAAGATGTAAAGAATCCTTATTTTGATGCTTATAGGACGTACACTATTGCAGCATTGGAAGAAAAAACAGGTGTCGTTGGAAGAAAAAAAATGTTTGAACTATACTTGGATCAAAAGCCTGTTCTTTTTAACAATCCTGAATACTTCAATTTTTTTAATGCGTTTTATAAGCAATACCTTAAAAAATTAACTCAAAAAAAAGAGGCACTACTTGTTAAACAAATAAATAGTAATAACAGTTATGATGGTGTGATGGGTATATTAAAATTGGATAGTTATCTAAAAAATGATACCCTTAGGGAACTGGTATTGATAAAAGGTTTGTACGAAAGTTATTACGATGGTACATTCAAAAAAGAAAGCATAATTAAGTTATTGGAATACATTACCAACAAAGGTGAAATAACTAATAATAAACAAATAGTCCAAAATATTCTAAATTCATTTTCTAAATTAAAACTAGGAGCAATGGCACCGTTTTTTGACTTGCCTGATAAGGAAGGGAATAATCAAAGTCTGGATGAATTGCGCGCTAAAAAATTTGTGTATCTTTTTTTCTTTAATCAGCAATGTACTGCCTGTTTTCAGCAAATGAAAATTATGAGTTCGTTGAAAAAGCTTTATGGAATACGTATTCAGTTTGTTGGAGTTTCGGTTGATAAGTCTAATGCTGATTTTAAGGAGTTTTGCGCAAAAGCCGAATACGATTTTTTATTTTTATTCGACAATACAGGCAAAAAATTACAGAGCGATTATGAATTAAAATCATTGCCAAGCTATTTTTTAATTGATAGCGATGGTAAATTTATACAGGCACCCGCCTTTAGTCCTGATGGTGAAATAGATAGAGTGTTTTACGATATTACCAAGTCCAGGGCTAAAAAGCACCTTGTGGGTGATAGAACAAATAAATAGTTTTTAAAGTTCCTTTAACACCTCTTTAATAGATTCAAACGTATTGGCATACACTTGATCTAATTTTATTATAGGCAGCCATTTTACATCCGTAATGCCTTCTTCCGTTTGTGGAATTAGTTGGGACTCATCAGCACAATCCATTTTAAACCAATAGGTTCTTTTTAAAATAGCCTTATTGTCAATATAATAAGTGTGATAGGTTGAGGTCAATTCTTTTTTAATTGTCAACTGGCTTATACCACATTCTTCTTCTACTTCTCTAATGGCGGCAGTTGTTATACCTTCACCTTTTTCAATTTTACCTTTTGGTAAATCCCATTTTCCATTTCGGAAAATGAAAAGCCATTCGCCGTTTTTATTTTTAACCAGTCCACCTGCAGCTTCAATAATTTGAAATAGAGATGAAAAATGTTCATAAAGTTGCTCAATATCTTTATTGTAAAAATAAATTTCCTGCACGTCTTTTTTTTCGGCTAATTCGTGATACTTTAAACGCAATTCGTCTTTAGATTTAATTGCAACAATAATTGCATTATCAGTTTGATTAATCCCTGTTTTCCAATTAGTCAGGTATATTGTTTGGTTGGGGCAAAATATTTTTATCATTTATATGTTTAATAAAATTCCTGTGGTTAGATTAAATAGTTTAATATATTTGCGTTATGAAACTGAATGATGAATCTGCGTTAAAAGTTGCCGAATTCCTACTGCAAATTAAAGCAATTAAATTACAACCCAACAAACCTTTTACTTGGGCTTCTGGTTGGAAGTCGCCAATATATTGCGATAACCGTATAACACTCTCTTATCCAAAGGTGCGTACCTATATTCGCCAACAATTTGTGCATGTAATTACTGAAAATTTTGGTAAGCCCGATGTTATTGCAGGTGTTGCAACAGGCGGCATTGCTCATGGTGCTTTAGTTGCTCAGGAAATGGGGTTGCCGTTTGTATACATTCGTTCGGAAGTAAAAAAGCATGGTTTGACCAATATGATTGAAGGCGTTGTTGAAAAAGGTCAATCGGTAGTTATTATCGAAGATTTAATTTCTACAGGAGGCAGCAGTTTAAAGGCTGTAGAGGCGTTGCGCAATGCAGGTTGCGAAGTAAAAGGTATGGCAGCCATTTTTACTTATGGTTTTAAAGCAGCAGCCGATAATTTTAAAAAAGAAAAATGCAAATTGGTAACCTTGAGCGATTATGAAACATTAATAAAACAGGCTTTAAAATCAAATTTTATTACTGAAAATGATTCCGCATCCTTAAAAGAATGGCGCGAAAAGCCTTCTGAATGGGGGAAATAAATTAGTTATAAAGTTCAAAGTTGGCATTTTTGTAATGACAAAACTTTTAATCTTCAATTTTTTTCCTTTAACTCAAACCTTTAACTTTCTAACTTTGAACTTTCCAACTTTAAACTAAAAATTATGTCATTTACTAAAATAGAAAGCGAAAAAGTTGCAATCCATAATTCTGCTGAAAAAATATTTAACAATTTAAGTGATTTCAGAAATTTTGAAAAATTAATGCCTGCTCAGGTTAGCGAATGGACAGCTACTGCTGATGAATGTTCATTTAACATTAATGGTATGGCAACCATCGGGATGAAAATAATTGAAAAAACTCCTTTCTCAAAAATTATCATTTCTTCTAACGGTAAAGTTCCTTTTGATTTTAAATTGCTTGTGGATATAGTTGAACAAGATCCAGAACATTCAATTGGTCAAATAACTTTTGAATCTAATTTAAACTCGATGATGAAAATGATGGTTGAAAAACCATTGGGTAATTTTTTTAATATGCTTGCTAAAAAAATGGCGGATATTAAATAGATAGTCACTTAAAGTTGCCGTCATTGTGAGGAACGAAGCAATCTCAAACCGAAGTATTATGTATAGATTGCTTCGTTCCTCGCAATGACGTATTAAATTACAAATCCGATTTCATTCAAATAAAACTCCTTTATTTCTGCCCTTCGTAACTCCATCTGCAATTTACCAAAGCTTGAAACGCCAATAATTTTCCCTTCAAAAATTTCATTGTTCAGAGTATAGTTTTTCCATTCATTGAGTTGAAATAATTTTTGCAAATATTCGGTATCAATTGCATCGGTTTTATTGGCTTTTAATTGCAAATAACGAGCTTCCATAAATTCACAAAGCCGTTCAATTAATTGCATTAAATCATAATTAGAATTGGTAAGTAAAGCCAATGACGTTGCATTTATCTGATCTTTAAATTCGGTTTGGTTGATATTGATACCAATGCCTACAATACTTGTTTTTATTGAGCTTTCACGTAAGGCGTTTTCAATTAAAATACCTGCTATTTTTTTATTTCCAACATAAATATCGTTGGGCCATTTAATCTGAACAAGTTTGTTTGCTTCGCTTATTTCTTTGGAATATGTAAGGTTTTCTGCCATTAAGTCAGCAACAGCAAGGCAGGTTATTTTATTAAGTAAAAATTGTTTTTCTAGTTGCAAAAACGTGGGGTGTAAAATATAGCTCAACGTAGCGTTTTTATTGGGTTGGCTATACCAGGTATTGCCTCGTTGTCCTCGTCCGTTTTGCTGATCAAAGGTGTAAATCATTGTGCCTTCTGGTTGCACTTTTTGTCGCAACAATTCGCTGGCATAACTGTTGGTAGAATCCGTTGATTTTAAATTACATGAGTTTTGCCCTATAAATAATGTTTTCATAGATAGTTAAATGCGAAAGTTTTTATTATTTTTGTGCATACTCAGCAAAAGTCCCGATAGCTATCGGTTCTGCAAAGAACGAAATAAAACACATAAATTCAATTAATGGCTACTAAGAAAGCAAGTCCTGTTAAAATTACTCGGTCGTCCGACTCTAAAATAGCAGTAAAAAAAATTATAAAAAAATCAGCAGCAACCCTAGCAAAAAAAGTTTCAGCTCCTAAAAAGGGTTCAGCAAAAAAAGTTGTAACTCCTGTTAAAAAAGCGTTAACTCCTACAAAAAAAATTGCTGCACCTGCAAAAAAGGCTATAACTTCGGTTAAAAAAGTGGCTGCAAAAAAAACAACCTCCTCAAAGGTGGTAGTTGAAAAAAACAAAGCAAGTATCAAAAAACAAATCAAAAGCAAAAAAACTGATGATGAAATTTTGGTAGATGCAGCCGTTGCTGGTATATTGGAGGTAAAAGGCAAAAATATTTCTATTCTGGATTTAAGAGGAATAAATAATCGCGTGTGTGATTATTATATTATTTGTCAGGCCGATTCATCCACGCAAGTGAATGCCATTGCAGGTTCTGTGGAAGTTATGGTAAAAAAAATAACAGGTGAAAGACCATACCATTCCGAAGGATTCCAAAACTCAGAATGGATATTGGTAGATTATGTTACCGTAGTGGTGCATGTTTTTCAATCGCAGGTGAGAGATTTTTATAACCTAGAATCATTATGGGCCGATGCCGAAATAACAAATATAGCATTCGAATAAAACGAGATATAAATTAGAAAGATTATGAGCGAGCAACCAGATAAAAGTAATTCATTGAAAGATAAATTTTCAAAGAAACCCAATATGCCCAAGAACCCATTTAATTTTTATTGGATCTATGGAATCATAGCAGTAGCATTAATTGCAATGCAGATGATGAATTTTAACAGTCCTTTGATCGAAGTTCAACAGGATGAGTTTTATAACAACATGCTTAAACAACACCATGTATCAAAAATTGTGGTGATACCCAATGAGCAAGTGGCTGAAATTTATATCAACAGAGAAGATTTGACGCAGGATGAGTTTAAAAAGGAAGGTTTGGATAAACATCCCAATGGACCACATTATAAAATGAAAATTTTGGATGTAGCTAGTTTTAAAACCGATTTGGATAGAGTGCAAGGCGATACAGCTTATTTCCCAGCTACAGTTAAAAAAATATACCCTATTACCGAAGTACGTACAAGCTGGTCTGATCAGTTAAGTTGGATTTTGCCAATTGTTTTGATGGTAGTTATTTGGATTATTATCATGCGCAGAATGGGCGGTGGTGCAGGTGGCGGACAAATATTCAATATTGGAAAATCCAAAGCAACTTTGTTTGATAAAGATTCTAACGTAAACATTACATTTAACGATGTTGCCGGTTTAGAAGGTGCAAAAGTAGAGATTAAAGAAATTGTTGATTTTCTTAAAAGTCCTAATAAATATACAGCTTTAGGGGCAAAAATACCAAAAGGAGCATTGTTGGTGGGCCCTCCGGGTACTGGTAAAACCTTATTGGCAAAGGCTGTTGCTGGCGAAGCAAAGGTTCCATTCTTTTCACTTTCGGGTTCCGATTTTGTGGAAATGTTTGTGGGTGTTGGAGCTTCCCGTGTAAGAGATTTATTCCGCCAAGCAAAAGAAAAATCACCTTGTATTATATTTATTGATGAGATTGATGCTATCGGTCGTGCACGCGGAAAAAACCCTGCACAAGGCGCAAACGATGAGCGTGAAAATACCTTAAATCAATTATTGACAGAAATGGATGGTTTTGGTACCAATAGCGGTGTAATTATACTTGCTGCTACCAACCGTGCGGATATATTGGATAGAGCTTTGATGCGTGCCGGTCGTTTCGATCGTCAGATATACGTTGATATGCCCGATTTGAATGAGCGTAAAGATATTTTTAAAGTACATTTAAAACCATTAAAAATTGATGCATCCGTTGAAGTGGAATTTTTAGCAAAACAAACACCTGGTTTTTCAGGGGCTGATATTGCCAATATTTGTAACGAAGCTGCATTGATAGCTGCCCGTTACGATAAAAAAATGATAGAGAAGCAGGATTTCTTAGATGCTGTGGATCGTATCATAGGAGGTTTGGAAAAGAAAAATAAAATCATCTCAGTTCATGAGAAAAAGGTTATTGCATACCATGAAGCTGGTCATGCTGCCACAAGCTGGTTGTTGGAACACGCTTCTCCATTGGTAAAAGTAACCATTGTGCCTCGCGGACATTCATTGGGTGCAGCTTGGTATTTACCAGAAGAGCGTCAAATTACTACTACAGAACAGTTGTTGGACGAAATGTGTGCAACCCTTGGTGGACGTGCTGCTGAAGAGGTTATTTTTGGTCAAATTTCTACTGGAGCGTTGAGCGATCTTGAAAAAGTAACCAAACAAGCGTATGCTATGATTTCTATATATGGTTTAAATGATAAGATAGGAAACCGTAGTTATTACGATTCGACAGGTGCAAATGAATATGGATTCACAAAACCATATAGCGAAAAAACAGCTGAAACAATTGATGAGGAAGTAAGTAAATTAATCGAGAAATCGTATGTTCGTGCAAAAGACATACTTACTAAAAACATTCATTTGTTGAAATTATTAGCTGAAAAATTACTTGAAAAAGAAGTGATTTTTAAAGAAGATTTGGAAACTATTTTTGGCAGACGACCTTTTGATAAGGAGGAATTATCTATACCAAAAGCAGTAGAGTTGGAGTCGATTATTGCAGAAGCTAAGGCAGAGGCAAAAGCAGAAGTGAATGCAGATTTGAAAATTGAAGAAAAATTAGAAGAAAAAAAAGACGATTCATCTAATAATGAAACGGAATTAGAAAAGCCTACAAATACTTTATTTTAAATTGCCATTATTTTGTTGAACAACTGTAATTTATTTTAACAAAAAAGTATGCAAAATACCACTTCTAAAGAAAAAATATTAAAACAGATTCGTAAGGCCTTGACTCATAAATCAAGCGCCGAAATTGGAGATGTGGATAAGGATTCGGAAATATTTTCCCCCTCCGAGGAACCTTTGGAAATATTGTTTGCTCAAAATTTTTTAGGACTTAACGGGAAATTTATTTTTTGCGAGAACGAAACAGAACTTATTGGAAATTTGGGTTCGGTTGCAAAAGAAAATAAATGGGAAAACATATTTTGTTTGGAACCTACAATCAAGGAATTTCTAAACAAAGCCAGTGTTAAATTTTCAGATAAAGAGTCGGATCTTTTGGCAATAGACATAGGTTTAACACTTTGCGAGTGTCTTATTGCGCGTACAGGCAGTTTAATTATTACATCCAAACAAACATCTGGAAGGCGTTTGCCTATCTACGCAAATGAGCATGTTGTAATTGCATATACTTCTCAGTTGGTGTACAATATCAAAGATGCATTAAAGTTAATCAAGGATAAATATAATAACCAATTGCCTTCAATGATTGCTACCATTTCCGGTCCCAGCCGTACTGCGGATATTGAAAAAACATTGGTTCAAGGCGCACATGGTCCGAAGGAAATTTTTGTTTTTTTAGTGGATGATATGGCTGCCGCGAGTTAGTTTTAATTAATCATCAACACGTGAATAACTTCGTAAAACGTAGCCTTACAGGAATAGTTTTTGTAGCCGTACTTTTGGGCTGCACCTATTGGAATCAACTTTCATTTTCTATTTTATTTTTTGTAATAACTATTTTAGGAGTTTGGGAATTTTATTCCCTTATAGAAACAGTTGGCAACAAACCTCAAAAAATAGCAGGCACAATTGCAAGTGCAGTTTTATTCAAAACATCAGCATTGGTGTGTATGCACATATATGATTATCGAATATTACTCTTAAATGTCCCTTTTGTTTTTCTGATTTTTATTTTAGAGTTGTATACTAAATCCGAAAAACCTTTTCAAAATATTGCTTTTACTTTATTGGGCATAATTTATGTCGCTCTTCCATTTTCACTACTAAGTTTTATAACCACTTACGGTGGAAATTATAATTATCAGATCTTATTTGGTTTTTTCTTTATTCTTTGGAGTAGCGATACCGGCGCTTATTTGGCGGGTTCTGCAATGGGTAAACATAAATTATTTCCTCGCGTATCACCCGGTAAAACATGGGAGGGAAGCATTGGTGGTGCTATTCTTAGCTATGGTGTTGCCTATTTAATTTCAGGATGGTTTACCAGTATTACTCTATTTGATTGGATGGTAATAGCAAGTATATTAGTGATCATTGGCACACTGGGCGATCTGGTAGAATCGTTACTTAAACGCAGCATCAATGTAAAAGATTCGGGCAATATACTTCCTGGGCATGGTGGTATTTTAGATCGTTTTGATAGCCTTATAATGGCAAGTCCGTTTGTATTTACTTACCTGTATATTATGGGGTTATTTTAAATAGATTTTTTATTGACTGATTTTTTAATTTTAACGAAACATAAAATCAATTTTTAAGTTAAAGGTTGATAAATAATAATACGTTTATGACAAGAAAACCCAAAGTAGAAGTAAAAGCCACCGAAGGCAGCATGTTTGATGCTGTATTGGCTCGATTAGATAAAGCAGCAGAAATTTATGGTTTATCTGAAGATGTAAAAAATGTATTAAGAAGTCCTCAAAAAGCAATAAAAGTGAGTTTGCCTATTATGATGGACGATGGTAAAATGCATATTTTTGAAGGGTATAGAACAATACATTCTACTGTTTTAGGTCCTTCAAAAGGCGGTATCCGCTATGCAATGGACGTGAATGAGGAAGAGGTAAAAGCTTTATCGGCATGGATGTCGTTTAAATGCGCGATTGCAAATTTACCGTATGGAGGGGCAAAAGGAGGTATCACCTGTGATCCACGTTCCATGAGTGTTGGAGAATTGGAGCGTTTAACAAGAGCGTATACTGTGGCCTTGTCGGATGTATTTGGTGTAGATCATGATATTCCCGCTCCTGATATGGGAACAAGTTCTCGTGAAATGGCCTGGATACTGGATGCGTATAATAAAGTTCATCGCAGCGATTTTCCGGGTGTTGTTACCGGAAAGCCTGTTGGTTTGGGTGGTTCTATGGGGCGTGAAAGTGCTACAGGACGAGGAATTATGATTTGCACACTAGCGGCATTAAAAAAAATGAAGTTAGATCCTAAAAAGATAACCGCAGCCGTACAAGGTTTTGGTAACGTAGGCTTGCATGCCGCACGTTTATTACACGATCAAGGAATTAAAGTTTGTGCTATTGGTGATCATACTGTAACATTATGGAACGAAAAAGGAATCGACATAGCCAAAGCTGTGAAATATGTGAAAGAGAATAAGGGTATATTAAAAGGCTTTACTGGCGGAAAAGAAATAAAAAATGAAGAGTTATTAACCGCTGCTGTAGATATATTGGTTCCTGCTGCATTGCAGAACGTTATTACAAAAGAAATTGCTAATAAAATAAAAGCAAAATTAATTATTGAAGGCGCAAATGGACCAACAGTTCCTGAAGCAGACGAAGTTTTAAAAGAAAAGGGAATTGTTGTTGTACCTGATGTATTGGCAAATAGTGGAGGTGTTACCGTTTCTTATTTCGAGTGGGTACAAAATAAATATGGTAATTATTGGACAGAGGAAGAAGTAAATGCTAAACATGATTTATCTATGAATACAGCATTTGAAAATGTTTGGAATAATAAATTAGAATACAAAACAACCATGCGTATTGGTGCATACATTACAGCTCTTAAAAAATTGGAAATGGGTATCAATGCAAAAGGACATTATTGAATTTAGTTCAAAGTTTAAAGTTCAGTTCTATAACACTATTATCATAAAAAAATCCGCCTTTAGCGGATTTTTTTATTGGTGGAAATAATAATGGTAATTTTTTAATCGGCAGATCAAAAAAAAACAGCACATGGATTATTTTTTTCTCATAAATATCTGTATCGGTACACCCGATAAATCAAATTGCTCACGCATTCTGTTTTCTAAAAAACGAATATAAGCCTCGGTAACATATTGAGGTAGGTTGCAATAAAATGCAAAAGTAGGAGCGTGGGTTGGTAATTGATTGATAAATTTAATTTTTACGTGTTTGCCCTTAATCGCTGCTGGTGGTTGATTTTCAACAATGGCTAACATCACATCGTTAAGTTCGCGTGTTTTAATTTTTTTTGTGCGATTGATATTCACATGTTCAGCAACTTCTATTGCTTTTAAAACCCTTTGTTTCGTTATTGTTGAAGTAAATACAATGGGCACATCTTTAAAAGGAGCTAGCTTAGCGCGAATTTTTTCTTCGTATTCTTTTGTAGAGTTTGTTGTTTTTTCAACAAGATCCCATTTGTTTACCACAATAACAATTCCTTTACGATTGCTTTCCGCTAAATGGAATATGTTGATATCTTGCGCCTCTAATCCAAGCGTTGCGTCAAGTAAAAGTAAAACTACATCACAATCTTCAATGGCGCGAATTGAACGCATTACAGAGTAAAATTCAAGATCTTCTTCCACCTTTGATTTTTTACGGATACCAGCAGTATCAATTAACAAAAAATCGTGATTAAATGCTGTATATCGGGTGTTGATGGAATCGCGGGTGGTACCTGCAATGGATGTTACAATGTTGCGCTCTTTCCCAAGTAAGGCATTTATAAAAGATGATTTACCAACATTTGGGCGACCTACTATTGCAAATTTTGGAATGTTTAATTCTTCCAGTTCTAAATCGGGCTCTAAAGCTTTTACAACATCGTCCAGTAATTCACCGGTGCCGCTTCCGCTGATGGCTGAAATGTTGTAAGGCTCGCCAAGTCCTAATGCATAAAATTCGCCCGATTGACCTTGACGTTCAAAATTATCTACCTTGTTGGAAACAATAAATATTTTCTTATTACTGCGTCTTAATATATTCGCCACAACTTTATCGTCTTCGGTAATGCCTTCAGAAACATCCAAAACAAAAAGTATTACGTTGGCTTCATCAATTGCCAAATTCACTTGTTTACGTATCTCACCTTCAAAAACATCTTCCGATCCTTTTACATAACCACCTGTATCAATTACCGAAAATTCCAAACCGTTCCATTCTGATTTACCATAATGCCTATCGCGTGTTACTCCTGATTCTGAATCAACGATGGCTTTTCTGCTGTCCGTTAAACGATTAAAAAGTGTTGATTTTCCAACGTTTGGACGACCTACTATTGCTACTATATTTGCCATGTTTTTCGATTTCTGATTAGAAGATGTGCTGATGTGCTGATGGTATTATTATCATCGTTAACCAGTTACTTTCTTTGTTTTTTTTATCTTTTTAATTGAATATCTGTATATCTATAAATCAGCACATTAGCTCATCAAAGAATCAGCACATCAACCTTGATACCCGTACTTTTTCAACTGATTATCACTATCCCGCCAGTCTTTATTTACTTTAACAAACAGTTCTAAAAACACCTGCTTTTGTAAAAAGGTTTCCATATCCTTGCGGGCTTCGGTGCCTACTTTTTTTAGTGCTTTGCCTTGGTGACCAATAATAATACCTTTTTGCGAATCACGAACAACAAAAATCTCTGCACGTATTTTTACTATTTTTTCTTCCTCCTTAAATGCTTCTACAACCACTTCCACTGAGTAAGGGATTTCTTTTTTATAGTTTGTTAATATTTTTTCGCGAATGATTTCCGATATGAAAAATTTTTCAGGTTTATCCGTTAATTGATCTTTATCATAAAAGCCTGGTCCTTCGGGCAAAAGAGCAAGTATACGATCAAATATATAATTCACATTAAATTTTTCCAATGCCGATACTGGAATCACTTCCGCATTAGGAACATCCATTTTCCATTTGTTTACTTTTTCTTCCAACTTAACCTGATCTGCAAGGTCAATTTTATTAACAAGTAGTAATACAGGTACTTTGGCATTTTTTATTTTATGCAAAACTTTTTCATCAAGCGGAATATCTTCATAAACATCTGTTACAACAAGCATAATGTCCGCATCTGTAATGGCAGTATAAACAAAATCCATCATGGATTCCTGCATTTTATAATGCGGTTGAAGCACTCCCGGTGTGTCGGAATACACAATTTGGAAGTCCTCGCCATTAACAATTCCCATAATTCGGTGGCGGGTTGTTTGTGCTTTTGAGGTAATAATGGAAAGACGTTCGCCTACCAAAACGTTCATAAGGGTTGATTTACCTACGTTTGGACTACCTATAATGTTTACAAAGCCAGCCTTATGTGCCATCGGATAAATTGTTAATAAGATTTATTTGGAGTACAAAGAAACAAAATATATCTTTGCACTCTCAAATAAACAACAAACGAGTTGTTAATACATTTTTTTGAAGATTAATTACCAGCCATATATTGCGGGGTGGAGCAGTTGGTAGCTCGTTGGGCTCATAACCCAAAGGTCATCGGTTCGAGTCCGGTCCCCGCTACTAAGCCGATACAGAAATGTATCGGCTTTTTTTATTTTTAAATTATAGAATACGTAGTTTATATTTTGTTTTTTTTAGAGCAATAGAAATTACAAAGGAAGTACATCTAATTTCCTGCAAGGATTTGAATCTCTTAATGTTTTTGGTAAAGATAATATTGCTAAATCACAGACTAAAACTCAGCTCCTAACTTAACCAATGTTTTTTTGATTAATTTCAATTTATTTTCAATTTCAGCGAATTGGGTTCTGTCCGTTTTTAGTTCGTGTTGAAGGGATTTTTTGTTTCCTTTTAAATACTTTTTGGCACCTTCTAAAGTAAGTCCTTGTTCCTTTACAAGGTTGTAGATTATTTTAAAATTATCAATATCTTCAGATGTAAATAAACGATTTCCTTTTTTATTTTTCTTAGGTTTTATGATATCAAATTCCTTTTCCCAAAAGCGTATAAGGGACGCATTTACATCAAACATTGCTGACACTTCTCCAATGGTGTAATATAATTTAACTGTATCGGTTTCTTTGTAAGGCACTTTTTATAAATTATGATTTTAAAATAACGATTAACGAATTGATTGAATAAATAATTAGTATTTAAAATTGTTATTTTAGTACTTCTACAATCGTAATTTGTCAATCAAACGATTGAGATGATTGCGAAGACAATTCGATTAACTTTTGGTATTGTTCAGGTGTTAAATCGTTGTAGTAATAGTTGACAGGATTCATTTTTGTGCCCGATTTAATTACTTCATAATGTACGTGCGGTGCAGTTGAAAGTCCTGTACTGCCAACATATCCAATTAATTGTCCGCGCTTTACTGCTTGTCCTGGTTTTACAACAAATTTAACCATGTGACCATACAATGTTTTATAACCGTAATTGTGATTGATTACTACGTGGTTTCCGTAACCTTGCGCCATATCATCGGCACGTTCAACAACTCCATCACCGGTTGAATAAATTTCTGTGCCTTGAGGTGCAGCAAAATCCATCCCCGGATGAAATTCTGCTGTTTTATAAATCGGGTGGGTTCTCCATCCAAAACCAGATGGTTGATGGCGTAAATCGTTGTTGGATATAGGTTGAATGGCAGGAATGGACGCTAACAATTGTGTTTTGTTCTTTACTAAATTTACTACTTCATCAAACGATTTTGATTGAATATACAATTGTTTGCTTACTCTGTCAAGGCGCTTGCTTGTTTCTACCATCAACTCGGTATTATTATAACCTTGTAATTCTTTATATCGATCAACTCCTCCATAACCTGCCTGGCGTATACTTGCCGGAATAGGTTCTGCTTCAAAAATAGTTCTGTAAATATTGTTATCACGCTCCTCAATATCCGTTAAAACCTCTGTAACCTGCCCCATACGGTTATTTAAAAACTCATATTGAAGCGTTAGTTCGGAAATCTCGCGTTCCAATTGTTTTTCCTTTGGTGAGTCGAAATAATTATAAGCGAAGAAAATAGTAACACTGGCAAAAACCAATCCTGTAGCCAAATACGAAAGCACTTGCCATATCCGCTTTCGGATGGTAACAGTTACTTTTTCGTAGGTTAACGACTTGGTATTAAATTTATAATTGAAATTGCTCATTATTTCTTTAACTCTTCTAATGCGAATATACACAAATAAACTAAATTTGCAAACTGGTAATTTTAGCGAGTAGCGAATAGTTAAAAGTTAATAAGAAGAGTTTCCAATGTATGCCTTACTTTTTATCAATCAATAAAAAGAAAAATAGCCAAAGGTCAATTTTCCCTATTAACAATTTCCTATTAACTGTTTACTATTGCCTATTCGCTATTAACTAATAACTGAAAAAGAAATATGGAATCAAGTAAAGTACGTCAAACATTTTTAGATTTTTTTAAGTCCAAAGGACATCAAATAGTGCCATCTGCGCCAATGGTGGTAAAAAATGATCCAACCTTAATGTTCAACAATTCGGGTATGGCACCCTTTAAAGATTTGTTTTTGGGTAATGCGCCCATTAAATATCCTCGTGTTGCCGATACTCAAAAATGTTTGCGTGTGAGCGGTAAACACAACGATTTGGAAGAAGTGGGTGTGGATACCTATCACCATACCATGTTTGAAATGCTTGGTAACTGGAGCTTTGGCGACTATTTCAAAAAAGAAGCCATTACCTGGGCTTGGGAATTATTGACCGATGTTTATAAAATTGATAAAACCCGTTTGTATGTTACCGTATTTGAAGGCAGTGCAGATGATGGTTTAGGCTTTGATCAGGATGCATACAATCTATGGAAACAATTTATTCCGGAAGACAGGATTTTAAAAGGAAATAAAAAAGATAACTTTTGGGAAATGGGAGATATGGGCCCTTGTGGTCCATGTTCCGAAATTCATTACGACGGACGCTCTGATGAAGAACGCGCTAAAGTGAGTGGAGCATTGCGTGTAAACAATGATGATCCGCAAGTGATTGAAGTGTGGAACAACGTTTTTATGGAATTTAACCGCAAGGCCGATGGTAGTTTGGAAAAACTTCCTGCACAGCACGTGGATACAGGAATGGGGTTTGAGCGTTTGGTGCGTGTGTTGCAAAACAAACAATCCAATTACGATACTGATGTGTTTACTCCATTGCTGGATAAAATTTCTCAATTAAGTGGTTTACAATACAAACCGGAAAATGAGGACGATGAAAAAAATAAAGCGCAATTAAAAATTAATATAGCGATGCGTGTGATTGTTGATCATATACGTACTATTTCATTTAGTATTGCCGATGGACAATTGCCCTCAAATACTGGAGCAGGATATGTAATACGTAGAATTTTAAGACGAGCAATTCGTTATGGATACCAATCTTTAAATTTGAAAGAACCATTTATGTACCAATTGTCGGAAACATTATCCAATCAATTAGGCCAAGCTTTCCCTGAACTTATTTCACAAAAATTATTAATTGGAAAAGTAATTAAAGAAGAAGAAACTTCTTTTTTCAGAACTTTAGAAAATGGACTAAAACGTATAGAACAAGTATGTAACAATGCAATATCTGAAAAAAAGAAGGTGATTGAAGGAGCCGTTGTATTTGAATTGTACGACACCTTTGGCTTTCCTTTGGATTTAACTTCATTAATTGCTCGTGATAACGGATTAAGTATTGATGAAGAAGGATTTCAAAAAGAATTAGAAAAACAAAAAGCCCGTTCACGTGCTGCAACTTCAATTGATACAGGAGACTGGGTGTTGGTGGATGGTAGAACAGCAGAAGAAGGCGGAAGAACATTTGTAGGTTACAAAACTTTAGAGAGTGAAGCGAAAATTATTCAATACCGCAAAGTAAAAGCAAAAGGCAAAGAGCAATTCCAATTGGTTTTGGATAAAACTCCTTTTTATGCCGAAAGTGGCGGACAAGTGGGTGATATTGGTGTATTGGAATCAGCAAATGAAAATATTGTAATTACCGATACTAAAAAAGAGAACGGTATTATCATTCATTTTGCAGATAAATTACCTGAAAATTTCACTCAAATTTTTGTAGCAAAAGTAAATGTTGAAAGACGTAAATTAACAGAAAACAATCACAGTGCAACTCACTTATTACATGCTGCATTGCGCAAGGTTTTAGGTACACACGTAGAACAAAAAGGCTCGTTGGTGAACGATGAATATTTGCGTTTCGATATTTCTCATTTCTCTAAAATAACAGACGAACAAATTGCAGAAATCGAAAAAATAGTGAATGAAAAAATTCGTGAAAACATTGTTTCAGATATAAAAGAAATGTCAATTGACGATGCGAAGAAAACCGGTGCTATGGCTTTGTTTGGAGAAAAGTACGGTGAAGTTGTTCGTGTAGTAACATTTGATAAAAATTATTCAATAGAGTTATGTGGTGGCACACATGTGCCAGCAACCGGACAAATTGGTTTATTTAAAATATCTTCCGAAGGTGCTGTTGCAGCTGGAATTCGCCGTATCGAAGCAATTACTTCCTTAAAAGCAGAAGCATTTTTTAATGAACAAGCCAATTTGGTAAACGAGGTAAAGGCTTTACTTAAAAATCCAAAAGATGTTGTAAAAAGCTTACAAAATTTAATGGATCAAAATGCTGAATTGCAAAAGCAAGTGGAGCAATTTATGCGTGAAAAAGCTGTTGTTATTAAAGGTGAACTAATAACTAAAGCGCAAGCCATTAACGGTATTAATTTTATTGCAGAAAAAATTGAATTGGATTCTGCGGATGCTATAAAGAATTTATCTTTTGACGTTCGTAGTCAAATTGATAATTTATTTATGATACTTGGTGCTGATGTAAAAGGCAAACCAAGTTTATCCATTATCATTTCCGAAAATTTAGTGAAAGAGAAAAATCTGAATGCGGGTACCATCATTCGTGAAATAGCCAAGGAAATTCAAGGCAGTGGTGGCGGACAACCTTTCTATGCAACAGCAGGTGGAAATAATTCTCAAGGCATTGCAAAAGCATTAGAAAAAGCAAAAACGTATTTGAATTAGAAATAATGGAACGCAGATGACGCAGATTGTTAAGATTAAATAAGGTTTTTTATCCCTTTTATCATAAAGATCCGCTTCATCTGCGTTCCATTATTTCTCTATCTTCCAATCAATAGGCTTCAGCCCTTGTTTCACAAGCAACTCATTGGTTTTTGAAAAGTGTTTGCATCCAAAAAATGCGCCACGAGCCAATGGCGAAGGATGTGCAGCTTTTAAAATAAAATGTTTGTTCTTGTCAATCAGTATTTCTTTGGTATGCGCAAAATTGCCCCACAACAAAAATACGACGCCCTTTTTTTCGTCTGAAATGGTTTTTATAACAGCGTCGGTAAATGTTTCCCACCCTTTTTTTTGATGGGATGCTGCCAATCCTTCGCGCACTGTTAAGGTGGCGTTGAGCAATAATACACCCTGATCTGCCCAAGGCTCCAAATTGCCGCTCTGAGGAATAGGAATGCCCAAATCGGTATTTAATTCCTTAAAAATATTGTTGAGAGATGGCGGTTTATTAATGCCCGGACTAACAGAAAAACACAATCCATTGGCTTGTCCCTTGCCATGATAGGGATCTTGCCCAATAATTACCACCTTTAATATTTCAAACGGAGTATGGTTAAATGCCGAAAACACCTGCTCCTTGGGAGGAAATACAGTAAATTGTGTTTCATCGTTAATCAAAAATTGAGTAAGCGTTTGAAAATAAGGTGCAGCAAATTGAGGCTGTAATAATTTATTCCAACTCTGGTGAGCCGTGTAGTTTAAGGGATCCATAGTTTGTTTTGAAGATTAGAGGCGCAAAGGTATTATCAATATAATTATCAGTAATCAATTGTTTATAAAATAATTTGCAGCAAAATTGCCCATCTCAGGAATTATCATAACTTTGTATAAAGTAATTATTTAGTCCATAATTTTATTTCAACTCCTATGAAAAAAATATTTGTAATCGCCTTGTCTATCGCTTTTGTTAGTGCTACTGTAGTTTCTTGCAAAACCAGACATACCCGTTGCGCTGCTTATGGTAAAATCAATAAAATAGATACAGGCAAAACATTTAGCAATAAAACTGAAAAGTCCCTTTAGTTTTTTATCCGCTTTTAATATATAAACATTCGTTGCAAATTTTGTGACGAATGTTTTTTTATTTCCCCTCACTTTGTTTCGCTTTAATTTTTTTTGCTGTTCATTGATTCAAAAACTTATTTTGATAGCAAAATATAGCTATTTTTGCCCACCCGATTAAATAAGGTGTAGAATAATTTAGTTGTTATAAACCATTTAAAAATAGTTGATTTAAAAATGAGAGTTTTAAAATTTGGTGGTACATCGGTTGGTTCAGCAGAACGTATGCACGCACTTGTTGATATTATTAATGATAATGTGCCTAAAATTGTGGTGTTATCTGCCATGAGCGGAACAACTAACAACCTGGTTGAAATTAGTAATGCCCTGTATGCAAAGGATACAGCTAAAGCGAAACAGCTTATTGATACCATGTATAACAAATATAAAGAGGTTGTAAAACAATTATATAAAACCGAAAAAGAACAAACAAAAGGCAATCAGTTGATTGATTCTCATTTTGATTATTTGAGAGATTTCATAAAAGATGTGTTTACCGTTAATGATGAACGTGCCATACTTGCTCAAGGTGAATTGCTTTCTACTGCATTGTTTCATTATTATTTGGAAGAAGCTGGTGTAGATTCAGTTTTACTTCCTGCGCTTAATTTTATGCGCATCGATGAAAACGAAGAGCCGGATATGAAATACATTGAAACACACATTCAGTTGGAGTTGGATAAATATCCAAATTGTAAATTGTTTATCACGCAAGGGTATATTTGTAGAAATGAATTTGGAGACATAGATAATTTAAAACGTGGTGGCAGTGATTATACAGGAACAATAATTGGTGCAGCCATTCGTTCGGACGAAATTCAAATTTGGACGGATATTGATGGTATGCACAACAATGATCCGCGTGTAGTAGATAAAACATATCCTATTGCTGAATTATCATTTGATGAAGCTGCTGAATTGGCCTATTTTGGTGCAAAAATATTGCATCCAACATGTATACTTCCAGCACAAATGCGCAACATTCCTGTTCGTTTGTTAAACACCATGCAACCGCAAGCTAAAGGTACGCTTATCAGTTCAAAAGCTACGGAAGATATCTTTAAGGCTGTTGCAGCAAAAGACGGAATTACGGCAATCAAAATTAAATCGGTTAGAATGCTTTTAGCATACGGTTTTTTACGTTCTGTTTTCGAAATATTTGAACGTTACAAAACTCCAATCGATATGATTACTACTTCAGAAGTGTCAGTTTCGTTGACCATTGATAATGTTAAAAATTTAGATGCCATTGTTACAGAATTGCAGGAATTTTGTTCGGTGGAAGTAAATACCGATCAAACCATTGTTTGCGTTGTAGGTAATTTTACTGCAGAACAACAAGGCTATGCCGTTCGCATTTTAGAGGCATTAAAAAATATTCCTATCCACATGATTTCTTATGGTGGCAGTGAAAATAACGTATCCGTACTTATCGATTCTAAATTGAAAAAAGATGCGCTTATTGCTTTAAACAAAGGTTTGTTCTGAGCCTCACCCCAGCCCTCTCCTTTAGGAGAGGGAGGTGTAACGAAATAAAAAAATAAAACAATAATTCACACAATATTCCCTCCCATTAGGGAGGACAGGAGGGCAAAAAATGTTTACAGAAATAATTACATCAAAATTTAAAACTATCCCAACGCCATTTTATTATTACGATGTAGAGGTGTTAAAACAAACGCTTCAAAAAGTAAAAGAGGAGTCGGATAAATACGGATTTAATGTGCATTATGCGCTTAAAGCAAATGCAAATAATAAAATATTGAACATCGTTAAATCCTTTGGGTTTGGTGCCGATTGCGTTAGCGGTAACGAAATTAGAAAAGCCGTTGAATGTGAATTTACTCCCAATCACATTGTTTTTGCAGGTGTAGGTAAAAGTGATGCGGAAATTAATTATGCCTTAGATAACAATATATTTTGTTTTAATTGCGAAAGCTTGCAGGAAATGGAAGTGATAAATGAACTCGCACTTGCTAAAAACAAAACAGCTCACATAGCATTGCGTATCAATCCAAATGTAAATGCAAACACGCATAAATATATTACTACAGGTTTAGAAGAAAATAAATTCGGGATTAATTTATGGGAATTAGATGCTGTAATTGCAGCATTAAAAACATTAAATAATCTTAAATTAATTGGTTTGCATTTTCACATTGGTTCACAGATAACAGATTTAAGTTCTTTTAAAACATTGTGTTTAAAGGTAAATGAGGTACAGCAGTGGTTTGTAGGTTACAAAATAACAATTGAAAATATCAATGTTGGAGGAGGTTTGGGCGTTAATTATCACGAACCTGACACACATTTAATTGCTGATTTTGCAGCTTATTTTAAATTATTTAATGAATTTTTAGAATTGCTTCCCAACCAAAAAGTTCATTTTGAATTAGGTCGTTCTATTTCTGCACAATGCGGTACGCTAATTTCCAGAGTGCTTTATATCAAAAAAGGCGTGAATACTAACTTTGCTATTTTGGATGCAGGGATGACAGAATTAATGCGTCCCGCGCTTTATCAGGCATATCATAAAATTGAGAATATTTCAAAAAGTACGAAGTACGAAGTACGAAGTACGGATAGTTCCTCAATCGTCAATCATAATTCGTCATTAGAGAAATATGATGTTGTAGGTCCCATCTGCGAAAGCTCCGATTGTTTTGGCAAAGCGGTGGAGTTGCCTGAAACATTACGTGGCGATATTATAGCACTGCGTACCGCTGGTTCTTACGGTGAAGTAATGAGTTCTGCATATAACTTACGCGATAGAGTAAAAGCTTTTTACTCGGATGAAATTTGATTGATTTAAAATAGTGCTAAAAGAAGAAGCCCGAAATCATTTTAATTTCGGGCTTCTTCTTTTTTAAGATTATCTTATTAGTTAAAACAACCCATTTATTTCTGCATCAATTTTATTGATGATTAATCCAAGATCTTCTGCATTTTCATTAAAATTATTATTATCCACATCTATAATCAAAAGTTTTGCGCCAGGGTGTTCTTTCTCATACGAAGAAATAAATGCTTCGTAGCGCTCATTTAAGCGCTTTAAATAGTCAATACGGATAGCACTTTCATAATCACGTCCACGTTTTTGAATTTGATTAACCAAAGTGGGTACTGATGCGCGCAAATAAAT
>CANFLQ010000041.1 GCA_947447995.1 Bacteroidota bacterium | reverse complement strand
TATAGGCTTGTATCAAAGAACCAATTTGCGCGCTTATCCTGGCTTTATCCGCATTGCTGTATTTTTGAGCAAATACCATAAAAGGGCTTATGATAATGATTAAAGTAATAATGTGTTTTATCATGATATGTTTTTTATGCTACTTACAATACAATTTTAAATTCCCCATCAATTTTGGAAAAATATACGGGAATACTATTAGACCCTGTTTCATCTTTTCTTAAATAAAAAGTTGGGTGAAAACCATCCTTATCTTGCAAACTTGCCACTTTCCCAAAACAACTTATCACAGGGTCAAACAATTCTGGTCTACAATCAAACAATTCATACTCCTTATCATTTATAATATTATGATAGATTTTTTTTGACATATTTAATCGATCTTCATGTGGTATTCCATAACAATCGGAATATGTTTTTTCCTTTAATTTAATAACCTTTTCAAGTTCTATATAATTTTCTTCTTTTAATATTTTCCAAAATTTTTGATAGCCATTTCTTAAACTAGAAATTAATCGTTCGTTGAGTTCAAGTTTTTCTCCTCTCGTCCAAACTGGAGTAAAATTTGGTTTAGATATAGCTATTATTTTTCTAAAATTAAAAAAAGGTAATTTTTTAGATGATTCGGAAAAAGCATACTCTAAAACAATATTCTCCGTTTTTAAAGCTCTATTTTTTTCAATTATTTTACATTTGAATATAACATTTTCTGATAAAAACAGTTCAGATTTAATTGGCTTTAAATCAATTTGAAGCAATAATTCCTGATTAAAAACAAGATGATTAAAAGGCTCTTCGGTATGCAGTTGCAATCCGCTGTCGTCTTTAAAAATTGCAAAATCATTTACACTTAATGTATAGTTGCAATTTGCTGCTGAAATATTCAAATAATATATGTTCATTGTATTTAAAATTATATATATGTTACACTGCCGTCTGATTCGCTATAACCTCCTTCACTGCTAAAGCTATCTTCTTCACAATAATCCGACATCCCATTATCAACCTCGCCAGCTTGGTTAGTTTTACCCGTTGCTCCTCCTTTAACTTCTGATGATCCACCAATAATATAAATATCTCCTTTATATAAAATACGTGGATCTATAATTACTGCTTTTTGTTTATCTTCCAAATTATCTACATCTAACTCCTTGTTCCCTACACCCGATACTTTTATCTTTTTAGCCGTTGCAGAAATTTTATTAGAATCGGAAGAATAGGTTATATTTTTCCAAGTTTGATAATACAAAGTAATTCCTAAAAAATTAAGGGATAAAGGGATATATAAACCTTTATCGTTACTTTTTAATTCTGTTTTTTCTACTTCTATTCCCGAATGTGCACCAACAACAACTCCAATACTGTATTGTAAACTATAAATACTATGCTCCGAAGCAACCCGCCCAACTAAATCAAATGTAATACTTCCCGAAAATTCAAATTTAGGATTAGCAATATTTTCTCCTGCAGGTTTTGAAAAAACACCATTACCTATCAAAGATCCATTAATTTTTAATCCTAAAAATACATCCACCATTTTAACCCCTTCTGCGGCAGCCACAGCAGCATTCAAAAACGGCCCGACCAAAGGTATTGCATTTAATAATGCACCGGATACATCAAAATCCGCAGCCATTGAAATTAATGGATTAAATCCAACTTTTACATTATATTCATTATCAACAAAAGGTTTCCCTGCAACTTCTTTCGATGAAATGGATGCAGAAATTTCGGGTTTAAAACTCAACTTTAATGTTTGTGAATCTGATAAAAAAGCAGAAAGCCCTTTATTCAAATATTTCATATTGTCGGCAAGGGAATCAAAAAACTGATCTAACTCTGTTTTTTCATTTTTTTTATCCGCTTCCTTATTCTCACTCTCAATACTAATTAATTCGTCAACATCATATTTTACTTTAAAAGCATATTTCAATTTATTATTCAAACCTAAAGTTGGTGATTTATCTTTTGTTATATTACTCCCCTTTTTAGAAAAAGACCATTCATATTTAGCAGATATACTTAAAGTTGCAGACAATGAAGGATAAATTTTAATTATTACAGAATTATCAAAACCACAAACTGAATAATTTACCTTATGAAAAATAGGCGAATCGTTAAAAAAATATTTAACTAAATCTATATATGCATATAAACTATTGTACCTATCAAGCGGCAAGGCATTTGACTTAAATTTTAACTCTGTATCCGTTTGTGAAATTAAAACAACTTGGTTTTTTATATGATTAAAAGCGTGTCCCTTATGTATTTCTACACAAGGACCTACTACGTTATTTGCTTTAATTGTAATGGTAATAGGTCTTTCCTTTGGTCCAGAAATAACTTCATAAGATTGTATGTCCTTATATTGTTTACCCTTGAAGTTTACATTGGTTCCTGGGATTTTTAATTCATAACTCTCTTTCTCTTTTTTAACTGAAATTGAAACTACTGAACAATTTTTATTTGGATTTGATTTTGTTTGAGCAGTTGACTTATGAGAACATGTTGATGTTGAATACGCATTTTTTGATGGAGTAGCATTACTTTTTTTATTCTCATTCAGAAGTTGCATATACTCTTGTCGGTAATGCGTATCTTCAGGAAAATTTGTAAGCTTCCGTCCTTTCAGCTCTGGATGTTTTGCGAAAAATTGCTCGTCGGTTTGTTGAAATAAGCTAATTAGTAATTATCTGTTATCAATATTTGCAATAATTCATCCATCTTCATATCCTGTTTTACTGTTTTACTTCTTAACAAGGTATCAATTACTTCTGGTAAGGGATTTTGCCTCATAATAGGGTAATAAAAATAACATATTAGATAATCTTCTATCTTCTCTTCATTTGTAATATAAAACTGTTCCCCTATTTTATTAATCAACTCTTTTAATTGAATTAAGTCTATATCTTCCTCTATATCCAAATTTTCCATTATTGACTTTTTCATTTCTTTTACAAAATGATTAAATGGAATTTGATTGAGTAATTTTAATTGCTCGGAACTTAATATTAACATGTATTTAATCGATTTTACAAATAGAACATAAATTTACTGTTGGGCTATGATTTTTTGCTGCCTCCTTAAAAGCTCGAATCCTTTCCATTTTTTTTTGCATTTGTGGAGAAGCATTTTCAATACTGTTTTTTACAAATTCAACTCCTCCTCCACTTCCTGCTTCTCCAATCAACACAGTAGGCAAGCCCGACATAATTATTCCGCCATGCGCTGTTGTATCACCCATACGTGCTGCCGGTTTGCCGCCTATTAAAACTCCAGCACTTCCTAAAACGATGGTATCTGGCGGACCTACGCATACACACATATCCCCCATTACGGCTGCAGGTATACCGCCAATTAAAACTGTTGGGCAACCAGGTCCTGTTATTGGTCCCCCAACATGAGGTATAGGTGGCGTGCCCGGCGTTACCATTGGGCATACGTGCATATCTGTTATTCTGGCAGCTGGTTTTCCCATAGCTACTTATTTTATATTGCGGTAATTAATTACTCGGACTTCAAATTTTGATTTTGCGCCCATGTTTGGTTGTATGTTATGTCTTTTCAAAAAGCCTGCTATTAAGCCGCCCTGGGCTGAATTTTGTTTTGGAGGAATATGTCCAACCCATGAAGATGAACCGCCTTCTATGGTGCAAGCAAATGGATATTCGTCGCGACTATCAATATGAGGAATTTCAAATCTATAATTAGATACCTGATAATGCATAGCACCTTTACGATTTGCTTTTTTGTTGGAACCATACGTTAAAACTTTGGGATGTCCCGCTTGTTGTGCTTGCCAAACATTGTCGGCCAGTTGCGGATAGCTGTTGTAATTAATTTCGAGGATTGGATACATGTTGAATTGATTTATGATTTTGTTTTTATTGAATTTTCAAATTTTATTAGCTAAGTTGTTTGTTCTCGACTTCGCTCGAACTGACACAACTAAGAAAATCATATCGATAGAAGAATCGTTTACAAATCTCCTTTTCGCCAAATTCTATTTCATTTGAACTTGAATTTTCAACTTCTCATTTTCCAAATCACATTTTTCAAATTTCTCTTTTAGCTCTTCGTATTTTTCGTTTAAATCTTTTGATATGGATGCTGAATTTATTCCACTTCTACTTTCTTTTTTTGCAGATAATATTTCAAAATAATTTTTATAAATCTTAGTAAATAAACTATCCATCGAATTGGCATTTTTATCGCCATATCCTTTTATCTCTGTTAAGGCTTCGTTTACTTCAAACACTGGCTGATCCATTGGTTTACTTGGATCTCCAATAATTAAAAGTAAGGAATCTATTTTAATCATTTTGTCCATTACTTTACGCGGAATAGCTGCAACAGAATTAAATTCTTGTTTTTGTTCGCGTAATAAATTTAATTCCTTTTTGGGAATAGAATAATAAAAGTGCATGGTAATAATTATAACAAGTACACTAAGTAGGTATAATAATAAAAACTGAAGATAAAGTGTTTTTCTTTCTTTGCTGTTGATCGGTTTCATCTGTTAAAAATATTTTTTTTAGAAAATTAATTTATACTTGTAAATATATTGTTTGGAGATTGCTTCGGGCGAAAAGCCCTCGCAATGACGCTCACAACATGCATTTCTCAATTAAATTTCATCGCCACTACTCTTTCCGCGTTCTCGACTACGCTCGAACTGACAGCATGCCATGCCAACTTATTTACTAATCATTCAAAAAGCTCCATCCGCGTTTTGCTTCCGGCTTTTTTTGTTCAATGGTTTCGCCAATAACAATGTTACGATCCTGCTGATCGCCAATGTATTTTAATTTACTCATTTGATTAAACAGCTTTACCATTATAGCTGTAAATATTTTCACCTCTTGTATTGCACTTGCAATATTTTGATGGTTATAATCAATTTCAATAACAGCATTTAACTGGTTTTGAAATTGTGCAGGCGTTAACTCTGTCCACTGTTCAAAATAGGTAAACATTTGTTCTCTTTCTTTTTCGGTAACACAATCAAAGGTTGATTTGGTTAAATATGCCAAACTCAAAAATGTTTCAATCATGTAAACAGGAGGCATTTCAGCTACTATCCAACGGTATTTTGCAATTTTATCGGCAAGGAAAAATATTATTTTTTCAGCAACATACATGATGTTAATTGCCAAATCGGTTTTTTGTTTTTCGAATCTAACTTTTTGAACAATAACGGTTGCATAGTTCCCAATTTGACCCAATAAATCTCCAAGGTTATTGTATTCTTCTTTTAATTTTGGATGGCTATTAATGGAAGTAGAAGGCGGAATAAAATTGGTATCCAATGTTAGTTCTCCAAAGGCAGATTTAAGTTTACCAACAATAAGATGATATGCCGGTTTTAAACCCACATTTAATTGACTGGCAGGTTTTGCTTCCAAATAAAAAGCTGGTATGCCAAACGGATAACGTACTGGAGATTCTTCTGCCTTTGGCTGTCCGAAAGGCACACGCTCAAAAGGATTTACAGCAATCACAATAAATATATCTTCATCGGTTTTTGCACTTATGGTTGTTTCAAATGTATTTAGTTTAGAATACCCCTCACCTGCAATTTCAATACGCACACCTGCAGCGGTAATGGCTCTGCATTCGGTTAATTTTATACGTATTAAACCGGATTGATCTTTGCTCACTTGCAATGTTAACGATGTTTTATTGCTGGGTATTGGTGCAAGTAAACCATAATTAAAATTAGTGAGTGATAGTGCGGAAGTATCTCTTATACGATCAACAATTGAACTTTCCAACTGATTAAAATGAACGGCTGAAATTTTCATTCCATCAATCCAATTTACTGATAAATATTTTATTTCGGGCAACATATTATTTTAATTTAAAACGGTAAAAATTAATTTGATAAATAAATGCGTTCGGTATTTATAATTGCGTTTACACTGATCTTATTATCGCGAATGGTAAGCTTTGGATCTAAATACCGTTTGGGACTCCAAAATGATTTTTTTACTGTAAAATACCATCCAAAAGGATTACCCTGGTCATCTAAATACTGAAGGGTGTTTTCGGGATTGCGGTGATTCCACTCTTCAATAAAAAAGTAAAATAAATCGCCCAGCTTAATGGAATAAGGTCCTTTGGATTGCAAGTTCGACAATACTTTTTCATCGTATTTTTTTGAAAAAACAAATGTAATTACCGCTACATTGCTTAAATCGGTTCCTTCCATATCCAATATAATTGGCTTATTAGGGAACAACCATTTATCATAGTCCTTTGGCGGAATAGAAACCACTGCTTCAAACACCAATTCAAAAAACATGGGAATTAATGTAGCCAATGCGGAGAACGACAAGAGCCAAATAAAATTTATTTCGGTAAAATAATGCGACAAAAATTTAGCAAATAAAAAGTAACCTAACAAGTAACCCAAATAAATAAGTATAAACGAAATGATGGAAACCTTAACAAGATAACCAACAAAATTTTCTACAATAGCCGCTTGCTTTCTCATGCGTACCCAATGCCAAATACCAAGCAATAGGAATAAAATCAAATTCAACAGAAAAATATTTTGAGCAGATATAATTTTTATAAATGCCAATGTTGAAATAACAAAGCCCAACATAAACACCGTTAAACAATATTTAAACCATACGCCAGCGGTAGCGTTATCCAAACTCTGTCCTATCTCATTTTCTGCGTTTCCTTTGGCCGTAGAAGCCATATTTTCTGCAATGCCCTGCAACATATCCAATCAATTATTTTTGTTAAAAAACTAAATTGCTAATTTACAACTATATCCCATTCTACCAACGGCTGGGTTATCATTTAACACAAAGTCGGTAAGCTCTTCTTTGTAAAAATAGTTTACTATTACATCGGTTTCAAACGGAATTAAATACTCGTTCAACACCTCCATTACTTTAAGCCCTTTTGCGTTTGGTAAAAACTCTTGTGCATTGGTTTCGTCCAATGGTCCTACAATAATTTCTATTGCAGGAAAACCAGAATGAACGGTATCTCCAGCCACAAAATTAATTCCCAATTGCAAAGGTTCATTATCTATTTTAAAATCTACTTTTGATACAATTGGATTTATTTGATTTATTTGCACTGGCACTCCTAATATTGCCTGATAACAGCTTTGTGTTTTCAGTAAGTTTCCAGTAATCCGATGCAATACGGGAAATAAATACAGTAAGGTAGACTTTTGTTTGGCAGATAAAATTTTAGGTAAGTTCCAAAAATTATCCACGCTTGGTGTATAGGATACATTGTTTTGATACGCTTGTAATATCTTTCTTTCTTGTGTTTCAATATCCAACCTGACAGAAAAAAATTCATCATCAAATGGTAAAAAAAAATTGCGGGCAGCGCTTTCTTCCTCACGATTTTTTTTTATTTCCTCTACCATCTCATCTTTCGACTTATTGGTATTTCTTTTTGAGTTATCCTTATAATGCGTTAATGCTTCAGGCAAGCTATCGTATATGCTTTCACGATTGATTTCTACAAGTAAATATTCTTGATTTTTTTCATTTTCTTTTTTTGAAAACTTATGCAGATCTTTACTATATTTTCGTTCAAATAAGCCCAAAGGTTTAACAATAAGGCGGCTTTCATCCAACCCCTGATTAATAAGATCAACAAGTATTGTTTCGGCTCTAAAGTCGGCCGGTAAATTTTTAATACTATTTATAGCACTAACATCTTCCATTTAATTTAGATGAGAAATAATTATTTTAAATGGGATTAACATAGAAGATCTTTCCTCTAATTCAGTTTGCAATTTATGGCATATCTCTGTCCATTCTTCTGTTGAATGAAGTATTTTTACAGAAGGCGTTAATTCAATTTCTATTATTTTTCTAAAACCAATTCCATCGTTTATATCGTCGGCAATGGTTTTTCTAACATCTATTTTTGTAACAATATTGCCCACTATATTTTCGCAAAATATTTTAATATCATTTAACGTAACAATACGATCGCGGGAAACCAAGGCCAATTTATAGGTACTTAATTTTTCAAGATCGTTCAGTTTATTTTTACCGCCTTGTGTTGCAGTTAATAATATCGGACTGGCTGAAACAACTTCGGCACCCGAATAATATTCCAATTTAGTACCTGCACGCAACTGATTAGCAAATTCGCCAAATGTTGACCAAAATGAAATAAAAATATTGTCGCTTTTGGTATGTGGATTAATTATTAAATACGAACTAGGATTTTGTTTAGTGCTGTTTAAAGATATTTTTTGTTCCAACTGTGCAATTGTTTGATTTAACTGTTTAATACCTGCAGTTAAAAAATCGTTACCCAGTACCGAAAATGCAGCACTTTCGTCGCGCAACAAATCGGTAAGATAATTTAAAAACTGAGTAGCATTGCGTGCATCAAAACGCTCTACTCCGCCATGCCGCAATATGTAAGTACCTTCTACATTGTTGGTAGAATTGGTTAGGGGGTTTGACATGTATTTAAAGCCGTTATCGGCATCAACCCTTTCAATGGCTAAAAACTCTTGCTCCGTATTCAATGCAACAAGATTAAGTCCATCGTTAATTCGGAATGAAAAATGATTCCATTTGCGGTTAATTACTGGTAATGAATTAATAGAACAATGTATATCGCTCAACACTTCTGGAGGCATTGTTTTGGGACATTCTACCTTTATCCACAACAATTCACCTTTAATACTCTGCAAGTTTTTTTCAGAAAAAACATCAATAAAATTGGGGGGGTAATTGCATTTTAACGCACTTAAATCTTCAATACTTTTATCTTGTTTTGCGATGGAAATAAAATTGGTTTTATAAAAACTATCTACTTCCCTTTCAATTCTGGTAATAACATCATATTCGCTATTTAACAATTGTTCGGGCGTTTGTTTTTTACTTATAATCCCTTGTTGTATGTTAAGGCTTATGTTGCCAATTTTCCAATGAGAATTGATTAGATTTTTTAAATAATTATACTTTGAAGTATTACTACGCCAATCAAAAAAGAAGGATATATTTTCGAGAGATGAAATTTTTTTATTCAGTTCCAATCCTATCCATATCACACCCGATTCAATGGTTTTGTTAGATTCGGTTTCAGCAACAAGTTTTTTATTGAAAGGACTGCATTCAAACAACTGACTATTGGTTGCTAAATATTTTACCTGACCATCCACCAATCGGAAGGGAGTTAAGGGCGAAAAATATATTTCATTATTAACTTCCTGTGTTGCGTTTGTTTTACTTATCGATTTTTTTCGTGTTAAAAATTGTGCTTGTTTTGAAATTTCAAAATCATATTCCGAAGGCATACAATTTAGTATTGAATACGAAGGAAAAGTACAGGTAATAGAATCCGGCGTAAGCAATTGCGCTAACCTGCTTAAAATTCGAGATTGTGTGTTATCAATTTCGTCACTTAATTTTTTAACTTCATTCACACAACCTTCAATCAACATAGAAATTACGGGATCAAAAGTGTTTTCAATTTCGTCTTCTTCCACATTCCAGATACGGGCAGCATTTTTCAGCATCCTTGCACGTATTTTCTCCTTATTAAACTTAATTGATATTGATTCCATTCTAAATTAATCTAAAGAAATAGGGCTAATAAATATTGTTTGATTGTAATGAAAACGTTCGTTGGTTTTAACCAGACTGGCTGTAACGGTAACATCCAGTTTTCGTTTTACACGAACTACTTTTTTGTCTTTTTCATCCACAAATTCCTGTTCGTTAATATCAAACTTCACTTTGATATTTTGAAGTCGTTGTTCCTGTAATTGCAATGTTTCCTTAACGGAATTAACAATCATATCTTTCCAGGCATTTTGATTGGCTACATTTTCAAAATCGTATTCCCAAATTATGCAACCAAATTGAGGATTAAAGCGATTTTCACCAAAATTTGAAATTAATAATAAATGAATTTTTTGTTCGATTGATTTTTTCAGATCGCATTTAATGACCTCTTCTCTTTTAAGAATTTTTGAAAAGGGCATTGGCAATGTAAAGTATTCTTTGTCCATAACAATTTAACAATAAAAATCAGTCCTAATTTACTTATTTGAATTTTTACTATTTATATATTATTTTACTTTTCAAATAATTAAGAGGGCGCTCCTATGGAACTTTCACTAACCTGTTACAATCCCATTTCTACAAACAGAACATCCCTACTGGATTTTTTTTAGCAGCTCCAGAGGAGCGATCTGTTTGTAGAAGTTAATATTATCCTAGAAATTTAGCTCCGTAGGAGCGACCTGTATAAAAAACAGAATCGAGCAAACTCTTAAAAACATTCATAATCACTAAACTGCTTTGTTTTAAAAAGCTCTTTATACTCTTTTGAAATCGAAAGCACATTGCCAATTTTAAAAGTATCTGCTACTACAGGCTTTGCGTCTGTAAAAAAGGAAATAATTTTGGCACCTTCAAAATAATATTCGTTAACAACTGATTTTTCTTTTTCATCGGCACTACTGCCAAAGGTTGTTTGTTTAACATAAATTGGTAAGCCATTATTGAAATAATATAACTCATCATAACTTGCATCGCCCATAGAACCGGAAAAACTTATCTTTAATAACGAATCGTTTGCTGCTTTATAATTTATCTTACCACAAGCAATGTCACCAGTTGTTTCCGACACATTTTTCAGTTGATCGATAGACAATTGGATACTTTTTATTTTTTGAATGGCTTCATTTATTAATCTTAAAGAATCTTCTGTTGTCTTAATTGCAGTTTTTGCATTATTTGAATTGCTGTTGCAACTTTCTAATACAAACAAAGCTATTAGTGATATTGAAATAAATTTCATGATGTATTTTGTAAATTAAACTATTAATTAACCATCACCACAGCACCTTTCACAACTGTCATTGCACCACCATTTAATTCCGCTTGCGCGCCTCCTTTTAATTCGAGTTGCGCCGATGAATTAATAGACACTTTAGTGCCACCTTTAATTTCTGCATTCGCCTGAGCTTCTGCTTTGATATTGCTTGCTTTCATTTCAATTTTTGAAGTGCCATCCATAGTAATACCTTGTTTGGCTTCAACAGTATTTTTCCCTTTGGCAGTAAAAATAATGTCTTTTTCTGCTGTTAATTTAATATTATTTTTTGCTGTTAACTCAATATCTCCTTCACTTTGAATGGTTATTTTTTTTGAACCTTCTAAGGAAATTGAAATACTATTTTTTTCATCTTTACTAAATATTTTTATTTCTTCTTTTCCATCTTCATCACTAAAAACAATTGAATTACCACTTTTTGTACGAATTGCTTTCTTTAAATTATTATCGTTATAAATATCCCCCGAATGCGATTTACCATTGTACACCGTCCCTAAAACAAAGGGGAAATCGGGGTTGTCGTTTTCAAATCCGAGTATAACTTCGTCATTAATTTCTGGAATAAAATACATGCCGCGATTATTTCCAGCATGATTGGTTAGCAACCTAATCCAAGGTGTTTTTGTATTTTGTTGCCACATCATTTTAACACGCACGCGACCCAACTTTTCTGGATCTTTATTATCAATAACAATAGCTGTTTGAGATTCGCATCGTGGAAATTCTATAGAAGAAAGTTGAGGTTGATTTACGATTACATTAGGTATTGCTTTAAAATTATTTTGATAATTTCCACTTCCGCTTGATGAATGTGTAACTTCAATAATAATGTATTTACCATAACTATCCACATTTTCATTTTTAGATCCAGCCTTTCCTGAAACGGAGATAACAGAACCAATTTTAATATCGGGATTATTGCTCACACCTGAAAAAGTAACAAACTGGCTAGATTTCACTCCCAATGAATTTTTAATATTTTCTTTTAATGCTGCCACATCAAGTGCCTGATTGATTGATTTTGCTGAGGCTTTATTACTAAATATATTTTTTGATTCGTTGTATGCTGTTTTCAGATATTCAAAGCTATTGTAGGCAGAAGATACAGAACTGTGTACATCTGATGATGATGATTTAAAGTCCTCATTTTTATTATAATCATGTTCTATTAATTCATAATTGATAGGAACTATACGCATAGAAAGATCAAAACTAAAAAGATCTCTACCAAAATAAAGAGGAATTTCCTCTGAGGTTGGAAGTTTACCAAAAAATAATTTCACCCCATCGTAAAAAAACCATTCGCCATTAGTGGCGGCTAATCGTTTTAAGAACATGAAGCTATTTTCTCTATATTGAGTAAGGTAAGCAAAAGTTTTATCATTATTTACACTTACTGTTGAATCAATTAAATTTTTAGGATATTTATTGATAATTGTATTTACGATGGTACTTATATTTTTGTTTTCAAAAGACTCACTATGTCTTTCATCTTCTAACAATATAGGGGAACCAAAACCTTTAATAATAATATCGCCCTGAGCGGTATTACTTTTTGAAACAGTAAGAAAAGCAATAATTCCTTTAAAAATATTTCCAAGGTAGGTGATGGTTATTGGTTTACCAATTTGATGTTGAGTTTTGGTCATTAAAGGCTCATCCTTACCTTCAAGTGTATCAACTGGAATTATTAATGTAAAAAAGTGATTATTAAAAACACTTTGATTTATAGTTAGGTCAGAAACTATTGTAGTTGATTTTCCGTCCGAAAAATCAATCTTAATAAATGTGTTTTCAGCCAAAATTTTAAGTTTTAAAAATTTATTTTTAAAATAAAAAAATGAGATAAATTATAAATCAATCTACCTCATTTTTTTATTCATTTATTTAGGTATTAAGCAGGCCACTCATTTTTGTGTTCTGCATTTCCAATTTTAATTTCTTTCGAAGAAAAAACAAGATTTTCGGTCATAGGGTTATCACCAAGGTTAGTAAAAGCTTCGCTATAACTAACGATATAACCTTCTTTCCAAGACAATTCCTTCATTTTTTGTTCACTGTCTCTTTTGTAAAAAGTTACTTTACCATCTTGATGTTTGAACGCATCAAATGCTAATTCAGCTAACGACGTATCGCCTGTTGACTCTACTTCTAACTGGATAGTACCAGCTTTTACACCAGATGAAGGACGACCTGTTGCATCGGTATCCTGTTGCATGGAATAACTACAGTGTAATACTCTGTGTTTTTTTCCGCCAATTTCAAATACTGCTTTAAATGACATTTTTTTTAGATTTTTAAGGGTTATTATTTTATTTAATTAATTGAAAAAAAACGATTTGTTTATTATCCTTTTGCGTATTCGGTTGCCCATTCCGCGGAGTTTGGATCATCTCCTTTTTGTCCATCCATTTTAATCATAAAACTTTTTCCAGGGAAATAAGGCGTCATGTGAATGTCCAAATAAATTCTATCTTTTTGGTTTGGATCCTGAATAAATCTTAATATTTTGAAACTTTCAATTAAGTTATCCGGACCGGTAATGCTATCTAAAAATTTAGTGATTTGTGTTCTTAATTCTCTTTCGCTTTTTGAATTAAAATTCTCAAACGCTCTTCTGTTTAAAAAGTCGATTAACACTTTGGTGATGTAATCAAATACTCTAACAACAGAATATGTTTGCAAACCAAGATTATCGCCGTTGAACAATGTTTTTGCAGAAAACGCCATTACTTTACCGTACTCATTTACCATGGGCACTAAGCCAGTTTTTTCTAAACTTGCTATTTCACTTTTCTTAAGGTCAAAAGCTACTCCATCCACTTCGTTCATACCACCGTGTTTTTTACCAGCTGTAACTTGCGACATTAATGTACGGTACATTTTACCTGCCAATGCCGCCGAAGGAGGAACAAATAAATTATCTTCTTCGCCTACTTCATTTACTTTACCTCTACCAACTAGCCAGTTGCAAGTCATCATAACATTGGAACGGAAAATATCGCCACCTGTTAAGTTTGCCGATTCAAACAATTCAAGTACATCATCCGGTGCATCCAAATGTTCAAAATCAGTTACCAACATTACTTTGTTTTCGTGAGCTATTTTACCCCACTTTTCTACTACTTTGTTAGAACCTAAATAACCGGGAATACACATTAACGAATAGTTATCACGTAAATCCAATCTGTCGTAATTTTGTTTCAATTCTTCCGAAACAGCATCAATAAATTTAGGGTTGTCCAAATCTTTTAATTGATCTAAACCTGCATTCATTACTGATATATTCTTGATTTTATCACTTTCTGAATTTTTATAAAAAAGAGCAACCGAACGGTACGAACGTTCCAAATTTTTTGTAGTATTTAAAGCCTTTAATACATTTGATTTTAAAAGCGCATCGGTAGTTTTTGCTTTTGTTTCCGATTTATCAATCATATCAGCAACGCTTTGATTTTCGGTAAGCATTTTCATCCATAACTGAAGCGACTTTTTTAAGGTTGTTCTTTCTGCTTTTTTATCGGCTTCGGAAAGAAAAATTTTCTTTCTTGCTTTTTTTTCGGGATTCAAATTTTGTGCCCCGTCAACCACCATTTCAATTAAATCAAAACCTCCTAATTTTTCTAATTTGCTACAGCTTTCATCTAATAATTGAGATGGGTTGGAAATTTTAGCACTTCCTTTGTCTTTAAATTCGGAAGCTGCAGCGCCTTGTTGTAAATTACTTTCACTCATTATCTTATATTTTTTTGGTAATTAATACTGTGATTATCTGTGATAAAAATTATTTAGCATCTTCAATTTCTTGAATTAGCGCCTGAAGAGCATTAATAAAAGCTTCTTTGTTTTCAGGGTTTTCAACAACGGATTTCAATAATTTATTTGTTTTAAGTTGTTTTACCAATTTGGAATACTCATTTTTTTCATTTTCCAATTCTTTCAAAAAACTGCTTTGATTGGTAATACCTTTAGCACCAAAATCACCTAAATTGGAAAAGGAAAGGGTTTCATTAGCCGATGAACCGTCTTCTTTTTCAAAATCACATGAAACGGTTGGTTTAAAATGATTAAACACTTCGTCTACTGTTTTTAAGCCTTCAACAATAACAGGCTTTATAGGCGCAGCATCTGTTAATTTTTCAATCATTAACGTTCTATTTTGAGCAATTTCTAGGATTGCCTCACTACCATCTCCGCGGACTTCCATACCGCCAATTCCATATTCTGCCATGATATTTTTTGTTTTTATTAATGTTTAATTATGTTAGCAAATGTATATATTAAATTGAATTCAAAAAATTTATTTTTTTGCCCATATTACAGTTTTATTTTCGTCCAAATCTAAGAAAATTTTATCACCTTTCAATAATTCACCCGAAATAATTTTCCTAGACAAAGGTCTTCTTAGTTGAGTACGAATTACGCCCGATAACGGACGAGCTCCGTACTTAGGGGTGAAGCCCAAAAGCGCAAAATGTTCTTTTGCTTTGTCCGAAATTTCGAGTTCGATACCTTGTCTTTCCAACATTTTTAAGAGTCCTTTTAATTGGATATTAAAGATATTTAATACCATTTTTTCGGTAATTGGAGAAAACGGTACAATCTCGGTTAAACGGGCTAAAAATTCGGGACGAAAGTGACGAGTCATAATTTCCATCAAATCTGTAGAGCTTGGAATAACCTGTTTACCAAAACTATCGATAATAAAATCGCTACCGATATTGCTCGTAAATAATATTACACTGTTAGAAAAATCGCCTTCTTTACCTAATCTATCGTGCAGTTTACCTTCGTCCAATATTTGTAAAAATAAATCGAATACAGAAGGATGTGCTTTTTCAATTTCATCGAACAATACAACGGAATACGGTTGTTGGCGGATTTTATTTACCAGCATCCCTCCTTCTTCGTAACCAACATAACCCGGAGGCGCTCCATACAATAATGCCGCTGAATGTTCTTCTTTAAATTCCGACATATCAAAACGAATTAATGCTGCTTCGTCGTTAAATAAAAATTCGGCAAGTGATTTTGCCAACTCCGTTTTTCCTGTACCTGTGGGCCCTAAAAAGAAAAACGACCCTGTTGGTTGTCCTGCTTTATTTAAGCCCGAACGCGACTCTAAAATAGCTTCGGTAATGGCTTTTATAGCGTGATCTTGCCCTACAACACGTTTTTTAAGTATGTCTTCCATACTCAATAATTTTTCTTTTTCGCCAGATTGTAATTTCCCTAAAGGAATTCCCGTTTTATGAGAAACAACGGCTGCTACATCTGTTTTTTCAATTAATTGCTTTGTATTACTTGATAACACTTTTAATTTGGCTACCAATTCATTTAAGTGTGATAAAGTTTCATCAATGGAATCCACCTTTTCAATATCTACTGGGTTTTCAACTTGACCAAATAAAACTGAACTCAGTTTATTTTTCATAGACGCATTTACCCATCTTAATTCGGTTAAAAAATCTTCATTGCTTAAGGTTTCTTTTTTATCTAAAAGTTCTTTTAATTCTGCTTCAATTGTTTCAAGTTCTTCTTTGGATGTTTCTGTCATCATGGTTATTGCCGACATGGTTCTGTCAATCAGATCAATAGCCGAATCAGGCAAACTTCTTTCTTTTAAATAACGTTTTGCCAATTTTATAGATTCGGCTATTACATCATCAGCCAATTTTATTTTATGATGTTCTTCGTAATATGGTATTGCTATTTTAAGCATGCGCACTGCTGTTGCTTCGTCAGGTTCATCTACTTTAATAATTTCAAACAAGCGGTTTAAACCTTCGTCCGATTCAATGTTTTTGCGGTATTGGTCATTGGTTGTAACACCAATTACTGTTAAATTACCTTTTGATAATTCGGGTTTAAAAATGTTGGACAAGCCGGGAGTAGCACCGTTTTTATCGAACAAGGTATGTATGTTATCAATAAATAAAATTGCTTTTTCAAACTGAGCAATTTCGGTGATGATGCTTTTCATCCTGTCTTCCGCTTCACCTTTGTAAGTAGCACCTGCAATAAAAGCTCCTGAATCCAATTCATACACAACCGCATTTTTAAGGTTAGCAGGCACTTTACCATTGAGTGCATTGGTAACAAATCCGTTTATCAACGATGTTTTACCAACGCCCGGTTCACCTATTACAATTACGTTTGGTTTTGATCGTCTGCCAAGTATTTCGGAAATCATTCGGGTTTCTTTATCTCTGCCAACAATGTTTTCCAATTTACCTTCGCGTGCAAGCGCTGTTTTATCAATACAATATTTATTGATAGCGCCAGTTTTAGGCTTGCCGTTGCCAGCAGCTTGTGTTCCTTTGCCTACAACATTTTCCAAGGTTGTTTTTTCTAAACTTTCGTTTACAATTTCGGCAACGGTAACGGGGAATGTTTTTAGTTGATCATACGTAAATGCAATGCCAGGCGTAGAAATAGAACCAAGCAGACTTACCAAATCAATTTCATCTTTCGACATTTTTATCCTAAGATTTTCTGCCTCTGCAAAAACAGCAGAAATTTTATCATCGCCTGTAGGCTCTTCTGTTTTACTAGCTTTTGGATAGGATTCTATGCGCACATCTGCCCAATCTTCCATAAAATAATAATCCTTACCTGCTGCATCTAAATAGGGGCGTAAAGATAATTCCTTGTGCAAAGCGGCACGCAATAAATGCGCCGGAGAAAATTTAGAATTTGAATATTCCTTTGCGATGGACTGAGCAATATTAAGAGATTTTTTTACCTCTTCACTCAAAATAAGATTTTTCATTTTTATTGATTTTCGGTGTTAATAATGTTTCGGTTCGTTAATTTAAAACTATGCACTTTAAGTGTAAAAATTCGGTTTATATAAAATCACTCTTTTAGTCGTCATTGCGAGGAACGAAGCAATCTAATACAATACTTTTGCTGAGATTGCTTCGTTCCTCGCAATGACGTTCTCAATTTAATATTTGTAAAAAAAATTCCATTTTTATTAATTTTCGGTGTTATTAATTCATTTTATTGGGTTACCTATTATAAATAAGATCGCCTGGTGTTTTGGATACTATTTTTTTAATGTTTAAATAAGATACCATTGCTGATACCATAAATATAATTGCAATTAATAAATATGTATTAAAATCAAACAAACGAAAATATGCTGTTTGATCTTCGATTGAAAGCCATGCGCTAAATATTTTATCAATTACATTGCCCAATACAAAAGATATAACAAGTGACAAAACTAATCCTGTAAAGATGAAGCGCAACATTATTTGTAAATAAATAGTTACGGATTGCTTATTACTTAAACCAAATGCTTTAAAGGTTCCTAGGTTCATTTTTACTTTATTCAAATGCGTTTTTAGTAAATTGGAAATAAATAAACTGATGGCAATGATGGAAAAAACAATCAACAATAAAGAAATTAACAAGGTCATTTTACTGATGTAATTAAAATTCTTTTTTTCTTTTACCGCACCAGAATCTACAACAATCATGTTTGTTTCTTCCTTTACATTTTCTTCGTTTAAATTTTGAACAACGTATTTAGAAAATGCTTCAACCGAATCCAATCCATTCTTTTTAAAATTGATGCAAAGGTAATCGTTATGAATTTCCACATCGGGATCAGGTGCTATACCAAAATCAAAGATGCGGATTATTTTATCCTTATTATTTTTATAAAATTTGGATTGAACAATTTTTTTAAATACATTTTCGGTAGTAGTATAATTAAATGGTTTTTCAGAAAACTCAACACTTACTTCGTACCCAGGAATATTCATCATATCGCATTCATTCTCCGAATTTACCGAAATTTCCACTGTTCTAAATATTTTTTCAGTTACAGAAGTATCAGAATCGTTGCTACCTTGCTCCGTTAAAATAAAAGTTGGTTGCATCTTTTCAATTTCCATTGCAAATTCTTTGGCTAATTTTTGGTCTTCCACATAAAATAAAATACGTTTAGTTTGTTCTTTAAAATCAAACACACAAAACTCATGATTGATATAAGACTTGTAAAAAAATGTGGTAATTAAAAATTTATTTCTTCCGGGTATTTCTTTTATTACTGCTTTTACAGGAACTGGAACTTTAAATCTTTGTTTTTCACCCTGCGTAATATCGTCATCCATATTATCAAGATAAATCACTTTTGTATCTATGGGATAATGCAATCTTTTTAACATATCCGCTGTTACAACAATTCCCAAATCACGCTCATCCGAAAAATTATCGGTGCCACTTATCTTGTTTTCTGGACTCAGCAATACAGTCATTATAGGATCATCGGAATCAATCAATCGCCCTTTGATGTATTCATTGTCTTTATTTTCGGTTTTAAAAAAGGGCAACATTACTTCTTTGTAAGATGTTACCACATCTATTAAATAATGCTCCTTCACCTCATCACTGTTTAACTTATCTGTAATATCGGTAACAATAGATGCGTTGCTTTTTGCCCATGGAATGCCTACGGTTAGCCAATTTACAAATGGGTCATTAAGTTTATCATTCAAATATTTTAAGGTGCCGTTTGCAAAACCAATGGACAATAGGGTTAAGGAAAGAATAGTAATTAATATCAATAAATTAACCTTTGATTTACCATACAATACTTTGCCTTCTTTTTGTAAAAACAACTGAGGGTAAGTGGTTGATTTTACTAATGAATCTAGCACTTTATCGGAAGTATTATTTTTTGCATCGGAGGCAAAAAAGCGTAACAACTTAATTCTAAAATCAGCTAATTTATGAGGCTCCAGCAATTGCCATTGTTCTTTTTCAAAAATATTTTCCGATAATATCTCTCCACATTTTTTGTCCGATTTTTTGGAAATTACAATTATTTGATCGGCAAATTTTAATGCCAAATTAATATCGTGCGAAACAAGTATAGCTGTTTTTTCAGAGGTAATATTTTGTTTAATAATATTAATTAATTCGTGTGCATTTTGCTCATCTAAATTACCAGTAGGCTCATCGCAAAATAAAATTTTAAAATTAGTATTCAAGGCTCTGACAAAAGAAACCCTTTGACGTTGGCCTCCGGAAAGATTAACAGATAATTTTTTAAAATCAACTTCCTCGGCAGGCAAACCAACTTGATTCATTAACTCAACCGCACCATCAATCGCTTTAGATTGGTCGGTATTGCTTTTAATCATTTGAGAAAGACAGATATTTTCGTATGCTGTGAAACTCTCCATCAAATTGGTGTTCTGAAAAATAAAACTCAAAAAATCTTTTCTGATTCTTGTTATTTCATTTTCATTTTCGGGTTTCCAAAGGCTTGAAAAATCGTGCCTAACCAAATTATCTATCAACTCTACCTTACCGCTGGCAATGGTATTGTTCATTAAACCCAAGGTTTCCAACAAGGTGCTTTTACCTGAGCCGGAGGCGCCCAATAGAAAAATAATTTTCCCTTTTTGAATTTTTAAATTTTGAATATACAATACCTTATCCTCCGCTTTTAAAGAGTAGCTGCACGACAGGTTATTAATTTCTATTATTGTATTCTCTATTCTATTCTCGTTCATTACCATTAATTATCAAAATGGAATACACTTTCGGGTATCCAGTAAAAGGTTTCATTATCTTGTTCCAATCTGTAATTTTTGTCGCCTTTAATTTTTTTCAAATTTTTATTGATGGTATTAAAACCACTTTTCAGTTTTTGTAAATCGTCGGCATTTGTTTTTTTATCGTTTTGAATATCTTCTAAACTTCTTTTAAACAAAGGGTTTCTGGAAATCCCTGTCAATCCGGTTACTAAACGCATAAAGTCATTTAGATTAAAATTTTCTATTACTTCGTTGCTTGCTGTACCTTTGTATTTTTTAATTATTTCCTTGTACGTATTAACAATATTGGTACGTTGATTAGAAGTTGTATAGCTATCGTTCAAGTTTTCAAAAATAGCCACTAAATCGTTGTACTCATTTCTGTTGATAAACAAAGTTCGGTTTAAAATAGGGTACATTAAATTTTTATTTACAATGGATGCGTATCCTTCAATAAACAATTGAAAATTTTGCACGTTTGCCAATTGATTAATTTCTTCGGGTTTAAAACCTTTTTCCATCAACATTGCCATCAATTGTTTGGTTTCTTCAGTATCTTCTATACCATCCTTTACACCTCGTATTCCGCCAGTTGTATTCCCCTCATATCGTTCAATAATATTATTGATACTCCACTCATTTTCACGAATTAGGTTTTGAATTTTTTTACTTACATCGGTTGGTTTTATTTGTGTTCCCGGATCTACCCAAAAAAAGCTGCCAGGAACACCTGAATTTTGTAACGTTGCTAAATTTTCGGTAGTTGACGGAATTAATTTTGCAGGTTTTAATTTCCCTGATTTTAAATCTTCTGCAAAAAATTTAGTATCAAATGCTTTTGCATTATCAATCAAAAAATTTTTACAATCCTTCACATACGTATCGTACAAACTACCATCTTTACTAGCTGTTTGCAAAAAATTAATTTTAACATGTTTATTTATCAATGCGCTTAGAGCAGCATTTTTTTCGGTTTTAATAGGGTCGGATGTTGTACCTACCATGATGATTATATTTGTTTGATCTTTACTATCAAACATATCGCAACCTTTTTTTATTGCCGCATATATTGGTGCTCCATTGGCATCTCTGTTTACTTCGCAAGGAGAACTTTTTTCAGATTCGTTCATCAATTTATCAATAAATGTATCCTTTGAATTTGTCAACGAAATGGTTTTAAAACCATCTTCAATACATTTTGCATCGTTATAAATAACAGCACCCATTTTATAGCTATTTTTAGTTGTGTTTGATCCGTCGTCCAACAATGCTATATCACCCAAGGCTTTAGAAATTGTTTTCATAAAGTTGCGTTGACTGCCATCAATTAAAAATAAGATGTTGATTTTTTTAAAGCTCTTTTTTATTTCTTCAAACTGTTCGTTTATAACAGCTTGTTTATTAGCCGAAAAAATTGTTTTACCATTTTTATCTACTGTTTGTGTTACATAACCTGTTTTATAAATATTGGGTTCTTTCATATTTTTATCTACAATAGGAAAACCGTAGAAATAAGGATTATCATTTCTTTTTTGATTATCACCTGGATCCTCATAAATAAAAGGAAGAGGCGTAGCTGGCTTGTTATCCCTAAAGGATTTCGCCCCATTTATATCTCTAAAAAACTGCACCTTAATATTTTTCTCTTGCCGTTCCTGCACAGCAGCATCATCAAAATTAATACGCAAACACACTGCGTTGTCCCATATCTGTAATTGATTTTCGGGAGCCCATCCTAAAATTTCATCGATATATCCTGATGGAGTTATTCGATATTCCTTAGCCACCAACAACATTTTTGTTGCTGGATCAGATTTTAAAACAAATAAATATTGAAATAAGGTAATGTCTTTCCCTGCTGCATACCGTTCTTTTTTCGCTGCATCGGGATAGGTAAATAAATCCAAAATGCCCCTGCCTTTTTTTAGGATGCTTTCTAAACTATTGCTGCCGTTTTCTAATTTTTTAACGGAGATGGCTTTTTGCGTATATTTTGTAGAATCGTTTACCAAGGCGGAGGTCCAAAGTAAAACGCGCGTTTTTTTAATCCAGCCTACATCTTCGGCATTGGATTTAAAAACAAGCTCTCCTTTTTTAGAACCCGATTTTTCAACAAAGGATTGATTTACGGGATCAAAACGAACCAATCTAACGGCATCATCCGTTTCTTGTGCCACCACAAAACAATCCATAAAATGAAGTGTTATATTTTTTCGGGTACATTTTTTATCAATGTACGTATCGTTGTCTTCTCTGTCGGAATATACAGTCCAACGCGCCTCTCCCCTTGTTGATCGTTTGGCATCTTCCCCTTCAATGGTTTTTCCGGTAGGCATATCATACGCCATGGGTTTTCTTAACAATTGGTGTTTACCGTTTTTAATATCTCCACCTTCAATGGCTTGAGAAAACATGAAGCCTTGAACACACAAAAGAACTACTAACAGGCTTAATCGAATAAATTTAAAATGATTCATGATTGATAATTATAAAATAAATGGTTATGCTTATTAGACTTTATATAAGTTAAAATGTTATGCAAATTTAGTACGTCATTGCGAGGAACGAAGCAATCTAATACAATACTTTGGTTGAGATTGCTTCGTTCCTCGCAATGACGAGTTATGTAATTAGTAAATGAATAAAAAAGAACAGCTAT
>CANFLQ010000040.1 GCA_947447995.1 Bacteroidota bacterium | reverse complement strand
GATCGCGGCGCGGTAAATGTATTTGCTGTAAGAGGGCATGTGGAATTGTAAATAGTTTGGTTGAATTTAAAAAAACGAAGAAGCCAGTTTGAAAGTTATTTTCAAACCGGCTTCTTTTTTTGAGTGAAACTCTCCTTCGCGATCTTCGTTCGGATTGCATCCGCCGTAGCCCGCTTCGGCGAGCGAAAGCGGAGAGGGCGGGATTCGAACCCGCGATACCCTTGCGAGTATACAAACTTTCCAGGCTTGCTCATTCGGCCACTCTGACACCTCTCCAGAATAATGGAGCGCAAATGTAAGATAATTTTGGGCATTTATAAATTCCAATGGGAATATTAAATTTTTCGGCGAACTTTACAAAAAGTTTAATGCTGGATGAAAACTGCCCTTTATTTAATAATAGCAACCATATTGTGGGGCTTAAACTTCCATTTAGCCAAGGTAATGCTGCATTACAGCCCCGCAATGGTAGCAGGCTTTTTGCGCTACTTATTTGCTGTAATAGCTTTGTTGGCTGTTGCTTTTAAGGATTTGCCCAAGTGGAGCCTAATTAAAAATAACTTAGGTCCTTTATTGTTTATTGGTATTGTAGGGCTTTTTGGGTTTAATTTTTTCTTTTTTCTAGGATTAAAATATACCACAGCCGTTAATGCCTCATTAATTGGAAGTCTTAATCCTGCTTTAACCTTATTACTTTCTATGATTATACTTAAAACAAAGATTTCATTTTCGCAGTTAATAGGCGTTGTTATTGCTTTTATTGGTGTTGTACTTTTAGTTACAAAAGGTCATTTTTTTAATCTATTTCAAACCATTTTTTCAAAAGGTGATCTTTACATTTTAACCGCCAATGTATTATTTTCGCTATACCATGTTTATGTTAAAAAACAAAGTGGAAAAATAGCAACCATGCACCTTACAGTTATTACTAATGTACTTTGTTTTTTAATGTTTGCATTGATATTACCTTTTCAGGACATAAGTAATATTGCAAACTATCCTCAACCGTTTTGGCTATCGGTTATTGGTATTGGTGTTTTAGGGACTGCACTTGCTTATTATGCTTGGAACAAAGGTGTTGCCTTAATTGGTGCAGCGCAAGCAGGTATTTATATGAATGTTGTACCATTAACGGCTGTGTTATTCTCTTTTTTATTTGGGGAACAATTATTTATGTACCACCTCCTTAGTTTTATAATAATAATTACTGGATTGTTGTTAATGCAATTACAGCCAGTATTTTTTAAGAAGAATGGGGGCGCTTGAAACTAGATGTATTTGTGTACTTTATTACGGATTGTTGTTGTTGTCATAATATGAATGTATTGGTTTAATAAAGATAACCATTTTTTAACTAAAAAAAAGCAGTAGTAGCAGAATTGCAAATTCTGCTGTGTTCCGAGCGGCATTACAAATGCCGCTCAACCGCTACGTAACTTTAATTATTGTTTAATAATGAACATGCCGTTGAGCGGGGTGTCTGCGGAGTATAGGTCGGTTTAAATTCATAGTCCTGTCCTTTAAATTATTATTAGTATTTATTTGTCCGTTGAATTGTTGAAAGGTCGTACCATTTGGGTTTTGATTAAAAGTAGGTGTCTGCGGAGATTGGATTTGCGCAACACTTGCAATGGAAAACAAAACTGTCGTAAACCACAACACTACCCACGAAGGGGCGGGAGGGAGAATTTTTTGGCGTGTGTTTTTGTTTTGCGGGGAGCTTTTGCTCTTTGCCGCCCGCAGGAACGAGGACGGCAATGTGCAAATTGCGCGTCGGACAAAAACCATGACAAAAAATTGAGCGGTGGCAATTTTTCTTTATACACAGGAGCGTTGGCAAAAAAACAAAATTGACTTTTGGTGTGGTCGCTGAGTGGAAGATTGTAAAGCAATTTCATTACTGTTTTTCATTTAAAGCTCAAAGATAAGAGTAGTTGTCTTTCTTTAACGCCTTGCTACTAACAATTATATTAGCTCATTTATAATATTTTAATCTTAATGAAATCTTCACAAACCTCTCAAATCCGTATCCCATCCTAAACAGTTATCTCCCCACGCAAATCACTCTTCAACAGCTTTTCAATTTCTTTTTTATTGCTAGTGTTTGCTAAAACAAACATCAGTTTAGCAACAGCAGCTTCGGTGGTAATATCGGCTCCGGCAATAACTCCAGCTTTTGCTAGTCCGGCACTTGTAGCATATTTACCGTGTTGTACCGCACCTGCATTGCATTGTGTAACATTTAAAATAATGATGCCTTTTTTGATAGCTGTATTAATAGCATCGATAAACCATTTTTCGGTGCTGGCATTGCCGCTACCAAAGGTTTCTAAAATAATGGCTTTGATGCCTTTTGCATTGAGTATTGCTTCTACTACATTTTGTGTAATGCCCGGAAACAATTTCAAAATAGCAATGTTAGCATCAAGCGACGTATGAACTTTTAAGGATTTGTTGTTTGCTTTTTTTAATGCGTTGTGTTTGTAGTGTATACTTACACCTGCCTTTGCCAATATTGGGTAGTTAGCCGATTGAAACGCCTTAAAATGTTCGGAATTAAATTTATGCGTGCGGTTACCACGGTACAATTGCGATTCAAAATAAATGCACACTTCCGTAACAACGGATTTGTTGTTTTCCTTTGCAGCAGCTATTTCTATAGCTGTAATTAAGTTTTCTTTGCCATCGGTGCGAATGGTGCCAATAGGCAATTGAGAGCCCGTAAGTATTACTGGTTTATTCAAATTATCCAATAAAAAACTCAATGCCGATGCGGTAAACGACATGGTATCGGAGCCATGCAAAATAACAAAACCATCGGCTTTGGAATAATTTTTCTCAATCAGTTTAGCAAGTTTTATCCATATAGCAGGTTGCATATTGCTTGAATCCATTGGGTGTTCAAACGGTATGTACAATAGTTCAACATCCAACCTGCTGAGTTCCGGAATTTGTTTTTGTAACTGTTTAAAGTCAAACGGTATAAGGTGTCCGCTTTTAGCGTCCTCCATCATTCCTATTGTTCCGCCGGTATAGATGAGAATAACTTTGCTTTTTTTAGTCATTGTTTAAAGTTAGAGCCTGTTAAAATAAATTTATATTTTAAAAATACAGGTCGCTCCTACGGAGCTATATTTTGGTATGCTATTTATTTCTACAAACAGATTGCTCCTACGGAGCATTTTAACGTACTGTAAGTACGTACTGTTTGTAGAAATTAAATAATCAACAGATTATATAAGCTCCAGAGGAGCTACCTGTTAATTATTTGATTAATATTTATCCAAATTATTACCTTTCTTCATAAAAAAAATCTAAATCGTATTTTAATCCTTGATGGTCTGTAAAGAGTGTTTCCCCTGAAATATTATTATTTTTTAAATACGTAAACAGCCCTTCATCTTTAATTGTTTCGTTTGATTTACTCCGACTTCTTGCTAAAATAGAATCCCATGTTATATTATATATTGTTATGCAAGGCTCTGTTATGCACACTTCCTTTTCTATTGCTAATTCTTCTAAATATTTTTCTAATCCTATAAATCCAGAACTATTAATATTGTCATACAATATAAAACATCCATTTTGAGCATTCAAATTTCTATTTTCAAAATTGTTCAGAATATCTTTTTTATGTAATAATCCAATGTTAGCACCAGCTACTGCATAACAAAAATTCCAATAGCTATCATACTCAAAATTAAAATTTTCCTGGGAGGTATTTATTTCTTTAATGCAAATGTCGTTTACAAGAATATCGCAATTTATTTTATAAATTGAAAGATAAGCATTGCCAAAATCGTTTCGGTAGCCATTTAATTCATGTGATCCGATATCCGGAACTTTCATAGGGGCTAATGCAAAATATAATGCAATTAGGGGATTGTAAGTAAAATCAAGAAAACAGGTACTTACTCCATAATGTTGTAAAAATAAAAGCCGCTCAACTAAACCCATTTCAACAATTCTTTTTTCTTTCACCCAGTTATATTTGCCATATATTCTTTTAAAATTATTGTTCTCTACTCGCTGCGAAATAAATCTTCCAAAACTTAATATTCTTTTATACTCCCTATTAAAAGAGGACATTAAGGGCCATCGCTCAAATTCTCCTTTATAATTATAGCCATTTAACTGTCCACGAAAAATAAACTGGTTGTTTGTGGTTGGGGGATTTTGACTTACAAAATCTTCCCATGTTGTTTCTATTTCAACTTTAAAATTCATTTGTTTGTCTTTTGGCAAATCAGTTTTGTATTTGTAAGAGTAATAACTGTTGTATATCAACACCCAAATAAATCAATTGAATTTTGAGTAGTAACGGCCGCTACTTCCTCAATACTTATATTTTTTATTTCAGCAATTTTTTGTGCAACCATTAATAAATAATCCGGCTCGTTGCGTTTGCCGCGATGCGGTGCCGGAGCAAGATACGGCCCATCTGTTTCCAGTACAATGTGTTTCAAATCAATAGCCTCTACTACTTTATCCAATCCCGAATTTTTAAATGTTACCACACCACCAATACCCAATTTAAAATTGCCTGCTGCAATTACTTGTTCAGCTTGTTCCACATTGCCGCTAAAGCAGTGAAATATCGCTTTAGGAGCATTGTCTTTAAATTCGTTTACAATATCCATCGTTTCGTTAAACGAGTTGCGGGAATGGATGATATATGGCAAATTGTATTGTTGCGCTAATTGTATTTGTGTTCTGAAAGCATCTTGTTGTTGTTCAAAAAATGTTTTATCCCAATACAAGTCAATGCCAATTTCGCCAATGGCAACAAACTTTCGTTTGTTCATCCAATATTTAATTACTTGAATTTCTTTTTGATAATCGCCTTTTACAGAACAGGGGTGTAATCCCATCATAGCAAAACAATTGTCAGGAAATTGTTTTTCGAGCTGAAACATTCCCGGAATAGAATCGTCCTGAACATTGGGCATAAAAAAACGGGTAATGCCTTTATCAATGGCACTTTGTATAAGTGTTGTTCTGTCGGCATCAAACTCCTTTGAATAAAGATGTATGTGTGTATCGGTTAAAATCATAAATTAAATTTCAATGCTGTTTTATATTTTAAAATGGTGTTTTTATCTATTAATTCTTCTTCATTAATGGACAATAAATGTTTTAATCCAGTATGTTTTAAAATAAAATTTTCCGATGTTGGCACAGGTATTCCATTAAATACAATGCCTGCAACTTTAATGTTGTTGCTTTGTAAAGCGTAAGCGGATAATAGCGTATGGTTAATACTTCCCAAATAAAATTCCGATACTAAAATAACTTCTATGTTCAGTTTTTTTATCAGGTCAATTATCAAATCATTGTTGTTTATGGGAACCATCAATCCTCCTGCACCTTCAATAATAAGGGTGTTGGCGGTTTGTGGTAAAACAATGTCCTCTAGTTTAATTTGTACTTCATCTATTTCGGCAGCAGCATGTGGTGATAGTGGTTCTGATAAAAGAAATGCTTCGGGATGAATAACCGTTTTGGAATTACTAATCAATGAACGCACTTTCATTGAATCGGTATTATTTAATTCCCCTGCCTGTAATGGTTTCCAGTAATCAGCTTCTAGTGCTTCTACCAAAATTGCTGACGCAAGTGTTTTGCCAACATCAGTACATATTCCTGTTACAAAATAGTGTTTCATTAAATTTTTTTTTCAAGTTGATGATGTAATTGTTCGTTACCAATACCCAGTATTTTAAGTGCCAGTAACCCTGCACTTTTTGCGCTGTTAACCCCTACCGACGCAACAGGAACACCGTTTGGCATTTGTATGATGGATAATAATGAATCCCATCCGTCAATAGAATTGGACGATTTGATAGGAACACCAATAACAGGCAATGGAGTAATAGAAGCTACCATTCCCGGTAAATGTGCTGCTCCTCCTGCTCCTGCAATAATTACTTTGATACCCAAGGTATGTGCAGTTTTAGCAAATTCAACCATTCTGTCGGGAGTGCGGTGTGCCGAAACAATGTTTATTTCAAACGGAATTTTATGTTCGTTTAATATATCTGCTGCTTCTTTCATGATCGGAAAATCTGAATTGCTTCCCATAATGATGCTTACCAATGGTTGTTTCATTTTTTTAGTTTTTAGTTTAAAGTTTTATTGTTTCTGTTCATTCGTTCAAAACGATGCACTTTAAGTGCAAGAATTTGGTTTCTACAAAATTTTACTTGTAGTCGTCATGCGAGTTCTGCGTTAAAGCAGAAACGGAAGCAATCTCAACCAATGTATTGTATTAGATTGCTTCGTTCCTCGCAAGGACGTTCTCCATTTAATAATTGAACTAAAATAATATTACAATCTACTATGTTAATAGTATCAAATCTTCTAATCAGCACATCCATTAATTAGCACATCAGCACATCAATAAAATCAGCACATCAACCAATCAGCACATCGTTTAATCAGCAAATCACCTTCAACGTTTTTTGTATCAGTTCTGCTTTTTTTAGTGCATTTTCAATTGACTTATCAATGATGGTAATATGTCCCATTTTGCGAAATGGTTTGGTTTCTGCTTTTCCATAAATATGAAATTTAGCACCGTCAATTGCCATACATTGTTCAATGCCTTGATATTTAACAGGCCCACTATAACCAGCTTCACCCAATAAATTAATCATTACAGCAGGTAATATGGTTTCGGTGCTGCCAAGCGGTAAGCCCATTACAGCACGTAATTGTTGTTCGTATTGGGATGTTATTGCATTTTCTATTGTGTGATGTCCGCTGTTATGTGGGCGTGGCGCTACTTCGTTGATAAGCAATTCATCGTTCATATCTAAAAATAATTCAACAGCCAGTAAACCTACAATGCCAAATGCGTTAATGGTTTCCTTGGCAAGCGCTTCTGCTTTTTGTGCAAGGGATTCGTTAATTTGTGCCGGACAAATAAGCAATGTTACTAAATTGGCATCATCGTCAAATACCATTTCGGTGGGTGTAAAACATGTTACATTTCCATCCACATCGCGGGCAGCAATAACAGATAATTCTTTTTTGATGCTTACTTTTTGTTCAATCACACAAGGTGCATTCATCAGCTTGTGTGTATCTTTTGCAGTGTTGATAACCGATACGCCTTTGCCATCATATCCGGCAGTACGTAGTTTTTGAACAAATGGGAATGTAATTTTTCCAGTTTCAATGTGTTCAATAACCTCGTTTTTATTTTCACATAAAATGTAGGGCGGACTGCTTAATTTATTTTGCGCATAAAATTCTTTTTGTAATCCTTTATCCTGAATGATGCGAAGTACAAATGGATCGGGATGAACTGTTTTTCCTTCCTGCTTTAATTTTATTAACGCATCAACGTTTACATTTTCAATTTCAATGGTAATGATGTCCACCAATTGTCCGAATTTATATACTGTATCGTAATCTGTAAAATTACCTACATGAATGTTTTTGCATACAATAGATGCTGGACAATCAGCTGTGGGGTCGAGTATTAATGTTTTAAGATGCCAGTTGGCAGCAGGGATACACAGCATTTTACCTAACTGTCCGCCACCAAGTATGCCTAGTTTTTTGTTGTAGAAATTATTTGCTTTCATTTGTTTTTTCCTAATTGCAGGCAAATTTAAGCAAATTTGAAGATAGTTTTTGCGATTCCTTTGGAAGTTATTATTTACAGATAATAGCGCAAGGAATAAATGAAAATGAAAAAAACAGGTATATTTATTTTATCGGCGCAACCAACGAACCTGCCGAAACTTTAACAATAAAAGCATCTGTGAAACCTTCTTCAATCATTTTGTTTTTCAGACTAATGGATTCATCGTGTGTTTTAAAATTGCCGACTGTGTATATGGTATTGCCGTTAATATCCGTCATGTTTTCTATCCGTTCGGCATTTACTTTTAAAAGCCTGTTTGCTATATCTAAAGGCACATCTTCTTTAAATGCGCCCAATTGAATACGAAACGATTCTGTTTGGGTAGTAGTTGTTGGATTCATTGAAAATTTAATGGTGGATTGCGGCATTGTTGGAATAGGAATAGTTTGCAATTGTTTTGTCAATAATTGTTCTGGTAAATTGTTTACTTCTTCAGTTTTATCGTTGTTGTTGATAAGTTCCGTTGTTGCAGATTGCATTGGTTCAATCATTGTACCTGCTGGAATATCAATAATAAAAGCTCCTTGAAATCCTTTTTTGATCATTTCTTCTTTTAGCCCGATGGCCTCATCATGTGTTTTAAAATCACCAATTGTGTAAATAGTAGGAATTTTCGAATTTTTTGAGTGTACGATTTTTTGTGCATTTACTTCAATTAGTTTTTTCTCTATCTCCACAGGAACTTCGTATCTGAATGCTCCCAATTGAACTCTATATGATTTTTTTGTTGTTGTTAAAAAATGAATGGAAGCCTTTAGTAAAGATTTGTTTACGAAAGAAGAAACAATAGGTTCAGATTTTTTTTGTTTTTCATCCACACTAATTTTTGTATCGGTTGTTGCCGAAATATTAGTAACTAAAATTTTGACGGAATCCTCTACAGGTGCCTCAGACGCTATTTGTTTTTGTGGCAATGTTGCAATCGCACCAGAATTGAATAAAATAGCAGGTTTATTAATAATTTTTGGCACATTAATTTTGGTTGTATCCTTTACAGGAGGTAAAGGATTAAGTAGCGTTTTTATAGAATCTTTTGTAATCGCTAAGGAATCGTTCACTATTACAAGTGTGGCAACCATATCCGGATCTTTAATTATTTTTTTTGGTGTAAAAATAATGGACAGTTCAAGCCCTCTATTTCCGTACTGTTTCAGGTAATTGGTATTGATATCGTAACTTACTCTGAAATTATACGTTTTGTATTTTAAACCTAGATGAATAATTACAGCATTGTTCTTTCTCCATGAAAGTCCCAGCATTGGCTGATAATTGGTGCAACGTATTTTATCATACGCCATTATTCCAATATTTAATTCATTGGCACGCGCTTGATTCATGTATAAAAACTGGGGCAATATGCTAAACTCCTCGTTTATTGTATACAAACAGCCTCCATGTAAGGTAAAGCGCATGGGAGTTTGGCTGTGTATGTTACTAAACGATTGATTGGGTTGTGAAAGATGGTAAATGGAGAATCCTCCGTAAGGAGCATACTTTTTATTTTTATCAATAAAATGGTAATACATACCCATGTTTACATCAAAATTGGAACTATTTTGTTTGATAAAATTTTCGCCAGTAGGAAGATTAGTATCAAAGCCTACACTAGATGCAGCTGAATATTGGGAATCATAAACAAAATTACCTGAATTAAAACTTCTTTGCATAAAGCCTACTTGTAAACCTACCGACATGTTGTGCCGTTCATGTTCATTAGCTGCTTTGTGAATTATTTTGTAAGAACCAGAAAGCATTACATTAAGTGCATTAATGGTTCCATTTATACTTTTGTTGTTGATCACAAATTCGCCGATAGAAAATTTTTTATCTACGGGCATATCAAAACCAGTTGCTATTATTTTATTGGCATGTCCCAAAAAGTTGCTTCGTTGTTCCCTGTAATTTAAGTTAAAACGGTAGTTCCAGTCATCCGTCAGTTTCATGCCTGTTAATGCAGGATTTAGGTAAAGCGGGTTGGCATCAAATTGAGATAAATGAAAATCCTGAGCATAACCTATAGTAGAAAAAAGCAATAAACAAATTAAAGCCCCTTTACCCCCTAAAGGGGAAGGCAGAGCCAGTTCATTATTTATTATAAGTCCTACTATTTTGAAAAAGAAGGTCTTTATTGTTTTTAATTTCATTTTAAATATTTGTTGATAAAACTGGCTCGCTCCCCTTTAGGGGATAGGGGCTAACGAATTAAGTTTACAATACCGTGCATATCTATGTTTTCGTTGTTTATTGTTTTTCCTTTTATCGAATATTCATATACGCCAACCCCTTGGGGTGCGCCATGATATGTTCCATCCCAGCCATCGTTATAAGAGTTGGTTAAAAATAAAAGGTTGCCCCATTCATTATATACGCGCATTTCAAATTCTTTAACAGGCAAACCTCGTATTTTTAATACATCATTTACGTTATCGCCATTGGGGGTAAAGGCTTCAGGAACACATAGTACATTAGGGTTTTCAATAATAATTGTATTGCAAAATGTACTGCCGCAACCGTTGGCATTAATGCCTACCAAACATACCTTATATTCACCTGCTTCAGTATAAGTATGTTCAGGAGTTTTATCGGTTGAATAAATGCTATCACCAAAATTCCATGTCCAGTTACTATAACTGTTGGAGCGATTATAAAATTTAATAGTTGCATTAGGAAGTTTTATTTTTGAAGCCGATGGAGTAAAAGCAGCAGTGGCACCATCAACACTAATAAGAGTGTTTTTTGTTAAAGAATCCGAACATCCGGCAGCTGTAGTAACGTAGTGTGTAATTGTATAGGTGCCATTTGTTTTAAATGTATGAGCTATAGTAGCAGTAGTTGCTGTATCAAACACGTTACCAAATTTCCATACATAAGTTGGTGTAGATGTATATTTTGAAGTATCGGTAAAGGTTACAGTTAAAGGCATACAGCCCGATAGTTTGTCGGCAGTAAATTCTACAATTGGTTTATTTTCTATAACAATTGTTTTTGAATAATTGTCGGTGCAAGTAGCATTGGAAACTTTTAAATTAACGGTATAACTTCCCGCTTGGTTGTATGTAAACGATGGATTTTTATCCGTAGAGGTAGTATTGGCAATATCCCCAAAATTCCACAAATAATTTGCGATGGGGCCCGATACTGTTGATGTTGTTGAACTGTCAATAAAATTGACTTCTTCTCCAATGCAACCGTTAGTGGTTTTATAATGGGCATTTAGTAAATTCATTTTTACATCTTGAGTAGATTTTGATGTACAACCCGAATCGGAAGTTACAGTTAATTCAACTGAAAATATTCCACTATTATCGTAATTGTAAATTGGATTTTTTATATTGTCAACTTGTCTCCTATCTCCAAAGTTCCAATGCCAATTTGTAATTTTTCCCGGTGGTGTTATTTTTGAATTGTCGGAAAATAATATATTTCCTGTAGAACAATCGGAGGCAAAAACAAATTCAGATTTAGGTGAAACATTTATATTTATTTTTTTGCTTACAGTGTCGGCACAGCCTGCTTCGGATACAACAATAAGGGTTACCGTATAACTTGTTATGGAATTAAACGTAGCTTCTGGATTTTTTACAGATGAAGTGGTGCCATTGCCAAAATCCCATTTCCAAGATGCAATTTTATCTACTATCAAACTAGTTGTATCTGTAAAATTTACAGTACTCCCCAAACAGGGAGCTGTATTTATAAATTTAGCAATGGGCACTTTAAATGGGGGAGGCTCAGTTACTATAGGAGTACATGGATCGCCTTCTAAAAGTGTTAATAATGGAATAAAATCTGTTCTAGAAAATACGTTACAAGCACTCGGATTTTTAAAGTGAAACCAAATAAAAAAAATTGTTTTGTTTGCCGGAAATGGTATGTCTGAATTAAATCCACTAAATCGTAATGTATCTAAAATAAGGTTAGGAGTAGCTAAATTAAAGGGGTAATTAAAAGTAATTGAATCGTAAACTATATTAGCGCTATTCACATAAGCAGAAAAGTCAATAGCACTAATTACATCATTTGATAAAAATTTTACAGGAACTTGTATACGATTTCCTTTAATTACTGCATGTTCCAAATCAAATACCAATTTATCAAACTTGTTAATATCTGGTGGAGGTATTTTTTTATTTGTAGCAATGCAATTAATGGCATTAGCATTTTCAAAAAAAATTCCCGAAAAAATAAATAATAATAGTATGCACTTTATTTTCATTTTATATTTTTTTAAAAATGAGAACGTTTAAATTTTATTGCTTATTGCTTATTGCGTGTAGAATAAGGGGAAACAAATTTACAACGTAAGCATTGCAGTGTAATAACTATTTGTGTTATGTTAAGGTTAATTTTGAGTTGGGTTCATTAAAATAACATATTTATTTTAATATTAATTTCACTTTAAATTAATAATCAAATAAAAAAGCCTCGATATATTTTGTCGAGGCTTTTTGAAATAACAGGTAATCTATTAATGATACGATTGATTAAACTGTCCCAACAACATTAAAAAGTCAGTAACATCTACTTTTCCATCTTTATTCATGTCTTCCGGACAAGTGCAAAAGAAGTTATATTTACCTAATACCGATAGAAAATCTGTCAAATCTGTGATTCCATCTAAATTAACATCGGATGGTAATGAATGAGCCGTTACAACTGTTACTAGTGATGTAGCAGAACAATTGCTACTGTTGGCTACGGCAACTGAGTAACTACCTGAAGTGTGTACAGTAATTGATTGTGTTGTTGCGCCTGTTGACCATAAATAACTATTAGATGCAGGAAAAGCTGTTAATATTACAGAGTTTGGCACATTGAAAGTAGTATTTCCACCTGCGTTTACTGTTACAGAATAATTAGAACAAAGAGCAAGGTCTAAATCAGTTAAAATATCCGATCTAAATTTTCTAAGCTTAAGGTCTCCAAAATCTTTCGATTCAAAATTATCCTGATAGGGAATCATTGATCCTCCGTCTGAAATTACTTGTAAATTGCTCAATGATAATTGCCCCCCAGTTTTCACTTCCATTAAACCTTCCATATTTAATATTCCAACAGCAGTGTTATTTACTAAAATTGGTGCATCTGCTGCATTTCCCGACCATTTATATAATCCATTTACTCCGCCATCATCAACAGGGCTTCCTGCAACAATTACATACGTCCCATTAGATAATCTGATGATATCACGGATACCTCTGCCATCCATTTCCAACTCTATTGGTGCCCCAAATGTTGGATTACCTGATGGAGCACCATTGTTGAACCATGTTTCAAAATTAGTAAGAGGTACAATCACCGCTTTAGTACGTGAGGTCATTGGAACCAATGGCGCTCTTAAACCTAAAAACAATGTAGTGCTATCCGGACCAAATGCCATTCCTTCAATGGAAAACCCTGCCGTAGCTTTTGAATTTACACCTGCAGCAGCGGATGCTGTGAAGTTGTATCCGTGCGCATCTCCCCAAGCTAATAAAGGAGTTCTGATATTTACATACCCCGCAAAAGCAAATGCAGTATTCGCTCCTGTTCCAGTAACGATAGTAGCAAACAAGCGGTCTCTGTTTGGTTTATTATCATACGGCAATTTACCATTACTCATCGAACCTGTAAAATATACTCTGTTCGTGTGAGTTGTACTTCTTGCTGATGCTTCTATATCCGCTTCGGGTTTAGAAGGATCCGGTAAATTCAAATGAGAAGCGTAATCATAAGAAACAAGTGGTAATCCGGAAGCTGATCTGGAGTATACATTTATTATATCCAATTCATCATCACCACTTATGTAATAATCATCATCTAATGGAATGCCATCGGAACCATCCGACATGCCCGTATGCCAGAATGTATTTGTTGGATTGATTGAAGGCGATGGATCGGAAGCAGCATAACTTAAAATATATGTTGTGTTGTTTATCCCATCGTTAACGGATACGGTGATGGTTGAATAACCAACAGCCGAAGGTGTAATTTTTACATTTCTTGAACTTCCAGTTCCGGTTATGTTCAGATTAGCATTCGTAACAACCAACGTATTGCTACTTACTGCTGTTACAGTTAAAGTACTAACAGTTGTTTCAACATCACTAATTGTAAAATCAATTCCTAAAGTTTTTGCAGGGTCGGTTGGATCACCAATAACTCCGCTTAATCCATAAGGACTTGCAGGAGATATAACTATACCACCATCAATAAAATTAGAAGTAGATGCCACATTTATCACAATGGTTGGAGGGAAATTATCATTATCCGTTATTAAAATATTTTGCGTTATGTTACTTCCTAAAATAATTCCTGGTGAAGGATTGCTTATTGTTAATGTGGCAGTTTCAGAACCTTCTGCGGCAGCATCATTAATTACCGTAAAAGTAGCAGTACCACTATGTGTTCCATTTGGTATAGTGATGGTGGTATTTGAGAGTGTGTAATCCCCTACAGTAATTCCTGTTCCTGAAACAGTAAGTGTAACCGTTTGATCACTAGAAACAGAAGTTGATGTGGTTGCAGTTATTGTTACTGCAGTTACTCCTGCTTCAGATGCAGAATTGGTGCTTACAGAAAGATTAACGGTTGGAGTACCGCTATCAACAGGTGCAAATGTTATACCTTTATTAAATACTCCTGCACTTGCAGCAACTAATGTAGTTGCGGTTGAACCTGAACCTGTATCTGTAATTTTTATTACCCTGTTTCCTGCAGATTCAAAGGTGGTTGCATAAATAATTGGGTTGGCAGCTGAATAGTCAACAACTAATCCATACGCTCCAACATTACTTGCACCTGTTCCTAAAGTATATGCTAACGTCCATGTTGCTCCGCTTTTCGTCCATTTTTGAATTCCACCCGCTGCAGTATTTAAGTTAACAGCAATGTAACAAACATCGGTGGTTGGATTGATCGAAAAATCTTCAACAACAGTTGAACCTGTATTTATAACTTGTATTGGTGCTGGTGTTCCGCTTGTTGGCAATCCACTGCCGAATGAGAAAATACCTAATTGAGATACTGAATTTGTTGGTCCTGCTTTTTGAGTGGAGTAATAAATTTGCCCATTAAATATTCTAATTGCATAAGCTTTAGGTGGGGTAGCACTTGTTCCAAGTCCTACTGGTGTACTTAATCCAAAATAATCTATACCATCAATATTTGCAGAAGAACCTCCCGATGCCCAAAAATTAGTTCCATCAGAAATAGCACCACGTATGTCATTTAAACTAAAAAATGTTGAGTTGGAAGCAATTTGTGTATATGCGCCTGAAGGAGAAACATTTCCAACAACACGAGGAACAGCAGATGCGTTAGTACCGGTAATATCAGCAAAAACTGAAGAAGTTCCATATCCACCCAGTACTAAATTTTTGCCATCGGTTGATGTTGTTAAAAATCCTTCGGATCCACCATATACTCCCGCTGTTTGAATAGGATTTGTTCCTGTTGTTGGAAGGGTAACTGACATACCTGGTTCTCCATTGGCAGTGATTTCCTTTAATGTTATTGCCGAAGAAGCTTTGCTTGTACTTCCTATTGTTTGAAGAATAACAATCCTTCCAGCTGTAAAATTATTTGAGATTATTGCAATGTTCATGCTTGTTGCAGCACCTGATCCGCAACCATTTGTTGTAGTTACACTTAATGTTCCGCTTGTTGCCGATGAAGAAAAATTAACACTTACGCTGTTTCCGCTTCCATTAATAGTTGCTCCTGTTCCACTGTATGTCCATGCATAAGTTACAGTAGCATCGTTAGGTACTGTATATATTACACCGCTTTGTCCGGCACTCACATTTGCTGAACTAGTTGTGAATGCTCCTGGTTGCGCAGCAACCGGATTAACCGTAATTGTAACTGTATTGGAACTTGCAGTGTTTGTTGTTAAACAAGTTGCAGAAGAAGTCATTATACAAGCAACTACATCATTATTAGCAAACGATGAATTGGTGTATGTTGCGCTATTAGTCCCAACATTGCTGCCATTTTTTGTCCATTGATATAATGGTGTTCCGCCATTTGTTGCAGTAGCTGTAAAGGTTACATTTGTTCCGGAACAAATAGTAGATGTATTTGCCAAAATACTCAATGAAGGTGTAACCGACGGAGTTATTGTTAAATTAAGTGTAGTAGTAGAATCACAACCGGCAGCATTTGTAGTTTTATAAGTATATGTTCCTGTAGCAGTATATGTAGTTGCATTCCACACATAGTTGATACATGCAGTAGTAGTTACCGTAGATGTACTTGTTAAACAGATATTGAAATTTTTTCTGACAGTAGTTGCATACTTGTCTTCGTTTGCCGGATACGAAGTTCCAACCGTTGCCGACATGTCGGTATTTCTACCTAAGCCCATTACATTTACAGCATTGTTTGTGTAAAGATTAACAAGAGTATACCCATAATATTTTTGACCTGCACCAACCCAAGTTGTTTCAACACGCGTACCGCCGTTACCATTAATTACCTGGTATGTTTTACCATGGTGCGGATTGATGGTATCCCATAAATGTTCGTGAGCCGAGAACATCGCCTCACATTTATTGTCCTCTAAATATTTCCATAAACTATCGCGTTGCGATAATGTTGCAGCCGCATCTAAACCACCTGCCGGAGCAAGAGAAGAAGAGTATGCTGGTTTATGTCCGAAGGCAAAAATATGTCTTGCATTATTTGCTCTTGCAGTTTGAATATCGTTTGCAATCCATTTGTATGAAGTGATACCATCTTTACCAACTGGATCAGTGTTAATGATGATAAAGTGATCGGAACCGTAATTGAAAGAGTACGTTAATTTGCTTTGATCGGTTGTTAAACCATCAGGCCCGCCAATACCAGGACCATTGCTGCCATGTATATATGGAGCCATTACTCTTGTAAATATTTGTTCTGCTGAAGCAAAAGATTTTTTACCTGCTGCTTTATCTTGTGTTTCGTGGTTACCTGGTATAGCAATTAACGTAATGCCCATTGAGGATAATGGATGGCTTTCGTAAATTGCTTTCCACGCTTTTAATTGTTTTGTCAATTCTGTAGTATCAGCAGTTGAAGGGGTTTTGTAGCCCATTACAATATCACCGGTCATTACCAAATATTTTGGTAATGGACTCAAGTGAGAAATTTCAGTGAATACACGGTTTAACTGATATACGTTAGCAGTGCTTTTTCCACAAGCAAAATTAGGATCACCGGTACTAAAAGTAGTATCTAAATAATCAACACGGTTACAACCTAAGGTAACAAACGAATAATCTAAATTAGTTGAAGGGATAGTAATAGCAGAGTTAACAGCCACTAAAGCCGAACGAGCAATACTTGTTCCACAAATATTGTTTGCGGTAACCGTTAAAGTTCCTGTAGTAGCACTCATGCTATAATCAATAGTAACGCTGTTGCCAGTTCCGTTAATGGTAGCACCAGTTCCGTTGAACGACCAGTTATAAGTAGCACCTGAAACATTAGGTACTGTATAAGCAGCAGCCGATTGACCTTGGTATACAAAAGTATTTAACCTTGTAGTAAAGTTACCCGGCTTAGCTGGTACACTTAAAATAGATATGGTAATATTGTTAGCATTTGCAGTTAATGGTGATGCGCAACTGTTAGAAGAAGTAAGGATACAACTTACAACATCTGAATTTGTTAAAGTGCTATTAGAATATGTAGCACTGTTTATTCCTACATTGCCACCGTTCAATGTCCATTGATAAGATGGTGAAACACCACCGTTTATTGGTGTTGCTGTAAATGTTACACTGGTGCCTGAACAAATAGTGTTGGATGTATTTGCTGAAATGCTTACTGATGGCGTTACGCTGCCTGTTACTGTCATTGTAACAGTATTTGAACTAGCAGTTGTTGGCGAAGCACATGTAGCATCTGAAGTGATTGTACAAATAACCGCATCGTTATCGGCTAAGCCTGCATCCGAATAGCTTGCACTGTTTGATCCAACAGCACTACCATTTTTTGTCCAGGCATAAAAAGTATTTCCACCATTTGTTGGAGTAGCTGTAAAAGTAACATTGTTACCTGTACATATTGTATTTGATGTGCTGGCTGCAATACTTACCGAAGGCGTTACACTTGAATTTACCGTTACCGCTGTTGTTGCTGTTGTTGATCCGCAACCATTAGTAGTAGTGAGTGTGTATGTTCCGGTAGCTGCTGTTGTAGCATTACTGATAGAAGGATTTTGTAAACTTGAACTGAAACTGTTAGGACCAGTCCAAGAGTATGATATTGCTCCAGTTGCTAAACCTATTAAATTTAATGTAGAACCTGAACAAATTGAACTATTGCCGGATGCACTTACAGATGTTGGTGCTGAGCTGCATGGTGCGAAAGCGACACCTTTTAATATAACATTTCCGGAAGCAGTATATAATGTAACATTATTAGCTGTTGTTATATTAATTGTTGAATTAAATCCTGCTGCATCAGTCAATCTTATTAAGCTATTTGCAATGGTTGATCCAATGCCACTAACTGCATATAAATAAGCTCCCCCTCCACCAACTTGAGCGGCAAGTCTTGATCCACCAAAGTTAGTTGTATATGACCCATTGGCAGTCCATGTACCACTCACTAATGAAAATTTATAAATTGTTCCTGCACTTGCACTTGTTCCATTTATAATATATGCGATATCATAAGTAGCTCCATTTAATCCTGAGGAAACTAAATAAAAATCGGTAATTGCAGCAGCTGACAAATTTGTTAAATTAGTAAATGTTGTTGCTGTTGGAGAGGAGAATGTACCAACTTGTGTTGCTGAAGTAGCGTAGACTGTTCCACCAAATGATTTTACACAAAGTAAATTTGTAGCATTAGTAACAGATGTTGCTGAATTAGTATACAAACCACTTTGATCAGCAAAATAAAAAGCTGTATTATTGATAGTTGTTGCACCTCTTTGATTTTTTCCTGATGTTCCGGTATATGTGGCTGCAAGATTAAATGTGTAAGAATTATTTAATGTTCCAACTGCGCGTGGTAATATCGTATTATCATTGCTTGCTCCGGTAGTAGTATTGTATCCACTAAAACAAAGCAAAGTACCATCATTACTATTTGAAAGATACAATGACCCAGCAGTACTTCCTTGAAAGCGCATGGCGTTTCCTCCACTTGTTCCATTAATTGAATAAGTATTTACGGCCGATACCTGACTGGAAGTTGATGGTAGAAATTCATAAACACTTGCTGTTGTATTCGCATTACTTCCATCAGGGGAAACCATAACAGCAATATTTCCAGGAGTAAAAATCTGCGCCTTAACCTTAGGCATTATAACAGCCAAAAGCAGAATAATTAATAAAATTATTTTCATAAAATCGGGTGTTTTATGAAGTGATAAATTGTTTGGTGTTGAATAATTTTTCATTGATAATTTTTGTAAAGTATATTTTGTTTTAAGCGATAACTCAAGTTTGAAAATTAAAGTGCAAAGATGAGTTGAAACTTGTTGTTTTATATTTACGGATGGATTATGAAAACAATAAGAAAATTAGACAATTGTATACTTTAGGTTATGAAAAAATAATTTATAAAACGATTCATTTTTCATAAAACCAAATAAAGACAAGCATCTTGAATAAAGAAGTTAATGTTAAAAAATTTCACGATAACATAACATAATATTTACAATCATCTTCTCACAATCCACTACTTTCAATCTCTCAACCCGACAACTTTTTATATTGCAGATTGCCTAAAAATGAAAAAAAAATTAGCATTCCTTTGTTTTGTATTCGTACTCCTTCTTTTAATTCCAGCATTAAAACCAGTTGAAAAGGATGCTCCTGTGAAAAAAGCAACAACAATTTTTTTGAACGAAAAAAAAAATCTTGAAAAAAACACAAAGGAACTTTCTGATTTGATAAATGAATATTTGCAGACAGGGAAAATAAGTAAGCAGGTCATTGAAAAAAAATTGCTTTCCTGCAGAATGGAATATAAAAAAATGGAATGGGCAATTGCTTACTATTATCCATCGGTGGCTGTCAGGATCAATGGTACGGATGTAATGGAAGAAGAAGAACCCGAAGAGTTTGAACCTGCGCACGGGATGCAAACGATCGAAAATATTGTATTGCAAGAAAATCCGCCCGACGAGCAACAAAAAGCAAGATTGAAAGACGAATTGATGCGCCTGCATACAACGATTGTAAGTCTTTCAGAAGCTATTTCGCTGTTAGCAGGTTCAAGCAATTCTGAAATGCTTACCGCTCTTAAATATGAAATTATTAAAGTAACTACGCTCGGATTTACCGAATACGATAACCCTGTAATGAAAAATTATTTGGTGGAATCGGTAACGGCACTTAACAGTGTACGCGATAATTTAAAACTGTTTGACAAACTGGTAAGTCCTGCCCTTATTATTAAAACGGATAGTTTGTTTGCTAATGCAACAGCTTTTATACAGCAAAATAAAAAGCTTGATAAATTCAATCGACTGAATTTTATTGTTGATCATTATCTGGGATTAAGTAAGCTGGTAGATGAATACGCGGCCGAATTAAAAATCACCTATACCGGTTATAATCCCAATATTAATTTGCAGACAACATCCATTTTTGATATGAAGTCCTTCAATTTTTTTTATGGTAATGGTGATACAACTACTCAGGTAGCAAGAGTTAATCTTGGAAAAAATTTATTTTTTGATCCCGTATTATCAGGTAATAACAAACGTTTCTGCGCTTCCTGCCACTTGCCCGAAAAAGCTTTTACCGACGGGCTGCCAAAAAGTATTGCATTTGATCCTAACCAATTTGTTGGCAGAAATGCGCCCACAGTATTAAATTCCTGTTTGCAGGTTTCTTTTTTCAATGATTCGCGGGAAGCCTCATTAGAAGAACAAATAGCCGCGGTTGTAAATAATCCTAAAGAACTTAATAACAGTTTTGCAGTGATTGTGGCACGACTTGAGAAAAACGAAGTGTATCCAAAAATGTTTGATGCGGCATTTCCGGGACAAGGAATTTCTGCAAGCGGTATAAAAAAAGCAATTGCAGATTATGAAAAAACCTTGGTTGGTTTTAATTCAGATTTTGATAAGTACCTAAACGGAGATAAAACAAAGTTGAATGCCTCACAAATAAAGGGCTTTAACTTATTCATGGGTAAAGCCAAATGTGGAAGTTGTCATTTTTTCCCTTTATTTAACGGCGTTATACCTCCACTTTATAATAAATCGGAGTTTGAAATAATCGGTACTTTAGAAAACAATGATTTTAAACATCCTCGTTTGGATGCCGATAAAGGCGCGGCTGCCATAAAAAGTGGCGCGGAACATTTAAAATTTGGTTTTAAAGTGCCAACCTTGCGCAATGTCGCTTTAACAGACCCTTACATGCACAATGGCAGTTTAAAAACATTAAATGAAGTAATGAAATTTTATAATAAAGGTGGAGGAAAAGGATTGGGCTTGGATATTCCCAATCAAACACTTTCGGATGAAGCTCTTGGTTTAAAAAAGCAAGAGGTAAATGATATTATTAATTTCCTAAATGCATTAACGGATACAACCGGAATAACATCAAAACCCGCTTTCACTAATAAAAATTGAATTAATTTTACGTAATATTCTATTGCTAAAAAAAATTTATTTTAATAAATATAAATCGAGAACGTCATTGCGAGGTACGAAGCAATCTAATACCATACTTTGTTTGAGATTGCTTCGTACCTCGCAATGACGCCAACAATTGAAATTTTGTAGATACTGAAAGTCTTGCAATAAAGTGCATCGTTTTGAACTAACAAACTGAAACAATAAAGCCCCAATGAAAAAATTACTTTCTCTCATCATCCTAACTTTTTTTGGATGTACATTATTCGCTCAAACTGCCAATACTGTTGCAACACCAAGCTCCTCAAAACCAAAATTGGTTATTGGTATTGTCATTGATCAAATGCGTTACGATTATATTTTTCGTTATTGGAATAAGTTTGGAAACAACGGTTTTAAACGTTTGGTGAACGATGGCTTTTTTTGCAAAAACACCACATTTAACTACATGCCTACCTATACCGCGCCAGGACATGCTGCTATCTATACAGGAACAACACCATCGGTAAACGGCATTATAGCAAATGATTGGTACGATAAAGAAACCGAAAAACATAAATACTGCGTGTCGGATAATACAGTTAACGGAGTTGGCACAAATGGTATCGAAGGAAAACGTTCCCCTGCAAATTTGCTCACAACAACCATTACAGATGAATTACGAATTTCATCAAATATGAAATCAAAAGTAATTGGCATTGCGCTTAAAGACAGAAGTGCTATTTTACCTGCCGGACATACTGCAAATGCTGCCTATTGGTACGATGGCGCCAGTGGCAATTTTATTTCAAGTACTTATTATATGAATGAATTACCATTGTGGCTTATTAATTTTAATAAAAAAGAATTGCCCAAAAAATATTTATCCCAACCTTGGAATACACTTTTACCGATTGATCAATATACCGAAAGCTTGCCGGATGATAACAACTACGAAGCACTTGCGAAGGGGGAAACAAAACCGGTATTTCCGCATAAATTACCGGAACTTATGGAGAAAAATGGTGGTTTAAATTTAATTCGCAACACGCCTTTCGGGAATTCACTTACTAAAGATCTTGCTATTGAAACAATCATCAATGAACAATTGGGAAAATCATCTGCAACAGATTTTTTAACAATCTCTTTTTCTTCACCGGATCACATTGGTCATTTGTATGGCCCTAATTCAGTGGAACAGGAAGATGATTATTTGAGATTGGATAATGATTTAGCAGAACTTTTTAAATTTATTGAAACCTTTGTAGGCAAAAATAATGCTTTGGTATTTTTAACTGCCGACCATGCAGCACCGGAGGTTCCTGCTTATTTGAGCGACTTAAAAATACCTTCAGGGTACGTAAAAGAAAAAGCGATGGTTGACGCATTAAAAAAATACTTAACAAAAAATTACCAGGATACACTGGTGCTTTCTTATTCCAATCAGCAAGTATTTTTAGATCACAAAACAATAAAAGAAAAAAAGCTGGTGTTGCAAGATGTGCAAAATGATGTTGCTTCATTTTTACAAGATATGCCTGAAGTGGCGGAAGTGGTAACAGCTAACACGCTTAACGAAAATCAATTTACCCAAGGTGCACGGTACATGATGCAAAATGGTTTTAATGCCAAACGATCGGGCGATGTGCTTGTAAATTATTTACCCGCGTATGTTGATTATTCTCCCAAAGGAACAACACACGGGTCGCCTTATAGTTATGATACACACGTACCATTAATTTTTTATGGTTGGAATATTAAAAAAGGAAGTTCTACCGAACAGGTTAATATTACAGACATTGCCGCAACATTGGCCATGATGCTGAATGTACAATTTCCAAATGGTTGCACAGGCAAGCCGATTGATTTTATTGCTCATTAAAAACTTAACTATT
>CANFLQ010000039.1 GCA_947447995.1 Bacteroidota bacterium | reverse complement strand
TTGTTTGTAAGTTGCACTTACTACATAATGCTTATCAGGATTAAAAGAGTGAGAGATTAAAGTTCATTGATATATTAAAATAAGCAGGAGCTTATAGGTAAATAAAGTCACTAAGCTCAAGCCCACAAAAGCCAAAGCTTCAGCTTAGCGCCTACGGGGTAGGTTGTAGTAGTAATAAATTACCGGAGCAGTTGGGCGTAGCCCTTCGGCAGGCTCAGGGTAAACTGCTACGTCCGTTTTAACAAGGCTTCTAGCCTTTAAAATAAAGTAGTGAAATTAAAATATAACATTAAAATAGGGGTAAAATGCCAGAGGCATTGTTAAACCAAGCATAGCGGGTCGCTACGCTTAACGGACATAAAAAACAAACATTTTTAAAATATACAAGAACAAAATATATCATCCATAATGAAAAAGAAAATTAACAAAATCATTGCAGTTTTTTTAGCCGTCAACATTTTAGTTGATGCCATTTTGCCTACCGCAGCATTCGCATTAACGGGCGGTCCAAGCCAACCCGAAGTACAAGGTTTTACACCTGTGGGAACTTCGGATATGGTTAATTTGTTTTCCGGCGATTTTAATTACAACATTCCTTTGATGGATGTAGGCGGTTACCCGCTTAACATCAGTTACCAAACGGGTGTTACCATGGATCAGGAAGCCAGTTGGGTAGGTTTAGGTTGGAGTTTAAACCCGGGAGTAATTAACAGAAACATGCGCTCATTGCCCGATGATTTTAAAGGAGATTTGGTGAAAAAAGAATTTAATATCAAAGCAAATCAAACGTATTCACTAAAAATTTCACCCGATGTGGAATTGTTTGGTGTAGCTGCAAAAAAGCTTGCCGAAAAATTTAAATTAAAAATGAAAGCGGGCTTTAGCTTGGCATTAAGTTTAAATACGTACAATGGGTATGGTTTTACCGGCGGGCTCGATTTTAAATTGTCTGCTATGAAACCCAATAACCTCAATACAACAGGTCATTTAGGTATTACAGCTGGTTCCGAATCGGGTGTAGGAATAAATCCTTCTCTTAGTTTTGATAGACACGTTGAGGATAAAATTAACGCGGACAATATTGTTACAGGAAAGGTTGGCTTAGGTTTTAATTCAAGGGCAGGTTTAACAGCATTAACGCTATCATCAAGCAGGCAAAAAACGTCAAATTACCAAGATATAAATGCAGGTGCAGATAAAGATTATGATGGTAACGAATCAAAAAAACACACTGCCGGTAATGGAGGCTCCTCTATTTCATTTGCCAACCAAACATTTACGCCAACTTCCGGTCATTCCATGTTAAATTTGAATTTGTCACTTTCCGGAAAACTGGGAGGGGCATTTTGGGGAGCGATTGAAAATGCTCATTTTGAAGGTGCCTATTCCGGGCAATTTTTATTACACCATGCTCAGGAGTTTCCTGCGTATGGTTATTTTAACAGCTATGAAGGGTCGGTTTCCGACGAAAAAGTGTTGATGGATTTTAACCGCGAAAAAGATGGTGGTTTTACAGAACACACTCCTGCTTTACCGTTAACCAATTTTACGTATGATATTTACAGTGTTTCCGGGCAGGGTATTGGCGGAATGTACAGGCCAAAAAGAAGCGATATAGGTGTAATGTTCGATCATAAGGTTACCAGTGTATCTGCAGGTGCGGGAGTTTCCTTGCCGGAGGCTGCTGTTGGGAATTTGATGCATGTTGGGCAAGATGTTTCTTTAAACGAATCAAATTCACACAGTGGTAAATGGGAACATGATAACGCAGCAGCACAACTATTGGCATTTAAGGATAAAAGTGCTACTGATCCCTTGTACGAACCTTATTATTTTAAACAGGCAGGTGAAAAAACTGCAGAAAACGACCCTGATTTTATTAATAGTATAGGAGGCCTTGATCCTGTTTATATTAATATAGATAAAGAGATAGAAGACGCCCCCGCTCAAGCATCATTTACCAGAGTGAATAGTTCTGTTGCAATTCCTTCAACAGGCAGAAGCAAAAGAGAACGCAGAAACGAAGTAATTTCACTTATGAGTGCCGAGGAAGCTACTACTTATGGTGAAATAATTAACATCGAAAATTATCCCTTAAATGATTTTTCCACGGCACCTCAAATTATTGCACGAAATACGCCAAACGGAAATCGTCAATCTCACCACACTTCTCAAATAACAAGTTACCGTTCCGATGGAGCAAAATATGTATATGGCATAGCTGCGTATAACAATACCCAAATTGAAAAAAGTTTTGCTATCCAAACGTGTATACAATCCCCTGTTTATACACCATTACATCCTCCCGATATGGTAACAGGGCTTGTTGATTACGATCCTTCGGATGCTACAAAAGAAAATAAAAGTGGTATGGATCATTATTTTGATAAAACAACCATGCCTGCTTATGCCCACTCTTATTTGCTTACAGAAGTATTGTCGGCTGATTATGTGGATGTAACAGGTAATGGACCAACAGAAGATGATTTGGGTACTTATACCAAAATAAATTATACAAAATTAATTAGTGATTATAAATGGAGGGTTCCTTTTAATAAAGCCAATTATAATGAAGGTTTGAAATCAATTGTAGGAGATGAAAAGGGTGATGATAAAGCCAATTACATATATGGAGAAAAAGAAATTTGGTATGTACACTCCATAGAAACTAAAAATTATGTAGCGCAATTTACAATGGACAACCGTATGGATGGTTTAGGTGTTGCAAGCGAAAATGGAGGAAAAAACGCATCGTTGCCATTAAAAAAACTGAATAAAATTACCCTGTATTCAAAACCTGACTGGAAAAAAAACACAATTAATGCAACACCAATAAAAACGGTAAATTTTGTATATGATTATTCGTTATGTAAAGGTATTGATAATGCTAACAGTACTGATTTGAGTGTTGGGAAATTAACACTTAAAAAAGTATATTTTACGTATGGAAATTCTCAAAAAGGGAAATTGAGTCCGTATGAATTTTTATATGCTGATATGAATCACGATGGTATTGAAGATGCCAACCCTAAATATAATTTAAAAGGATACGACCGTTGGGGGAATTTTAAACCCAATGATATACCACCCCCGAATACTCCACCAATGACAACATCTGAATTTCCTTATGTTGAACAATCTGCCAATGCAGATGTATATGCTGCTGCTTGGCAAATGACCTCTGTTAAATTACCATCGGGCGGAGAAATAAATGTGAACTACGAAGCCGATGATTATGCGTATGTTCAAAATAAACGTGCCATGCAAATGTTTACGGTAACAGGTGCTGGTACAAAAGGTTCTGACGCTACCAATTTAACCGGTGATAGGCTATACATAACAGATCTAGATAATCCATCGGATATAATAGGTCCTCGAAATTATATTTATTTTAAGTTACAAACGCCTGTACCATTAGGAACAGACATAGGAGCATTGTATTTTAAAGAAAAAGATGGCACACCAATTACAGATTTTTATTGTAAATTTTTAGTTGATCTGGGAAGGCATTCAAGCCAAGGGCAATTTGAATACATACCTGCTTATGTTAGTATTGAATACGATCGACTACCGGATAGCCCACCTTTTGGTTTGGTGGAGTCGTCTAAAAATAATTTAGGATTATATACCCAAGGTTATGTTCAGCTTAAACTGGTAGAAACGGGTGATAAAATGAGTCATGGTCCCAATATAAATCCCATAACAAAAGCTGCCTGGAATTTTACTAAACTTTATTTGCCGCGGTTAGCAACGGCTCAACCCGAACCAACTGATAATGGAATTATTCAAATATTAACTTCTATTGGAACAGCAGCAAAATCAATTTTAACCATGTTTGAAGGGGTTTATTATTCTATGAAAGTGGATAGAATGGGGCAATATTTTACACCCGAAAAATCTTTTTTCCGTTTATACAATCCCAACAATGCAAAAAAAGGCGGTGGTTCCAGGGTTCAAAGTCTTGTGTTATCAGATAGTTGGAGCAGTATGACAGGGATTACAGCAAATACTACTTCAAATTATGGACAACAGTATGATTACACAACTACGGATGAATATAATAATGTCATTAGCAGTGGTGTTGCAGCTTATGAACCCATGTTGGGTGGTGATGAAAACCCGTTTAAGCAACCCGTATTTTTTGAAGAAAAACACAAAATGGTTCCAAGTGACGATTTTTATCAGGAGAAACCTTATGGGGAATCTTTTTTTCCAGGAGCAAGTGTTGGTTACAGCAAGGTTACTGTAAAAAATATTAAGCCAACAAACATAAACATAGTCAAAAATGGTACAGGCAAGGTTGTAAACGAGTTTTATACAGCTAAAGATTTTCCTACAAAAACCAATCAAACCGATTTATTGCCTGTAAGACATAGGCCAAATCCTATATTACAATTATTAAAAGTTCACGTAAGGGATTATATGACTGCTTCACAAGGATTTGTTGTTGAAGTGAACGATATGCATGGTAAACCAAAAGCAACGTGGGTTTATCAGGAGGCGCAAACAAGTCCTATTTCGGGTGTTGAATATATTTATAAAGGTTCCCAAAAACCAATAGCACTGAGAGGACTTGATACAGTAATTACTAAAATTAATGTTAATGGTTTGGATAATACAATTTTATGTATGGAAAAAAATGGTAGTATCAGTAAAAAATCCGTTGGTGTTGACATTGATTTTATTACAGATATGAGGGAACAGGAAACAACCAACCGTACCGGTGGGATAAACGGAAATTTAGATGCCTTTTTAGTTGCCTTTTTTCCTTCAATTGTTCCTGTTATTTTACCTGCCTACTCTAAGGAAAAAGTTCGTTTCCGATCGGCAGTTACAACAAAAGTAATTAATCGTTCAGGTATTTTGGAACAAACCATTGCGCACGATTTGGGCGCAACAGTATCAACAAAAAATATGATGTTGGATGCTGAAACAGGAGAAGTATTGTTAACACAAACGATTAATCAGTTTGATGATAATTTATATTCACTTTCATATCCTGCTCATTGGGCTTATGATAGAATGGGACCGGCCTATAAAAATATGAATGTTGAGGTAAGTCCTGACTTGATTGCATCAAGTCCTGAAAAATATTTTGCAAATGGGGATGAAGTGCAAGTTTACGTAAAAAGTGACAATGGAAAAGCGTTTGAGTCCAAAGCTTGGATAACTCAGGTAAAACCATTAAAAGCCATTAACATAAATGGTCTAGCAGTTGATCTTACCGGAAAAACATTGAAAGTGATCCGTTCGGGAAGAAGAAATCAACAAAGTGTACCGGTAGGTACTGTCACATCTTTATATTCACCTTTGAACGCTCCTCAAACAGGCCTTGAAATAAGCGCCACTAAAGGCATTTTAAATGCAAGTTCGGTAGAGTATGACGAAGTATGGCAATTGTTCTGCGAATGTGGTTATGCACCAGGAACGGCCTATAACCCTTATGTAAAAGGAACATTGGGCAATTGGCGTCTAATAAAATCCTATTTGTATTTAACGGAACGTAGCCAAACCCGGGCAAATGATAATACCAATATTCGGAAAGATGGGGTATATACGGCGTTTAGTCCGTTTTGGACAGTTGGTGCTCCTGCTGCAACACCTTCTGATTGGACAAAAAATAGCGACAAATGGCAATATACTTCCCAGGTTACTATTTACAGTCCTTATGGTCCTGAACTTGAAAATCAAGATGCTTTAGGTCGATATTCATCTGCAATTTATGGATATAATAATACCATGCCAACCGCTGTATCTGCAAATGCAAAATATACTGATATAGCTTACGACGGTTTTGAAGATTATAATTTTGCAGGTTGTTCCGACGATCATTTTAGTTATAAAAGTCCGGTAAATACCGCAATTTTGAATCAGGGGCGCAGTGGTGTTTCTTCTCCATTACCATTTGGCATTGATGATACGCAATCTCATTCTGGTAGACGGTCAATAAAAGTAGCTCCTAATCAAAGTGCAACGGTTAAAAAAGTGCTTACTAATTGTGCTGAGGTTGCCAAACCTGGAAGATGCGATTAAGCAATATTATTTTATAGATACAGAATAGAGTTAAAAGAATTATAAACAAATTTAATTGATTTTAATACCAAATTGAATGAATAATTACCATTTACCTCAAGTAATGAAAAAGGCTTTACTCCAGTTTATATGTATTGTATCTTTATTTTCATATTCAGCAAATAAAGGATTTGCACAAATAAATATATCAACCACGGTTGGTAATTTAAAAGTATGCGGGGATGATACCAATCCTGCTTTGGTAACAGTAACCATTCAAAATCAGTCGCCAACAAGTACCTATACAATAAGCGGTGCCAGTATCACCACAGATTTGCTTTATGATGCTGTTTCGCCATCAGGTACCGATGGACTAACGGCTTCCGGAACATCTGCAGCTGTACTTGTAGCTGCCGGTGGTGGTAGTTCCAACGCTATTGGAGTTACGCCTGCTTTACCAAATACTTCAGCATTTAAGTTTTCATTGTCTGATTTTGTGTTTTCACCCAACCAAAAAGTCATATTAACCTTTTATGTAAAATCCGATTGTGGCATATTTTCTTCAGGGGCAAATAGTCTGAGAACGTCTTACTCAACTTTAACCTATTCGGGTTCTGTAGTTAATGAAAATTCCGGAACAACCTATTCACTTATATTTCCTGTATTTCAACTTGATAAAGTTCAAGGAGCCGACGTATCCAATATTGTTTATGGAAACATTGGTGACCAGCTTACCCGTAAATTAAAGGTAACAAATGCTTTGAATGCAGGCAGTGTGGATAATTTTCAAATAAAAGTATTGTATAAAAATATAGCTTTAACAGCGCCGGTTGAATTAAAATTAACAAATGGAACTTTTTCTTCAACCCTTACAGCAACAACTGAAAGTCCTGTAACTACTGCAAATGGGAAAATGTATATTTATAAAGTTGGTTTAACCGAGCTTAATAATTTGCAATTGGGCAATAGCTTCTCTTCTATGCAAAGTTTTACCATTGAGGAAAAAATAAACATTTTAACATGCCCTTCAACAACACCATCCGATAATCGTACCGATTATTTTGTTGAGTGGGGATGTGGCAGTCCTGCTGTAGTTTGTAATCCCAATTCGGTTACTCAATTAGTATACATTCAAAAACAAACAGCAGCTCCTAATTTAGGTACTACATTAACTCAACTTGCAAAAGGCGATGTTTGTACTACCAATGCCGGTAATCCGGCAAAAGTAAGGATAGAGATCAAGAACAATGGAACTGTATCCAGAGATAAGGCTATAAATATAATTCCATACTTAACATTTAGCGGACTTGCTATTTCAAAATTGTCTGTAATAAGTGCAGGTGCCGGAAGTGCCATATTATTATCATCAATAGCAGCACCGGGCGGTGCAATTACTTTAGGAAGTATACCTTCAGGATATGGACTGGAAGATTTGGATGGAGATGGGGCTTTTGATGATTTAGCATTGGGTAAATCATTGATTTTAGAGGCCGAATATGCATTTACTTCTTGTAGTTTATTACCTTCTTGCAACAACATAAGTCGTCAACTTTCTGCATCGGCAAGTTATACTGCAATTTGTGAAACGGCTTTACTTTCAACAAGTGCTGCAACTATAAAGGATGAAATTACAAATAATGGTTCAGCAAGCACCGATGGACCAACGGATATGGTAGCAAATGGAAATTCTGTAACATTTAGCTTTTCAGCGCATGCAAAAGCCGCTGCTTACCAATTGATGAATGCACCCACATCAACTGTAACAGCAGTATACCTTACACTACCTGCTAACTATCAATTAGCAACAAATGCAAATGCAAAATTTATTGATGGGCAAACTCAAACGGGTTCAAGTTTAACATTTACTCAAAACGGACAAATAGTAACTTTTTTTGGTGGAGGAATGGACGGTACTTATAATGTTGATCTTAAACTAGTTTGTCCGTCCAGCGCTGTTTCGGATGATTTTTCAAAGGTACATTGGGAGTTGCAATTGCAAAATACTTGGGGAGGAACTTGTTCTTGTAATTACTCCTTAGCTTGTGCTGATTTAGAAGTGTATAATCACTTTTCTGCTTATTGTACTTATGGCACTGGTGGTGGAAGTGGAACGGCTTGTACTATACGAACACAAAGTATGCTTGCCGAAAGAGTTAGTTATGGTTATACACAAGCATCACCAAACAATACAACAGGAGTTTGGATTGATGGGAATATAAGCGGTTCAACAGTTTCTGCAAATGCAACTACTGCGGGTATTAATAAAAAGGCTGCTTATGAATGTGATGTAATTCAGGTTACTGTAACTGGTACCATTACAAATACATGTACCACTAATTTTACAAGAAATGATGTGCATGTAAGAGTTACCTATCGTCCTTTAGCTCCAACCAACGATGCAACAAATAAATTTATAAACATTGTTTCAGGTACTTCAACGTTTGATATTGCGGGTACAAATGCTATTACTGCTGCGGAGCCAACAGTTGCTTATGATGCATTAAACAATGTTTGGTATTTTGATTTTGTATTAGGAGGAACAGCCATTGTACCGAGTGGTACTGTTGTTCTACATACAAAATTTAGTGTTTTAAAAAACGATCTTATTCCTTTGGCTCAAAGAATAGCAAGATTCAGAGGGCAGCATTATACCGGTACAACTACTGTTAATACTATTGAAAGTTGGGGTGAAACATTTAATGTTTATCGTCCTACAGCGATAGTAACAGAGTCAAACTCTGGATCGCCTAGTGGTTATTTGTGCGACATGAAGCGTGAATTGAGATTAAGCGTAAAAGGAGGAAGTGGTGCAGATGATTTTCCTAATGAATTCAGGAGCTTCGGGCATTTGAATACAATTTCCTATCAATTACCAAAAAATTACGAATACAATCCCGGAACGTCAGTAATGAAAGTTCTGGCGGGTGGCTCATCAGCTAGCATCGCACTTATAGACCCTGTTAAAACGGGTTCACTTGCCAATGGGTATACGCTTAATTGGACTCGCGGAACAAACTGGCCTGTGTTAGATGTTCAGGCAGCAAGTAATGATATGTGGCTTGAATTTACATTAGCACCAAGCTGTGCTACTGTTGAGGGAGGTAATTTTGCTGCAACCGTAAATCATACAAAACATGATTATTCAACAACTTGTTCCGATCCATCCATTAGTGTACCTGTGATCAATACACCCGACCCACGTTTACAACCTCATATAGTAATTTCTAGTTTAGATCAAGTGGTTTTGGATAATATAGTTTATTTACCTGTAACAATATCTAATACAGGAAACATAGCACCCAATGCATGGGTAGCCATTGAGCCACCTTCAAACATCACTATAAACGGTTTATACACGTATGATAACAACACAGGAGCGTACTCCCCTAATACGGTTGATGTTGCTCAACCGTATGGTGCGTCCGGAAATTCATTGTGGGTTAAAATGAATGCCTTTTCTGGAAATAAATTGTATTATGTTAAAGCAACATTAAATACATGTGTCGTTAATTCTCCATATTTAATTAATGTATACAGTGGTTGGGATTGTAATTCGTTTCCAACGTTTACAGGTTATCCATCTTTTACGGCAGCTAACTTAGGTTGTGGTGTTGTTGCTAAAGGTACTGTAAAGATTACTCCAATATTGCCGATTTTATATGTTTCTAATTTGAGCTTTGAACCGGCAAAGGATATTTGCAGTGCAACAAGTTTTACTGTAAGCATAACAAGTCAAGCAGGTGGTTCATCCATACACGATATTAAAGGCACATTAACTTTACCAAACGGTGTAAGTTTATTGAATGTAAAGGGGCGTTTAAATAATCAAGGAGTTTATGGAAATCAAATAACGCTAATTCCGGTTTCGGGAACATCAAATGTGTGGAATATTTCTTCTCAGATATTAACTTCCGAAACCAAAGGCTTGCAAACAAATCAGGCCTTAGAATTGGTTTTTGCTTTACAGCCATCATGTAGCTTTAATCCTTATGATTTAGCAACTTTGTTTGTGGATGCAACAAGCAGTTGTGGAGATCATTTGCCATCCCAATTTCCGAAAGGACGTATTCCAATATTAGGTTTTGAGGGAGGAGTGTTAGATGCAATTTCCACAACAATTGTGGCAAATGATTTTGTAACCTGGGATACACCTTCCCAAGTGATATTAACTACAACAAACTCTTTGTTAACGTCCAATCCATCCAATGTAAAAGTTGTTGCCCATCTTCCTGCCAATGTTGAATACGTTAGCAATACAGGTATTGTTTATTCAAGCAAAATAAGCACATCAACAGGAACCGACATTACATTTATTTATCCACCTGCAAGTATCGCTGCATCACAAAGTAATGTTGTTACCATTACTATAAAACAAGTATGCGCTACCGATGTTGATAAAACAACAAGTGCTAGTGTAATTACAAGTATTACACAAATCTCAAACTGCTCAACTGCACCGGGTGGTACTTGTAATGTTGAAGCAAAATCTGGTACACGTAGCGATGATATGATTTTAAAATTCGCACCTCCAGTTATTATACAATGTAGTAATTGTATCGGTTCTTTTCATCCGGTACCGGATGAGAAATATATTATTAGCGCATGGGTTCATCAGTCGAATGGAATTAGTTTAAACACATTTACCAATGCAAACATATCACTGAATTTTACAGGAGGAGGAGCTCTAGGTCCCTTTTATGCAAAGGGTGTAATCATTGATGGTTGGCAACGAATCGATGAAATATTTTCTGTTCCGGTTGGAGCATCTGAGATATTTGTTAAACTGAATAATACCGGTGGTTCGGATGATGTGTTTTTCGATGACCTCCGGATTCTTCCAATTAAAGCATCCTTAAAATCTTTTGTATATGATCCAATAAGCATGCGATTGATGGCCGAATTGGACGAAAATAACTATGCTACATTTTATGAATACGACGAGGAAGGTGCACTAATTCGTGTAAAAAAAGAAACGGAGCGTGGCGTTAAAACAATAAAAGAATCGGGTAATAATACAAAAAAATAGGAATTATGTTTAGGGGATTTTTTTTACCGGTTTTTTTAATCGTTGCCAATACTTTATTTTCTCAAAATGCGAAAGAGGATTTTGAGAAAATGAATAAAGCCTTTGATGTAAAAGCTCTTTCAATGAAAATACGGTACGACTTATATAAAAACAAGGATACAAAGATTTTATTTCAGAAAGAAGTTGCTGAACTTAAGCAAAGTGGCAATTTGAAATGGATGAAGATAGGGAAAATGGAAACTTTAGAAACAGATAAATATTCGTTATTGATCGATCATGGTGCAAAAGAAATTTCATTGCTTGGGAAAAGTTTAAATCAACAGAATGAAAAAAACTCAAACCCTTTTAAAATGAATTTAGATTCACTTCTAAAAATATGTGAAAAGGTTGAGTTCAAAAATGAAAATGAAAATCAGAATAGTTATGAATTGGTTTTTCCAAATTCAGAATACAATAAAGTGAAAGTAGTTTATAATAAAAAAACTTTTTTTATAGAAAAATTAATCATGTATTATGATGAAAAACGAAAATTGGATGAAAATAAAAAAGAAGAGAAGGAAGCTCCTCGAATGGAAATTTTATGTTCGGAAATTAATACAAATCCTTCATTTTCAGACACCGATTTTACATCCGATAAGTATATTGAAAAAACAGTAAATGGAAAATGGATTGCTAAGGCTCTATATAGCAGTTATGAGGTTCATGCTAATTTATTGAATGAATAATTTAGATAATTTATTGAAATGATAATTAAGTTAGTATAATCAATAAAACTGCTTAAAAAATAAATAAAAAAATGAAAAAAATAATTTTGTTAAATACTGCCATATTGTTTGCTTTTTGTAATGTTTTATATTCCCAAAAATTAAAATGGAATCCAGAGATTGAAAAAAACAATGGATTTGGGGGAGGTCAATTTTTTTGCGGTGTTGTTAATGGAAGTGCATATTATGCTCCTTCCATATTTTTCCTTATAGAATATCCTCAAAATGCAATGCCAATTTTACATCGTACGCAGTATTCCAAAATTTATACTAAAGAAGTGCACGCTGATTTTAATGGCGCGTTTATAATAGATAATGAATTAAAAAGTATCTACAAAGTTTATAACACTTCGAATACGATTACCGGGTTTTCAATGCAAATGGTGAGTTGTGATTTAAAAGGAAATGTTAAAAATACGACGGAGTTATTTAATATTCCAGAGAAAAAAATATCGCTTTCACAAGCAAATGAAAATATGACGCATCCAGATAGGTTTTTCGATGAATCTTCAAAGTTTATTGTTATGAGACTGAGCAGTAATGGGAAATTTATGGGGTTGTTGTTTAAAAATGAAATTTATTTATATGATACCAAGGATTTTAAAAAAGTTAAAACAATTGCATTTAAAGAGCCTATTTGCGATTTAAAGAAAGGGACAAGGTCTAATTTATATATGGTGCTTGATAACGGTGATGTTGTAACAATTCAAAATGTTTTTAGCCAAAATAGTGGATATGGCTATAGTCCTGAACTTTCATGTGAAAGTGAATCTGTAAAATACAAGGTTATGGAACACAATTCAGAAATTTTGTTACCGATAACAATTACAAGATATTATTTATCAGACAGTGGTACTGATCAAATTCAAATACCAACAATAAATGGACAAAATAATTATGGATTGGTTTATAAATTAAGTAATGATAACAAAACCCTTTATATTTCTACAAATTATGGAGTGGAAAGAATTAAAAGCAAAGGGATGTTCAGGGGGTCCACTTTAGGGCTTCGTTCCAAAGGTGTTTCACTTACTAAAATAGATTTGGGAAAAATGGAAATATCTGATTCAAAATCTATTGAATTAGATCAGGGAATAATGACAAAAAGTGCCAAAAACTCTGAAAAAGGAATTCGAGGAATGTTGATTTCTGATATATTAGAACAAGGAAACGACACCTATGTTACTGCTTTTAATGAAGGAGTAATAAACTCTGCAATTATTGTCAAATTTTCGGATAAAAAACCATTACAAAAGATGGTACAGTTTAAAAATGCATATAATCACAAAGATAAGGAAAGTACCAGCTATTTTAATAAAGTATTAGGTATTTCCTCCTTAATAAATAATAATAATTTGTACTTATTTTACAATGTTGGTTTTTTAAATGATCAGGAATTGAATGTTGTTAAATTCAATGTTGATTTAGAAATTTTAAATAAAGTAAAATTTAAACAATTAAAACACATGGATACTAAATTGGAAAATCAAGAGATTCATAAGCTAGAAAATAATAAGTATTTTATAAAGGGGGTAGGTTATAAACATATTGGTTCCGCAATTTTAGATTTGGATTAGGAAGATTTTTTTGAGAGTGAATCTCAAAATTTGAGATACAATCATTTGGATTTATTTAGGTGAAAAATTATTTGACTTTAGCATCATATTTTAAAATAAAGTACAACAACAATTTATATCATAACACAATTATAATGAACAAGAAATTATTTTTTAATTTGGCAAAAAGTGGCAAATCAATAATGCTAATGCTTTTTATGTTAGTTGGATTTTTAAACTCTTTTGCAGGTATCGAAACCTTTAACGCCCGGGTGGCAAGTCCAAATATTGCTATTGGGACTATTGTAAAAACACAAGACGACAGGTATACAAGTGTTGGGTCTAACTTGTTTTTTGACAAAAAAATATCTAACAGGGTAATATTTAGTATCGATCAGGCAAAAGTTAAATTTCAAACTGGAGCTTTTTCTATTACTATTGCCGTTGATGTAGAGTGTAAAAAATGGAATGGATCTGCTTTTATACCTCAATTAGTTAGTAAAAACCTAACCATCAATTATGATCCAACTAATAATTATCAGGATAAAGTGGCGTATGAGTTTTTTGGTGGCAATGCCCTTTCTGCAAAAATTACAGCCATTACAATAACTCCGGGTACAATTGCATTATCAGATCTTAATTTAGCATTGGAAACTGAAATAGAAATTGAAAGATATTATAAATTTGATCCTTCATTTGTACCAACTGTAATTTCTCATAACTCCAATAATTTGTTGACCAGAGGTGAATTGGATATTTGGTGGGATGCAATACCCGGAGCGGAGGAGTATGACCTGGAATGGCTTTATGTAAATAACTATGATTTAACTACCGTAATAATCCCAAATATTAGTTCAAGGGAGTTTCAATTTAATAGTACCAGAATAACTACTACTGCTTTAAATTATAGCTTGCCCTATATTTATGGAAGCGGATATATTTTGTATCGTGTTAGAGGTGTTGGAAAAACAAGTGGAGATAATTATGCTGTTCTAAAAGCGGGTAATTGGAGTACCGATGCAAGTGGTTTCACATTTACAAATGCAGATAATTTCCCCAATAGATTTCCTATAAAAAGCAATTGCCCTTATTTTTCAGCAGCATACAATACCAACGAAGCATTCATTGCTCACGAGGATCATCTTAACTGGCAATTTTCAGTAAGCTATGCCGAAGAAGGAAAAAGCAAGGCTGTGGTTAGCTATTTCGATGGTAGTTTGCGTAATCGTCAATCGGTTACAAAATCAAAAACAAATGATAAAATTATTGTGGGCGAAAGTATTTACGATTTTCAAGGCAGACCTGCTGTTCAGGTGTTGCCTGTGCCAGTGAATAATTCTAAAATTGATTATACCCCCAATTTTAATTTAAATGAAACCGGACAGCCATATTCAAAACTAGATTTTGATACTGATTTAGCTTGTGTCTCCAACACAAATCCAATGAGTACCTCTAGTGGAGCCTCCAATTACTATTCAACTGTAAATCCTGATAAACAAGCACAGCAAGCGTATGTGCCTGATGCCGAAAAATATCCATTTACGCAGGTTAATTATACTCCTGATAATACCGGAAGAATACGTTCCCAAAGTGGTGTTGGTAGTACATTCAAATTAGGTACCGATCATGAAACAAAATATTTTTATGGAACGCCGTTTCAGGAAGAGTTAGATAATTTATTTGGTTCAGAAGTAGGTGATGCGGTTCGATATAAAAAAAATATGGTACGCGATGCTAATGGGCAATTAAGTGTTTCATACTTAGATCCTCAAGGAAGAGTGATAGCAACTTCATTAACAGGTGCCGTTCCTCTAAATGTAAATGCGTTGAGTGGTATTAATTGGATGCCAATGACGATTGACCTGCTTGATAAAAATAACCCCTCAGATATTACCGGTTCAACAAATTTGTTGGATCTTTCAAAACGTTCATTAACACTATCCGATCAGATAATGGTTGGTGCCGAAGCTTTAAGAACATTTAAGTATAAAACGAATGGGAACAAAGTAGATGTTTCCTGTTCTACAAAAAGTATTTGTTACGATTGCGTATTAGATCTTAATATTCACCTTACAGATGATTGTAATACTGAATATTTAACAGGACTTACAACTGATCCTAATTCTACTAGCAAAACAATTGGTACCAATACGGGTTTAAGCAATTGCAGTCCAACCAGTATCCCTAATTTTGATAAAGGATATTCAGGTGTTTGGCAAACAAATGCTCCTTTAAAGGTTGGTACATTTAATTTGAGCAAAACACTTACAGTTAATAAAACAGCATTGGATGCTTACACCAAGGATTATTTAACTAACAACTCTTGTTTGTTCGATCTTCAACACTTTATTAATGCTACAGTTTCCGAAATTAATTTTACGTCTTGTAACATGACGTGCGATCAGTGCGTTACTTTACTTGGTGATTATTCTAAATATGATAAATCGGTAAGCCCAAATTGTGATCCTTGTATGAGTCAAAATGATTGGCAGGCACTTAAAGATCGTTGTTTGGAAAGGTGCGCTAATAAATCTGTAAAATGTGATGCCGGTTTGCAAATGATGACGAGTGATATGAGTCCTAACGGACAGTATGGTTTTGTTATGGAAAATGTTGGAGTAACAAATGGTGTTGTATCTGAGCCAAATTTAACGGAACCTTTATCGTCTGCTTATGTTCCAGGAAATAGCATTTTATCTGTTTATAATACAAGCAATAAATTACCTGTTAAAGCTAGTATTTATGACGACTATGTTAATACTCCGGCACCAAAAAATAGTACGGATGCTTATTCACCTAGCTGGCGTTATCCATACAATCCCAACCAGACAGGTGAAAAACGATTTACGTATTTGGATGAACAAGGAAATATTGCCTTAGTATCGGTTACCGGTACTTGTGGTAATTATACGCCCGCTGTAGTTGCCGGACATTGTGCTGAACCAATGGCTGGAGGAAGAATGGGTGTTCGCCCACAATTTTTAGCAAATTTTTCGGACTTGATGGACGGAAGATGGGAACCTATTTATGCAAATGCTTTAGTGGTTTATCACCCTGAATATGGGTATTATAAATACTGTACTACTATTTCTACCAGTAACGACTTTGATGAAACATGGATTGGTTTTGATGCAATTACAGATGCAAGTGCCAAATGGGGCGCTTTATTCCTTGATCCGATTTCAAATAATATTGATCCTTATTTTACTTCCGCAAATCCTTTACGTGCTAGCGACCCCGCTTATTTTCAAAAAGAAAGAGATGCTATGATCAATGGAATGAACCATTATACTAGCAAAACTGAAAATGGTGTTACTACTTCAATATCAATATGGCAAGCGGCGTTATTAACAAATAATAATCCAACTGCAGGTAGCATGGGTTGCGCAGCGGCAACAATCTCTACCAATATAAATGATATCAATACTGATGATGAGTGGAATGTTTTTAAGGGTATGTATCTGAGTCTTAAACAAAAAATTCAACAACAAACAGCTACCAAATTCGCAATTAATGGCGGTTATTACAATGGCTGTATTGGTAAAGAAACTTTTGACCCATTTCAAAATAATTTTTTCGAAATGTATCATGGCATCACAGGTTGGTTCCGATCACAATATTTTAATCAGGAGCAACCTTGTTTTCAAGGGAATGCTCAATATTATCATGATAAATCAGCACGATTTCCGGGCATAAGTGATATGTTGCAAATAGGTTCTTTATCTGCTGGAAATATCTATGATCAAAATGAAAAATATGGTAGCTATGAAGATATACATACTGCAAATAATTTTGAAGTGGTAGATTCTCCTGTAAAAGAACTAGCAATAATTGCAGAAGGTAAAAAACAAGCTGATCTGGCATTATATAAATCATGCGGTATTTGTCCGAACGCACAACGATTGGAAATGATGCTGAATGCATTGATTACAAAACCTGTAAACGATCAAACTACAGCTACTAATTTTTTTAATTCCGGTGTTAATTTAACGTGTTATCCAGCGGGTTCTATTTATCCCGAATTTACAACTGATTTAGGGCAGGCATTAAATTTTAATCCTTTAAGCAATGTAACTTATAATTATGATTCTCAAACAGGCGGTATTTATACTGCTCATTTTCAGTCGGGTGCACAAAGCAGTACATTGAAGTTGAAAATGACTACTGAGGCCACTACTACAACAACATCGGATGTTGCAGCTACACTTGCCGGTTTAAATTTATATTCGTTTTCGGATATACAAAAAATATGTTGTTTGAAATACAATGCTGTTTCTACAATTGATCCAACTGCTAACGGTAAAAGAAGTTTCCGTATGATTGCAACTGTTCTGCTAAAACCCTTAGATCCATTATACGATGCCATTTTTCCAAATCGTTACCGAGAATTGGTAGTAGAAGGTTTGGCAGGGTTTGATGTTGGAGGATGTACTTTTGATCCTATTTGCAAACCCAGCAAGGAAGCGTTGCAAGTACAAAATTTGTTAAACGCATTGGTATACCGTTCATCAAAGTCGCCGGCTATAAACCAATCGTTTACCAGTACAGCTGCTGTATCTTTAAATCCTGAACCATTTAATGCAGTTTTTGGTGACCTTAAAACCAAATTCGATGCAGTGATAGCCCCTGCGGTAAATGCTGGTGTAAACACTGTTTGGACATGGGTTACACTACCTCCTGTAAACGGCGTATTAACTGCTTATGTTAACGCATCCGGACAGCAGGGAACTTGTAGTTTTACCTTTACAATGCCTCCGGAAACAAGCTTTACTTTTGACCAGATATTGCAGTTTAGCAATATTAATATTGTTTCGGGAGGTTCTTCCAATGATTTTACAATTAATGCCCTTGTAAGTACCGGCACATCGGCTAATCCTGCAAGTCCTCAATACATAACACTTACAGGTCATAGCTCATGCTTAAGCATGGGTGTTTGCGATAATGCATTGCCGCCATATCTTGTGCAAGCACAAGGTAAACAGGTGCAAACTAATGGAGAATTAGTGGTCAATGGAGATTTTGAACATGGAAATACAGGATTTTTAACTAATATTTCGAATTATAGTATTAGTGCAACACCACCGGACCATTCAAGTGGTTCTGGTTCATCACTTTTTTTTAATCAACAATTTGTATATGGTAAAACTTTTTGGTCAAATACTACTCCTATTACAGTACTTCCTAATACCAATTATTTATTTTCTGTTTGGGTAAAATATATAGGTGGTGATTGTGGAAATACCGGTAATCAAATAGTGATGCAAGTGAATGGTATAACTTATTCTATTGCGGCAGTAAATATTTCATCAAATTGGATAAATATTACTGCTAATTATTTTTCAGGTGCAACAACGCAAATTAATCTTGCAATAGTTTCAGGATTTTCAGATTGTATTTACTCACTTGCTTTTGATGATATTTCGTTGAAACCATTATGCCCAACTACCGAAATGGTAATTAACGGAAATTTTTCTCAAGGAAATACAGGTTTTACTTCATCTAGAAACTATAACAATAATTGTCTTATGGATAAATCATCGTATTATAATATAAAGACACCACTGAATTGCGCAAGTAATGATTATATGCCAGCAGACCATACAAATCCAGGAAGCGGAAATTATTTATATGTTTATGATGAAAGTTATGAAACGGGTATTTTATGGAAGCAAACCATATCGGGAATACAACCCAATACCAATTATAAGTTTAGTTTTTGGTATCAATATGGCGATTATGTGCAATCAAGTATTGGAGGTGATACGCTGTTTGTTACTGGCCCAATAATAAATTATTCAAGTGGATCATGGATAAATTCAACACGTATATGGAATTCGGGAAACAATACAGGTACTGTAGATATAAGTATTTCTACTCAAATTTCATTTTTATATTTAGATGATATATCTTTTAAAGTTGTCAATACGGACTGCACCCTCGATCCTCCTTCCGTTTGTATGTGTGACATAACATCCATCCCTTGGCCCGAGATAGTAGTTGATACTAATCCTTGTGCAACAGAATTAATGAACATTGCCACCAATAACGGTAAGCAACGTTTTAATACATATATAGATGGTATTAAACAACAGTTTCAGGAAAAATACATTAGCAAATGTTTAAATGTGTATGAAGAGTTTTTTATGAATTACCAGGATAGCGAACACCATTTTACGCTCTACTATTATGATCAGGGAGGTAATTTGGTGCGTACAATTCCTCCGGCAGGTGTTGTAAGGGTAAATAGCAATCCAAGTCAAACACAGGTAATTTCCGATATGGCTCAAATTAAATCAGACAGGGCAAATGGTACACATACGTATTTCACCAAACATATCTTACCTACAACCTACAAATACAATTCCTTGAACCAGTTAAAAGGGCAATCTATGCCGGATAACGAAAACTTGGCAATATTTGAAGCATCTAAAACAGCAACAGGTATACCAGCTACTCATATCGTATCCAATACAGCATTTTCAGATGCCTTTAATGGTTTGGCCTTTACAAAAGATGCCAATGGGGTTGGACATATATTTACTACTTCTACAGGTGGAACTTCCTGGTCCGAAACCACCAATATTGGTATTGTTGATTTGAACGATGTACAGATAACAGATGCATTAACGGCTTATACAATTGGTAAAAATGGTACTGTGTTAAAAACAACCAATGGTGGTATAGCTTGGAATCCAACAACACCACCTACAGTAAATGAATTATTCCGTTTACACATGTTGACCAATACGGCAGGCTTTGTTTTTGAAAAAAGCGGTGTTCGTTGGGAAACGGCTGATGGAGGAGCTACTTGGTTAAGTTCTGTTAGTTCGCTTAAAAATATACTTGGTACTGCAAATTTAACAGATATTAGTTTTAACGATTCCGATCATGGTATAGCTGTTACCGATGCCGGCACTATTTATTCAACCAACGACGGTGGTTTATTGTGGGCTGCAATGAATAATATCAGAACTGTAGATCAAAACAAAGTAATAAGTGTTAATGGTCTTAGATTAAGCATAGGAAAAGATGGTAGTTTAATCAAAAGTTCCGATTTAGGTGCAACATGGAAAGAGATCCCCAATAATCTTAAAAAGGAACTTAAAACACTTTATTTTAGTTCCACCAGTATTGGATGGGTATTGGATGTTGATGGAAATATTTTTAAAACAACCAACGGTGGAACTACTTTTACAGCAGAAACCACTCCTGTAGGTCAATTTACCGATATGTATTTTACTTCTGCTTCGCATGGCTATGCTGCTACTGCTGCCGGACAATTAAGTGCATACAATGGTTCTTCTTGGAATGCATTAACTACAGGTAATATTTCAGGGATCAATAAAATAGTTGTTGATAATTCTACAACTCCCGAAAAAGTATATATCGTAGGCAATACAGTTTTAAACTTGGGGCAGGTTTACGAAAGTTCTAATGGTGGTGGCAGTTGGACATCTATCAACCTTACAGGTTTAATTGGCGAAAACATTGTTGATGGCTTTTTTACTAATATTAGCAACATTAAAAAGGGGGTGGTATTAGCTGCCAGCGGAAAAATTTATTCATACAGCTCAGGCATATTTAGTCAGGTTACTTCCTTAACTAAAGTATATACCGCTTTGCATTTTACTGATGCAACGCATGGTTATGCAATCAGTCAGGATGGATACCTGGCCACATACAATGCAAGTAATAGTACCTGGTCGCAATCATCGCAGGTTATCAATCCGGGGACCAATAATTTAAAAAGTGTTTTTATGAATAACGAAAGCAACGGCTTGTATGGTACTGCTGTTGGTACAAATGGTGAACTTTGGTACATTTCGGATGTTATTAACGGATCCTGGTCATCCGCCAGCAATGCGTTTACACCACCTGCATTATACGCGGTTACCAAAGTGGATGCTAATAATGCCATTGCTGTTGGTGTAGACGGGACTATAGTTAAAACAACGGACAATATTAACTGGCAAATGCAAATTACAGGAACCAATAAAAACCTTTATGATATAAGTTTAAACAACTCATTGGCTGGTGCAGCCGTTGGTGAGGCAGGCGCAATTTTAACTACGGTAAATTCATTAACCTGGTTAGAGCAAACTGTTGGTACTTCTGATTTTAAAAGTGCAGTGTTTACAGCATCTAACAGTGGTACAGCTGTTGGCAATGCTTGTAGTGGTACATCCATTACTTCAGGTGGAAATATGGCAATTGGTTTCCCTATATCAACAGATAATTTGCTTGCCATATATAAAAATCCTTCAAGTTCAGACATGTTTGCTATTGGTCAAAAAGGGAAAATATTTAAGATCAATGGCGTTTCGGCAACACAGCTCAATCAATTTAACCCTGCTGTGATAAACGATTCAAAACTGGCGAACAATAAAGACGGCTATGCCGTGGGTGCTGGTGGTGCTATCCTTACCACTTCCGATGGCGGTAATACCTGGGTTGCACAAGCATCCCCTACCACTAATAATCTTAATGCAGTATACGCATTTGGCGCTACCAATGCCATTGCCGTTGGTGATGCCGGAACAGTTTTAAAAACAACCAATTCGGGTGTTACATGGTTGCCTGTTACCGGATCATTTGGTACTACTAAACTAAACGATATTTACTTTTCAGACTTCGTAGGTTTTATTGTAGGAAATGGCGGTAATGTATTTGTTAGCACTAGTACCGGTGCTATATGGACAGCTGTTTCAAACACAAATACCAGTCAAAATTTGAATGCTGTGTATATGGTAGATAAAACAACCGCCTTCGCTTGCGGCGATAATGGTACTGTTTTAAAAATATATAACCTTATTACTTGTACGCTTAAAGCTCAACCTATTGCTCAAATCCTAAACGATGTTTACTTTGTTGATTATATGACCGGATATGTGGTGGGTAACAACGGTGCCATGTTTAAAACCCTGAACGGTGGGGATACCTGGACATCACAAAATCTTAATGATCCTAATCCGGCAACTACCGACAACTACAAAGACATTACTGCACTTAGCAATGGAAGCATGGTAATAGCGGGAGCAAACGGAAATGTATCTAAATTAAAAGACTTAAAGGATATGTATGCCAGCTTATTTTATTATGATAAACTCGGCAGAATGATTGTATCTCAAAACTCCAAACAGTTTAATAAAACAACCAATCATTTAACATACAGTTATACTTTGTATGATGCATTAGGACGAATAATGGAAGTTGGAGAAATAGCAGCAGGTTCATCTATCGAAGGTCAATACGATAGTGGAGTATTGGATGATAATAAATTTGCAGCTTGGATAAATTCAGGTATTAAAACCGAAATAACCCATACTTATTACGATTATCAGGCATTTGCAACGCTTCCTGTAACTCAGGAAAATTTGAGAAAACGTGTAGCAAGTGTTACGTTCGAAAATAGTTACGACGGAAACACACAAACATACAACCATGCAACACATTACAGTTACGATATTCATGGCAATGTAAAACTATTGTTACAGGATAATCCGGTATTAGATGCCGTTCATTAATTACTAAAGTCAATTATGAAAAGTATATCAAACAAAAATAAATTAGTTTACCTATTGCTGCTATCCATGATAATGTTCATGGATAGTATATATGCGCAAAACCCCAGCCAGCGTTTTAAGCGTATCGATTACGATTATGATTTGGTGAGTGGTAACGTAATAGCGGTGCATTACCAAAGCGGACAGCCCGACGAAATGCACCATAAATACGAGTACGATGCCGATAACCGAATAACCAATGTATAT